>NZ_LT703003.1:2325791-2658047 GCF_900149695.1 Anderseniella sp. Alg231-50 | reverse complement strand
CTTCTCGCCCTTGTAGGAAAACCGKCTGGTGCCGTCCGGCATCAGGCCGGCGCCCTGCGTGGAGCGGATTTTCTGGCACAGGTTGGTTTTCGGGTTGAGGCAGTACTCGCACTCGCGGCATTCCGGCGTGTACAGCGGGATCACGTGATCGCCCACTTCCAGCGAGGTCACGCCGGGCCCGACCTCTAACACCACACCGGCGCCTTCATGGCCCAGAATGGCGGGAAACGCACCTTCTGGATCATCGCCGGAGCGGGTGAACTCATCAGTGTGGCAGATGCCGGTCGCCTTGACCTCGACCAGCACCTCGCCGGCCTTGGGACCTTCAAGGTCCACTTCGACGATTTCCAGCGGTTTACCCGCCTCAAATGCAACAGCTGCACGGGTTTTCATAAGTTTTCTCCCTTGGGGTATTTCGTCTTGGAATTCAAATTGCCATGTAGGTTGAGAATAGCAAACGCCGAGTTGGCGGCGCGCCTATTCCGGCATAGTGGCTGTTATTTTTATGGAGCTGTACCATTGCGAAAGGCTGGTGATCTCGCCGTCTTTCAAACCCTTCGCAACAACGGTCATCATCTCGTGTTCGCGCTTGCCGCTCCGGAACGCCTTCAACTGGGTTTCCAGGTAAATCTGGCTTTCGCCGGCAAGATGGGGCGCTATCGGGATTTTGGCGATGCCGTCGATCCCATGGCAGACCTGGCATTTCTGTTTTGCCATTTTCTTGCCGGCCTCGGAATCCGCACTTGCCGGCGTTACCGAAACGAGAACCATCAATACCGGGACAACCAAACTACGCATTGGCATGGACCTTTTCACACTGTGCCTGAACATAAACTGTAAAGGCCGCCGGTCCGAATAAATCGGGACCGGCGGCCGATTTCCTCACGAACGGCTACTCGCCGTAGGAGATGCGGTAAACCGCTCCGGCAAGATCATCGGATACCAGGATCGAGCCGTCGCGCAATTGTGCGACATCGACGGGCCGGCCCAGATATTCGCCATTGCTGTCCAGCCAGCCATCGGCAAACACCTCGGTGGCACCAACGCTGCCATCTTCGTTGACGGCCGTGAACATGACCCGTGCCCCGATTGGCGTGGTCCGGTTCCACGATCCGTGCTGGGCGGAGAAAATGCCACCCTTGTATTTGGACGGGAACTGGCTGCCGGAATAAAACGCCATGCCAAGGTCGGCGGCATGTGCGTCCATTTCAACGGCAGGGTGCACGATGTCAGCCGGTGGCTCTTCACCCTTGTACTCGTTGGTGCGCACGGTACCGCCGCCATACCAGGGGTGACCGAAGTTCTGGCCCATGGACGTTTGCCGGTTCAGCTCACCTGGTGGAATATCATCGCCCATGCCGTCCACCTGATTGTCGGTGAACCAGAGCTCGCCATTGGCGGGATTGAAGTCCATGCCGACGGAGTTTCTCACGCCGTAGGTGTAGACTTCGCGGTTCTTGCCGTCGGTGTCGGAGCGGATGATACCGCCAATGCCCTGTTCATTGTAGAGATCGAGTTTCTCCTTGGGCGCAACATTGAAGGGCTGCCCAAGTGATATGTAGAGCTTCTTGTCGGGGCCAATTCGACAGGTGCGTGCTGTGTGATTGTAGCTTTCTTCGGATTTTGGAACCAGCGCGCCGGCCTTGAACACGTTGAACGCGGCCACGTCGGGGCTCTCGTAAAAGAACTCGGCCGCAGGGTAGACCAGCACACGGTTCTGTTCGGCAATGTACAGGAAACCATCCGGCGAGAAGCACGGACCATTCGGAATCGCCATGGACAGCGATGGCGCGAAGTCTTTCACTTCGTCAGCTACGCGATCCTTGTTGCGGTCGGTAACCGACCAGACCTTGGTCTTGCGGGTGCCGACAAATGTCACGATGCCCTGTGGACCGACCGCCATGTGACGGGCGTCGGGCACAATGGCATACAGAGAAATCTTGAATCCGGCGGGCAACTTGATTTTTTCAAGAGTTTTCTTGATCGCATCAGCGTTCTTGCCGGTCTGTTCAATGAAGGTGAATTCAGTAACACCGGTTGACTGGAACTTGCTGAGCTTTTCGAGATTGTCCGTTGTCTGGGCCGTTGCCAGTGAAGTACTTGCCAAGAAAAGGCATGCAATTAGTGTATTGCGCATTTCGGTATTCCTCCCGCTTTATTTTTTATAGAAGCCGACCGGCAACAGCATTCGTCATAAGCGATTGCCTGCGGTAGTAGTTGAATACTACGTGAGACTAATTCCCATCTTGCGGAATGAGGTTATCTGACGAAACAGGCGGCATTGTGTACTGGCAGCACAGGTCCGGCGGGACGTTGTTGTGGCAATTTCAAGCGAGCATGTTTAGTCTTCGACGTGGCGAGACATCGGCTTGCCCGATCAGGATAATAAAAAACCGCAGGGAGGAATGGATGAGTATTGTCAGGCGTAGCGTAGTGACCGGTGTGGCACTTGTGGCAATGGCGTCACTGGCTGTCGCACATGGCCCGACACGGAAGAAGCACACCGAAACAGTCGAGATCAATGTGCCGTCCGCCAAGGTCTGGGCGCGTATCGGCAATTTCCAGGACATGTCGTGGCATCCTGCCGTTGCCAAGACCGAAGGCAATAACGGCAACGACATCGGCGCCAAACGTGTCCTCACCCTGCAGGGCGACGGGACGGCTACAATCGACGAAGAGCTGTACAAATACAGCACCGAGAAAATGAGCTATTCCTATCGTATCAACAAGGTTGATGTGAAAGTGCTGCCGGTAACCAATTACTCGTCCCACCTGACCGTCAAGCCGATGGGCGACGAGAAGACCCTGGTTGAATGGCGCGGTGCCTTTTATCGCGGCTACCCGAACAATGATCCGCCGCCGGAGCTGAACGAAGCGGCAGCGATCAAGGCTGTCAGCGGTGTCTACCGCGGCGGGCTTGATGCCCTCAAAAAGGAACTCGAGAACGGCGGGAGTTGATTTTGCTCCTGCTGCGATCAGCGCGTGCGGCCCTGGCTGCTTTTGTTGTTGCCTGGGCAACGGCAAATGCCGGGCTGGCGCGTGATCTTGCGTTTGTCACCAACCAGTCGAGTGATGATGTGAGTGTGGTCGATGTTGCGGCCATGCAGGTCAAAACGACGATCAAGGTCGGAGGCAACCCCGCTGGAGTTGTGGTGTCGCCGGATGGCAGGCGTGCATACGTCACGAGCCCGGAGGGCAAGTACCTGACGGTTCTGGATACCATGTCCGCCGAGGTCGTAAAACGCGTTCATCTGAGTGGTGGACCGCTTGGTGTCGCCATCCATCCTGACGGCAGTCATGTCTATGTCGCTGACTGGTACGAGCATCAGGTTTTCGTAATTGATGCGGACAATGGTGACATCAAGGCGGCACTGAAGACCGGGAAATCTCCATCCGGGCTGGCGGTTTCGCCCGACGGCTCGTTACTGGCAAGTGCAGACCGCGACAGCAACCAGGTCACGCTGTTTGATGCACACAGCCACGAGAAGGTCGCGACTGTCGGGACCGGCGAGCGGCCGTTCGGGATAACCTTCACGCCAGACGGCAACAGGCTGATGACAGCAGACGTCGGCTCCAATTCACTTACGGTCATCGATATCAGGAAGCGCGAGGCGGTCGGCACGGTCAAGGTGGGTGACCATCCTTATGCCGTTGCTTTTGCAAAGGGCAAAGGGTTCGCCACCAACCAGTATGGCGGCACGGTGACGGTGTTCGATGAGGCCACGCTGCAGGTGCTGGCAACACTGGAGACTGGTGAATATCCCGAAGGCATAGCAGTGGCATCAGACGGGCGCAGTGTTCTGGTCGCAAACTGGTTCGACAATACGCTCAGCCGCATTGATGCGGAGACACTTGAGGTGACCACAAGCGTGACGGTGGGCGACGGTCCCCGGGCGTTTGGCAACTTCATCGCCAGTGTCGCAGACCGATGAACGGCAGCAGAGTTTCGCAACTGGGGTCGTTGCGAACCAGGGTGTTGCTGTTGCTGCTCAGTGCTGCGGTGATAAGCGCCATTTCCGCCGCGCTGCTGACTTATGGACTGACCAGTTCACAACAGCTGGTCGACAAAGCACAGGCAGCGCAAATCCGCATCGAGACATATCTCGTGCTGGCCAGCCGTCTCAGCGAGTACCGCGATGCTGCAAGCGCAGCCATTGCACCGCAAGCCAATCGCGAGCTGGCGCGTAAGCAGATCAACCAGGCCTATGAACCGGTCCGGCGGACATTCACCCGCCTGCTGTCACTCAACGTGCTGGAAGTCGATAGCGAGACCGGCGATGACAAGTCCGCAGCGGCGACGAAAGGCCTGAACCTGTCGCGCATGAAGGCCCAGTTCGATAACCTGCACAGATCCATGGGCAGTGCGCTGGCGGAAAGTACCAGCGCGGCAAGCGGGCAGGGGGCATTGAATGCGTTTGGCATCGGCATCTCGCCCATTCTGTTTCAGGCGATTGACAATGAAAGACAGCTGTCAGCTACCATGCATCGCCGGATTGCAAGTCTGCGCGAACGCTTTATCGCCATAGCCATTGCCCTGGTCAGCGCAACAGTATTGTTGTCGCTGTTGATCTATTTTCGCTTCGGACTGCCACTGCTCAGACGCATTGCCGAAACGGTTCAGGGCGCCGAAGCAATTGCCGAGGGAAAGCTGACCACACGGCTCAATCCGACCGGCCACGATGAGCTGACCGACCTGATGCGCCGGTTCAACATGATGGCCGGTAGTCTGGCTGCGCGTGAAGACGTGCTGAAAACCGCCCAGCGGGACTTGCAGGAAACGGTTGACCGGCAAACGGCTGACCTTCGCCAGGCCAACGAAAAACTGGAAAAGATCGACACCAACCGGCGCCGTTTCTTCTCAGACATCAGTCACGAACTGCGCACGCCTTTGACCGTTGTCCAGGGAGAGGCCGAGTACAATCTCAATGCCAAGGCCCGCCCCGGTGTTGCCGACATGCGGCAGTCGTTCGAGACCATACTGGGCCGGGTGCAGGAACTGCGCCGCCGGGTCGACGACATGCTCAGGGTGGCACGGTCTGAAAGCGGGCGGCTTGATCTGTCGTCGACGCGCATTGACCTCAACCAGGTGGTTGGCGATGCAGTCGGCGACGAAACCAGGCCGGCGAAGCGCCGCGGCGTTGAACTGAAGCTTGCAGCGGTATCGGGAGAATTGGCCATCCTGGGGGATTATGACTGGTTGCGCCAGGTGCTGGGCGGGCTGATCGTGAATGCGGTGAAGAACTCGCCGGAAAAAACGTTGATCAGGATCAACGTTTCGCAACAGCTCGAAAATGCAGTGATCACGGTCGAAGACCAGGGGCGCGGCATTGATCCAGACAGCCTGCCGCATGTGTTTGAGCGCTTCACCCGAGCCGGCGGTGACAACCTGCAGGCCGAAACAGAAGGCGACGGTTTTGGCATTGGCCTCAATTTGGCGAAGTGGGTGATCGAGGAACATTCGGGTTCCATCTCACTTGGCAATAATGTGGATGGACCGGGAGTTACTGTCCATGTCACCTTGCCACTCATGAGCGGATCAATTGATCAGGACAAGACGACGTGAAGGTTCTCATCGTAGAAGATGACCCGGATATTGCCTCCCTGCTGCAGCGGAATTTCAAGGCGGAAGGCGTTGCGACAATGCATGCGGCAAGTGGTGAGACTGCCCTGGAAAACGTGCGCCACAACCATTTCGATGTGATTGTTCTGGACGTCATGCTGCCGGGCTGTTCAGGGCTGGATGTGTGCCGGAATCTCAGGAACCAGGATCATGCGGCCACCATCATCATGCTGTCGGCACGCGATGCGGTGAATGACAGGGTCGATGGATTGTCGGCAGGAGCGGATGATTATGTCGTAAAGCCGTTTGCGTTTGAGGAACTGCTGGCACGTATCACCGCGCAGCAGCGCAGGCGGCCGGAAGATACCCCTGACAATGACGGCGATGTGGTTAGCCATGGCCGCCTCGCCTATGAGCGGGCAATCAGGGAAGTGAGATTTGAAGACAATCGCACTGAGTTGACCGAGCGGGAGGCCGACCTGCTTCTGTACCTGATGCGAAACGAAGGACAGCCATTGTCCCGCGAGGTGATATTCGATGCGCTTTGGCATGCCCAGGGCGGCGTGGCAATCAATGTGGTCGACGTCTATATCGGATATCTGCGTCGCAAGCTCGGCACGCTGGGGCCTGATGCCCGCGCCTGTGTTCGCACCGTGCGCGGCAAGGGCTTCATGTTTACACGGCCGTGACCTGCCGGAACCAACCAGGCCGGTATCAGTTTTGCTCTGTCGTTGGTTGCTTGCCGAATGCGTCGGGATTGCACCTGACGGTGCGCACCTGCCAGATCAGCGGTGAAGCATCGATGCCGTTGTCAAACAGCCACTGGGCCTGAATCCGGTAAGCCTGGCGTTCCCGTTTCAACCATTCCACACAGTCCGTGGCGTTGCCGCCGCGGGCTTCGCGCTGCACATGATGTACCAGTTCGTGCAGCAGAATACCCCTGGCCACAATGTTGCGCCTGGGATCAACACGCTTGTCTATGTAAATGATGCCGTCCGGGCCGTACCAGGCCAACACCCTGCACGGCTTGCCACATACCTTGTGCTGCAGTTCGCTTGCGTCCAGTTGCCGGATGACCGGTTGCGACACAACCATGGCCGGGGAGTTCATGGACAGCCCGACGACGGAGATCAACTCGGCTACAATGCTGGCGATTGTCGACATCACATCCGATCCGGTTGCCACAACAGCAACCTGGGGTCCTTTGAACATTTCCACCCGGCGTGAACCGCTTACGTAAAAACCAACTCACCAGATGACAGAATTCAGCGTTTGGGTGCGAATTGATGCCTTGATGCGGTCAGACAACTGTGCTGGTCTGTTGCCTTGTTCAGCCCCGATACGCCGGAAAGATACTACAAGATGAAACTAAATATAGTCACGAGAGTTCTGTCCGTTATCACGATTGTGTTTGGGTTGACGTTTGCCAGCTCCGCCTTTGCCACCGAGCCCGAGACGGTCGCTTCGTTGTTGTTTGACAAGCCCTACCTGACGTCGGTCAAACCTGACACCACTTTGGTTTACGATTTCAAACGCATCAGCAGTGACGAGCAAAAATATGGCCAGGGCCTGAGTGACACCATTCGGCTTGATGTGCTGAAAGACGAGAAGGACAGCAGCAAGCGTACCGCTCATCTGCACATCTACAGCGGGCCGCGGGCGCGCAACATAGGTCCCATTCCGCAGACGTCCGGCAATCCGGCCATCATGATCCTGCTCGAACAGGACACCTATGATTTCAAACGTCATCTTGGCGGTATTCCGGCCTATTTCCGCAACAAGATACGCAAGGCGATGCGTGAAAGTGCAAAGATTGAACAGACCCGGATCAAGCATAACGGACGCGAGATTTCGGGCCACAAAATCACGCTGGTACCTTTCACCGGCGATCCGAACATGCAGCGGGTACCGGAATACCAGAATACGATCTATGAGTTCGTTGTGTCCGATGAGGTGCCCGGCGGTATTGTCAGCATATCCAGCACCATTCCTGGCACTCAGTCGGGCTCTGCTGTGTTGAGAAAACAATACATGTCATTCAATTCGCAGGAGGCAAAATGACCTGGAAGCCTTCTGCAACCGCCGGCTGGGTGGCCAGTGTCACAGCTACCTTCATGCTGCTGGCCGTCGGTCCGGCCAGCGGGCAGGACAAGGGTTTTATCAATGACTATCCGACGTCCGCCCGGGCCGACTATGTTTTCGGCTGCATGGCGGTCAATGGCCAGACACGGAATGCGCTGGAGAGATGTTCGTGCTCGATCGACCTGATCGCGTCAATCATCACCTACGATGAGTATGTCGGTGCTGAAACCGTACTTATGGTCGTCCAGAAGGGTGGTGAAAACACGTCGATATTCAGGACGTCTCCGCTTATGCGAAACAAAGTGGATATCTTGCGCCGGGCGCAGGCGGAAGCAGAGATCAGGTGTTTTTAAAACCCTTGCCGCGCGCCCGTGCCGACGCAGCTGCGTTCAGGAGCCTTTTTGGGCCTGCCAGGTTTTCTTGAAGACCTGACCATCGGTGTCTGACGCGTTGACCAGAAAATCACCGCTGCCTGCAGCCTTGTAGAAGAACCTTATGTTCGGGTCTTCACTGAGCGAGATGCCGCCCTCGACTTTCAACACCAGATCCTTGCCGCGTTTCACCTCGATGGAATCCACGAAATGGGCCGGTATGTGCAACATGGTCACCTGATCCATCTGCAGGCCGGAATTGTTCGGATGACGGATCATGATCTGGGCTTCGCGCGTGCCGTTCGACTGTTCGAGTACCCTGGATTCTCCTGCCTTGAAGATCCTCAGTTTCATCTTGCCCATCAGGGCACGCGCGGCCTCCGCATCCTTTGACGCAGGCGCGGAACAGCCGCCGGATGCCTTGACGAATTTCTTGATCATGAATTGCCTGCCATCTTCGGTTTCGCCGATGGCGCGCACCCATGAATAACTGTTGACGCGGAAGCGGGATGAGAACGATGCCGACGCGGCAGCTGGACCAAAGGTGAATTCGGCGGCCATGGGAGCAGGATTTTCATCAATCACAACGGTGACTTTGCGGATGCCGCTGTCAGGTTGCACCTTGATGACAATGGGAACGATCGCGGCATCTTCAGCCCGGTAGGGCGCGTCCATGCTCATCACGTCTTCACCATTCAAGAACGCGGTCTTATCGAAGATATCGCCCTTGATCGATTGCCAGGTAGTCTCCGGCGGCGTGTTGCCAGCGAATGCGGGTACCGGCAGCATCAGAGCCGCACACACAGAGGTTGCAATGGCAAGCTTTCGCATCAAAGATTCTCCTAGGCGGGGCGTGGTTCGTCGCTGATTTCCTAGCGGCAGAAATCGATTTTTGTATACACTATTCCGGCCCAAGCGCCAAACGGGGTCGCGCTTTTGTGATCGCCCGGCGGCATATCCATCAAGACTAGCCGGACTGGAAGAGGTGTTCGTTCGCATCCCTGAAAGACTGCAGTTCCGCCGGGTTTGAGCGTTGCCGCCGGCTCAGTGAAACAGCCAGTTCACCGGTAATCCGGGCCGGCCCCGGGCTCAGGAAAATCAGCCTGTCGGCCAGCGACAGGGCTTCACGCCAGTCGTGGGTAACAAACAGAACACTGGCGGGGTTGCCAGCCAGCATGGTTTGAAGGAGGTCGCGCAAACGCGCTGCCAGCGGTTCGTCAAGTGACACAAACGGTTCATCCATCAGCAGCAACTGCGGCCGCAGCACAAACGCGCGCGCCAGTGAGGCGCGACGCTGCATGCCCATGGACAGCTGCAATGGATAGATGTCTTCCGAGCCCGCCAGCCCAACGGCCTCGA
The DNA here is from genome assembly GCF_900149695.1 of Anderseniella sp. Alg231-50. Classification (NCBI taxonomy): domain Bacteria; kingdom Pseudomonadati; phylum Pseudomonadota; class Alphaproteobacteria; order Hyphomicrobiales; family Parvibaculaceae; genus Anderseniella; species Anderseniella sp. Alg231-50. The sequence goes on along the minus strand of NZ_LT703003.1, from coordinate 2,648,675 downwards.
GCACCGAAGCTATGTCATCTGCATGGGCCTGCGGGTTTGAAAACACCAGTTCGATGTTCTGGCGAACTGTTCGCCACGGCAACAGTGTCGGCGACTGGAAAACATAGGCCATCCTGTCCTTCAATCCGTCAGCGTAGCGCGCCGACCCGGCATAGTCATTGTCGAGCCCGGCTGCGATCTGCAGCATGGTGGTCTTGCCGCATCCGGACGGGCCCAATACCGCCACAAATTCGTTTTCGGCAATCTCGATTTCGATGTTTTCAATGGCGTTCAGTTCGCCATCCGCTCTGGCAAACGACTTGTGCCGGATCGCGAGCTGCAATGCCGTCATGTGCGCCACCGCACTGCCGACTGCTGCCAGGGTTGCAGGATGAAAGTTTCGATCAGTTGCACAACCACAATGAACGAAATCGCATATGCCAGGATGGCGGCAACATCGAACAACTGAAAATACAGATGAATCTGAAAACCGACGCCATTGCTGCGGCCAAGCAGTTCCACCACCAGCACGATTTTCCAGACAAGGGCCAGCCCGGACCTGGCAGCGGCGGCAAAATACGGGGCCAGCTGCGGCAGCAGGACGTGGCGCAGTGTTTTCCATTGCTTGAATCTGTAAGCCCTGGCCAGCTGCTCATAGGCCGGGTCCAGGGCCCGCGTACCCTCGCGCAGCGTGACAGCCACGTTGGGTATCTTGTTGATCGCAACTGCAAACACGGTGGCGACTTCGGTCAGACCGAACCAGATGAAGCACAGCACGATGGTGACCAGGGCGGGAAGATTGAGGAAGAACATCAGCCAGCCGTCAAACAGCCGGTCGGCCCAGGCCTGCCGGCCCATGGCAATTCCGATGGCGGAGCCGATGACCATGGCAACCAGGAAACTGGCGGCAACACGCATCAGTGTCATGGAGACGTGGAACAGCAACTCACCGTTTGCGAGTTCCGTCGCCAGTATGGAAAATACATCCTGCGGCAGCGGCAGGTAACGGCTCTGGATCAACAGCGCCGCAATCCACCAGACTGCAAGCAGACTGATAACAGAAGTCATCATCCATGAGATGCGACTGAGTGTGTCGAGTGGTTTGGATGCCATTACCGGGATGATTGCGCGTTGAACACGTCAGGGTCAAACGATACCCCGCGTCCAACTACCCTGGCACCGCCGGTTTGCAGCAGCAGATCAAACAGCGCTTTCGAACTGTCGGTATCCGAAGGTGTCCAGCCCTGCAGGCGGCCGAGCCTGAAACGTTGCTTCAGTGTTTCAAACTCCGCATCTGATTTTACGCCCATGCGAGACCTTATGCGGCTCCATTCGGCGTCGCTGTCCAGCAAGAGCCGGGAGGCAGCATCCACGGACCGCATGAAGCCTGCGAATGTGCGCTGTTGAGAGGGTGATGACGGCTTGCGAAACAGAAAGCCGATCAGTGGCGGCGGGTTTTTTATGCCCAGTCCGTGCATGAACTCGTCAACGCCGAAGAGTTGCCTAAAACCCGCAGCTTCCAGTTTTGCGGCGAAGTGCCAATAGATCAGGACCGCGTCAAGATCGCCATTGCGCATTTGTTCCGCCAGCAGGGGAGGTGCTGCGTATACCGGCCGGGCAATGTCCGCAATGTCTCCGATTTGCAGTTTCCTGCTCCACGCCCGCAGCAGAAGCCAGCTCTTGTCCAGCGGCCCGCCAGCGACGCCCACCTTGCGTCCCTTGAGGTCGGCAAGTGTCGATATCGGGCTGTTGTTTTTGACAATCAGCGCCCCGAGTGTCCGGGAGTAGGGATGAAACACCAGTTTCTCGCCGGCGCTTCGCTCTCTGAGTGCCCAGAACCAGTCGGCAACAATCGTGTCCACCTCGCCGGCCAGAAGCGCAACGGAGGTCGCGTCACGGCGAGCCAGCTCAAGCTGCTCGAGGCGATAGCCTTCACGCTGATCCAGCTTGTTGTGCTGCACCACATCCAGCAGCCAGTTCACCGTACCGAATTTCAGGACACCAGCCTTGATGACCGGTTCGGCATGACTGGACGGGGACCCAGCCAGCACAACCAAAGAGACAAGCACGGCGGTCAGGCCTTGCACAAAGCGCGCCGTTGCCCGTGTGTGCCACTTATGGTTGCTGCCTGACCTGAGGATCACCATCCGACTCTTTCAACTAACTAGTGTGACGGATTTATTACACGTGTTCGATGCGCTCTTCAATGGATTGACAGCTTTATCCTGCATCCGCATAGTTATTGCTGAAATCAGAAAGTCAAAATTAAATAAGAAAATAATAAGTATTGGGTTTGTTCTTGTTTGTAAAACGTTTCAGAAGACTGAGTTGGTTCGCCGGCCTCCTGGCCCTTACCCAGTTGACGGCCGTTGCAGCGGCGGCGGACAAGATCGCCATCGGGTATCTGCAGACTGTCGAAAAGGGTCGACTGACCATCTCGGTGCTCGATCAGCCGCCAAAGAATCTCGGCTTGGCCGGTGCCGAGGTGGGCATTAACGACAACAATACCACGGGCCGTTTCGTGGGGCAGGAGTTCACGCTGGATGATGTGAGGCTGTCACCGGACGAAGACCTGATCCCGGCCCTGGACAAGTTGTATGAACAGGGCGTGCGGTTTTTCGTACTCGACGTTTCTGCAGACAATGTCCTGAAAGCCGCTGATCATTTCGACGCCGGCGACGTGGTGATTTTCAATGCCGGCGCCAGGGACAACAGGCTGCGCGACGAAGACTGCCGGAGCAATGTCATTCACACGGCGCCCAGCCGGGCGATCCTTGCCGATGGTCTCGCGCAATATCTGATCTGGAAGAAATGGCGTGACTGGTTCCTGGTGTTCGGATCAAACCCTGCCGACAAGGCGTGGGCCGCCTCGTTGCGCCGTGCCGCAACCCGGTATGGTGCCAGGATCGTAAGTGAAAAGGAGTATGTCGATACCGGCGGTGCGCGCCAGACAGACTCCGGACACGCCCAGGTTCAAAAACAGATGCCGGTGTTTTCGCAGGACGCGGAAGACCATGACGTGGTTGTGGTTGCAGACGAAAGTGAAGTGTTTGGCACCTACCTTCCGTACCGCACCTGGCTGCCGCGCCCGGTCACAGGGTCCGCCGGGTTGCAGCCGGTGAGCTGGCATCCGGCCTTTGAAGGCTGGGGGGCGGCGCAAATTCAAAACCGGTTTGCCAAACACGCAGGGCGGCGCATGCTGGGTATCGATATGCAGGCCTGGACCGCCATCCGCATGGTCGGTGAGGCCGCCACGCGCACCAAATCTGCCGATCCGGCAAAAATCGACGCCTACATCAAGGATCCGGGGTTTTCCATTGCGGCGTTCAAGGGCCAGAAGATCACGCTGCGTGACTGGAACCTGCAATTGCGGCAACCGGTGTTGCTGGCAGACGGCAAAAACGTGGTGTCAGTCTCACCGCAAAGCGGATTTCTGCATCAGTTCTCCGAACTTGACACGCTGGGCCATGACAAGCCGGAAACCAGCTGCAAGCTCAACAAATGACATTGGATCGAGGGACCAACATGAAAAAAACCGTTCTTGCACTGCTGACCTCAAGCTGCCTGACATGCCTGGCCGCACTGCCTGCTGCGGCGTTCACGGCTTACGTGTCGAACGAGAAAGGCAATTCGATCAGCGTTATCGATACCGGCACGAAGGAGGTCATCAAGACCATCAAGACCGGTAACCGGCCGCGTGGCATCACCATGTCGCATGACGGCAAGTTCATCTACGTGTGTGTCAGTGACGACGACACCATAGAAGTCATCGATGCGAAGACCCACCAGATAGTCGGCACACTGCCCTCGGGCCCCGACCCGGAACTGTTCGTTCTGTCGCCTGACGGCAAGCGGCTTTACGTGGCCAACGAGGATGACAATCTGGTCACCGTCATCAATCTTGAGGACAACTCCGTCATCAATGAAATTCCGGTTGGCGTCGAGCCCGAAGGCATGGGCGTTTCGCCGGACGGCAAGTCCGTGGTCAATACGTCCGAGACCACCAATATGGCGCATTTCATTGACACCGACAGTTTCGAGATTACCCACAATGTGCTGGTTGATGCGCGGCCGCGGTTTGCCGAATTCAAGTCTGACGGATCGGAAGTATGGGTGTCGTCGGAGATCGGCGGCACGGTCAGCGTGATCGACAATGCGTCGCGTGAGATCAAGCACAAGATATCGTTTGCAATTCAGGGCGTGGTCGCGGAAGCCATCCAGCCGGTCGGCGTGCGCATTACCAAGGACGGCAAGAAGGCGTTTGTGTCGCTTGGCCCGTCAAATCGGGTGGCGATGATAAACGCCGAAACCTATGAAGTTGAGAAGTATGTGCTGGTTGGCCAGAGGGTATGGCAGCTGGCGTTCACGCCTGACGAGAAGTACGTCATCTCAACCAACGGAAACTCAAACGACGTTACCTTTATCGAGGTGGCGAGCGGCAAGGCTGTCAAGTCGGTTGCCGTGGGCCAGCTTCCCTGGGGCGTTGTTGTGTCACCTAACTGAATTCAAACAGAAACCGGAGTAAATCTATCATGCGACCTGCCAAGCTGCTTGCCCTGTCCGCCCTGTCTCTGCTGCTCGCCGTCCCGGCCTACGCAGATGACGATGATGATGTGAAACGCACACGGTCCAGCAAGACCGTTCCTGAACTGAAGCTCGGCAAGGAAGGCGACCAGTTTGCCGTCAACAAGACGGATTTCAAGCTGATCTCCGGGCAGGGGTATCGCTGGAAGATCAGTGCGGCAGGTGAGCTTGAATACAAGTTCAAAACCGACCTGTGGCGCGATGTCTGGGTCAACCAGATCGTGATATCCGACCTTGAGGTACACATGGCAGGTGCGCCGGCCTGGCTCGAATTCGATGATGAAGGAACCATACAGGTGCAGTTTTCAACGGTGCGGCCGGGGACCTACAAATGGTGGGTGGAAGGGCTTGAAGATCGTGGCATGAAAGGTAACATCACGGTAAAGTAAGCCCGGCCTTGCACGCCATTGTTGCACGACAGCCCGATTGGATTTTCATCTGCGATGACCAATGCACTTTCCATCAAGGGCGTCTCGCATTCGTTTGGCGTGAGGAAAGCGCTGGTGGACGTCAATCTTGACGTGGAGTCCGGACAGTTTTGTGCCTTGCTCGGCCTGAACGGGGCGGGCAAGACCACGCTGTTTTCACTGATCACCCGGCTTTACGACAATGTCAGCGGCTCCATAGAGGTGCTGGGACACGATGTGCGCCGACAGCCGGTGCAGGCGTTGCAACACCTTGGCGTGGTGTTTCAGAACCGCACCGTGGACAGCGACCTGAGTGTGCTGCAGAACCTGACCTATCATGCCGCGCTGCACGGCTTGCCGGTGCGGCAGGGGCGGGAGCGCAGCATGTCAGAGCTTGACCGCATCGGACTTGCCGACCGGGCAAACGACAAGGTCAGGAGCCTTTCAGGCGGCCAGGCACGCCGGGTGGAGATCGCCCGGGCGCTGGTTCACCGCCCGGCGCTTCTGCTGCTGGATGAACCGACCATCGGCCTGGATGTGGGATCAAGACAGGACATTCAGGATCATGTCCGGCGCCTGATGCGCGAAGACGGTCTCGGTGTGCTGTGGGCCACCCATCTTATGGATGAGGTTCAGGATACCGACCAGGCGGTGGTGCTTCATCAGGGCAAGGTGCTGGCGGCCGGCAGGGTCGAGACCATCGTCGAGCAGGCCGGTGAAACGTCAATAAAGGATGCCTTCACGGACCTCACCGGACGCAAAGCGACGGAGGATGCCGCATGACCGGCGAGGCATCAAAACATGTCACGCGCACGCTGGGACCGGTTGAGTATTACCGATGCATGGCGGGAATTGTCTGGCGCGAAGCGCTGCGGTTCGTGCAGCAGCGTGGCCGCTTCATTGCCGCACTGGTTCGCCCGCTGGTCTGGTTGTTCATCTTTGCCGCCGGGTTTCGCTCCGTATTGGGTGTGTCCATCATTCCGCCGTACTCGACTTATGTGCTGTATGAAGTCTACATCACCCCCGGCCTGATTGGCATGATCCAGTTGTTCAACGGTATGCAGTCGTCTCTGTCGATGGTGTATGACCGCGAGGTCGGCACCATGCGATCGCTGCTGGTCAGTCCGTTTCCGCGCTGGTTCCTGCTCACGTCCAAGCTTGCCGGCGGCGTGGCGGTTTCCATCCTGCAGGTTTACGTGTTCCTGCTGATTGCATGGTTCTGGGAAGTCGAGCCGCCGATCGCGGGCTATTTTGCCCTGTTGCCGGCTTTGGTACTGTCAGGGCTGATGCTGGGCAGTCTTGGGCTCATGCTGTCGTCGGTGATCAAACAGCTTGAGAATTTCGCCGGGGTTATGAATTTTGTCATTTTCCCGATGTTTTTTCTGTCCTCGGCCCTGTATCCGCTCTGGCGCATGAAGGAAGCGAGTCCGCTGTTGTATCAAATTTGCCAGTTTAACCCGTTCACCTATGCGGTAGAGCTGATCCGGTTCGCGCTTTATCTGAAGGTGGACTGGTTTTCACTGGCTGCCGTGACAAGTTGCACGCTGGTGTTTTTGTCATTGGCCGTGTTTGCCTATAATCCGTCAAAGGGCCTGATCGCGCGTCGCGGCGGGCCCGGTGGAGCATCGTAATGAACTTTCGCAATCTGAATCTCGTTCTGAGTGTGCTTGCTGTTTCGGCGTTGTCAGTGCCGGCACAGGCTTATGAACCCAAAAAAGACTGGCCGTGCATCCAGGTCAAAGTGCCGGAACTGAGCCCTGCCATGATGTGGGCGGGGCCGGAACTGAGTGGGCCGGCGGTCGAATGGAGCAAGAGCCCGAACGCTGCTGCAACGGCCAGGAAACTGATCGTCCGGCGCTATGGCGAGGAGCAGGTGGCGCAGTTCGTTGCGGATTTTGCAAAGCAGCTCGCCGGCGATGAGCGGCAGGTCGAGATGACCCGCCTGTTTGCCGCATCGTTCGATCTCGTCGCGGCGGAACGGCGCGAAGTCATTGCGGGCATTGAGAGGTTTACCAAACGCCAGCGAGAGCTGGCAGACAACGTTCGCAAGACGCGTGCAGAGCTTGAAGTCTCGCTCAAGAACCAGGACCCGTCGGACAAGCAGCTGGCCGAGCGGCGTGAAATAGAAGAGCGCCTCAACTGGCAGACGCGGATATTTGATGACCGTGAAAAATCGACCAGGTTCGTGTGCGAAGTGCCGACCCTGCTGGAAAAGAGATTGTTCCTCATCGCCCGTGAAGTTGCCAACAACATCGATGGCTGACCGGCAAGCGTTTCAGGTTTATTTCACAGGGAATTTCGGCAGCACGGTTTCAGTGGGATAATCCTGCAGTGTCCAGCCATCGGTTCCGTCGGGATACCAGGTGACGTCCCGGTAGCCATATTCCACGGCCCGCTTGGCGGCGTTCCAGGACATCCAGCAGTCCAGCAGGCAATAGAACAAAACCGGTTTCGACTTGTTGCCGCCGGTCAATGTCTCAAGTTCACCGGAAAAGAATGCATGCATGGTCTCGTGCAGCTTGCCGAAGCCGACATTCGGCAACCAGGCCGCACCCTTGATGGTAATGCGCGGCTTGTCGCGCCAGATCACGTTCTTGGGTAGTTTGTCGGGTTTTGGCGCCTGCGGCAGCACATCCACAAATACGGTATTGCCTGCCTTCCAGATTTCGAATGCCTGTTCCGACGACACCACCCGCGCACCCTCGAGGGTGTCCGGGACCGGGGCCCTGAAATGGTCCATCCTGTAGTCGTCAGGTTCAGCAACATCTTCGCCACGTGCCGTTACGCAGGTCAATGAAATGACGGTGATTGCCAGCGCCAGCCTGCAAATTCCGGTGCGCGCGAACGTGTGTGGCGGCAGCGTCATTGCTTTATCAACTGGTCTTTCTCGTTGACGATGGGCACTCCGGCATCCAGCAGAACCTTGTTGATCTCGCCCTGGTGGTTCTTGATGAACTCGTTGAGCTGGTGTTTCCATTCGGGTTCGTTCGGGCGCAGTCCCATGGTAATGCGATAGGACATGCGCGGCCCCTTGGTTTCCTTGTTCAACGGCCTGACAGCGAGGTCAGGAGCCATCTGTTTTATCAGCGGTCCGGCAATCGGACCCCAGAGAATGCCCATGGGCACCTCGCCGGATGCAACCTGGCTGATCATTGTTTCAGCGGGAGCTTCATGACGCCGGTCGACCGTGAGTGGAAACGGGACGGCGTTTCCGATCAGTCCGTTGATCGCCATGATGGTTGCCGGCGGCGTTCCTGCGACAACCGCAATGCGCTTGTTTGCCAGGGCAGGATCGTCAAGCGACTCCACCTTGTCCAGCCCGTTACCCTTCTTGTGGAACAGCACATAGATCGAGCGGTAGTAGTGGTTGGTGTTCTGCACCAGCTCATGACCCTGCGCAAATCCGATGATCAGGTCGCATCTCTTCACATTGAGCGTCTGGCGCACAAAGCCCGTGGCCTGCGGGAACCAGGTGTAGGTAACCGGGATGTTGAATGTCTTGCCGATCAGATCCGCGATCTTGTTCTCGAACCCCTGACGTTTTTCGTTCGACATCGGTGAATTGGCCGGATCGGCACATACCCGCAGTGATGACCTGTTGACCAGGTCGGTTGTCTGGGCAGACACCGGTGCCGGGGAACCGGCATACACAACAAGCGCGGCCGATACAGCCGCGGCAAGTGCAACAAACTGACCTGAGGGTTTAATGGCAGGCACTTTCAGTTTCCTTTGCGCCTTCCGGTTTGGCATCCCGCTTGCGCGGACGGCCTCGCTCGATGGCACCATCGGCACGGGCGAGCAGGTAAGCGTAAATATCTTCGCCGTAGCACGACACGTTCTTATTGTCGCCAAAGGCCGGCATGACGCTGACTGACCCGTCGGCGAGTTTGCGCTCGCGGCCGCTCATTACGACCTCTGCAAAATCGTAGTAATCGAGGTTCTTGATTGAATCGATGAGGGCCGGGGCATAGGTGCTGCCCATTCCATCGGGACCGTGACACACATGGCATTCGGAATGATAGCGGCGGAACCCGTTGTAGGTGTACCAGTCGACTGCGCCGTCTGCCTTGACATTGTAGGTGATGGTGTCGTCGGGGGTCAGCCATTTGCCGTCCTCCTCACGCTTTTCATCGGCCGCCAGGGCGGACAGGGAAAAAACTGAAATAGACAAACCAACAGTCGCTGAAAGTACAAACAATCCGGGTCGCATTTATGCATCCTCATTTAATAATCAAACAATTCCTGGAGCGGGCTACCGGCCCCTTCCAACTGGATCTGGAATGTTATCGTGATGGTGGACAGACGCAAGCCCGCAGCTGCAACAACCAGCCCAGTTTAAAGAACCCGGCGGCGGAACCAACCGCACGCCGGGCGCTTTTGTTGTCGTGTTGAACGTGTTGCCTTACGGCAGTTCAAACACTGTCAGCTGACCACCGAGCCGGGTGTAGTTTTTCAGGCCGGCATAGCCGCCCACTGCACCAAGACCGGCTTGAGGATCGGTCAGACCCGCTGCCAGGCCAATGCCTGCCCAGCCACCGATGCCTGACAGTATGCCGACATACTGTTTGCCGCCGCGCTCGTAGGTCATCACGTTGCCAATGATGCCGGACGGTGTCTTGAACTTGTAAAGTTCATCTCCCGTGTTGGCGTCAACTGCCTTCAGATAGCCTTCCAGCGTGCCGTAAAACACGATATCGCCAGCGGTTGCCAGTGCACCCGACCATACCGAGAACTGCTCAGGCTTGGACCATTTGATCTTGCCTTCGCCGGCATCCCAGGCAATGAAGTTGCCCATGCCGCCGTGACTGTCGGGAGCCGGATACATCGACAAGGTGGCACCCACATAAGGCTGGCCTGCCGTGTAGCTGACACGGAACGGTTCATAGTCCATGCACACGTGGTTGGTCGGCACGAAGAAGGTCTGCGTTTTCGGCGAGAACGACGCAGGTTGCTGGTCCTTCGATCCAAGTGCTGCCGGGCAGATGCCGGTGGAGTTCACGTCTTCACCGTTCTGCTCGGTGGAGTACTTGGCCACCACCTGCGGACGCCCGGTCTTCAGATCAACATGAGTTGCCCAGTTGACTTTCGGATCGAACTTTTCAGCCACCAGCAATTCGCCGGTTACCCGGTCCATGGTGTAACCGAAGCCGTTACGGTCGAAGTGTACGAGGGCCTTGCGGTCCTCACCCTTCACCTTGATGTCGGCGAGGATCATCTCGTTGATACCATCGTAATCCCACTCGTCGTGCGGGGTCATCTGGTACAGCCATTTGGCTTCGCCGGTATCCACGTCACGGGCAAAGATGGTCATCGACCAGCGATTGTCCCCGGGACGCTGTTTCGGGTTCCAGGTCGACGGGTTGCCCGAACCGTAATACATCAGGTTGGTTTCAGCATCGTACGAGAACCAGCCCCACGTGGTGCCGCCGCCGATCTTCCACTGATCACCTTCCCAGGTGTTGGTGCCGGAATCCTTGCCGACCGGCTGGCCGAGGTGGGTTGTCTTCTCCGGGTTGATCAGCGTGTCGCTGTCAGGACCCATGGAATAACCGCGCCATGCAACCGAGCCATCGGCCATATTGTACGCGGTCACATGGCCGCGAACGCCGAATTCACCGCCGGAAATGCCGACAATGACCTTGTCCTTGACCGGCAGTACCGTTGCGGTGTTGGTTTCACCCTTCGATGGATCGCCGTTCTTGACCGACCATTTGACTTCACCTGTGGCTGCGTCGAGCGCAACGACAGTTGTGTCAGCCTGATGCAGGAAGATCATGCCATTGGCTGCGGCCAGACCACGGTACACCGTGTCACAGCACATCACCGGGATCACATTGGGATCCTGTTTCGGCTCGTAGACCCATTTGATCGCGCCGTCATTGGCGAGATCAAGAGCATACACATTGTTGGGGAACGGTGTGTGGACATACATCATGTCGCCGATCACCAGGGGCGAGCCTTCGTGACCGCGCAGAACACCGGTTGAGAATGTCCAGGCAACCTTAAGGTCCTTGACGTTGTCCTTGTTGATCTGGTCGAGCTTTGAATATCTCTGGTTGGCGTAGTCGCCGGTCTGGATCGCCCAGTTGGATGAGTTACCGATGTCTTTCATCAGGCCATCGTTTGCCTGTGCTGTTCCGCCGGCCAAAAGGGCCGTCAGCGCGACAGTCGTTGCTAGAAGTGATTTCCGCATTACTCAATTTCCTCCGCTTATTGTTGGACCACAGTGTCGATGCGACGTTGGTCGTTTTCAACGTATTGGAACCAGGAGCAAAGCGGATCGCCCATCTCGCCACACCCCGCCACAGCGTTCGTGCCGGGTGCTCTTGGACTCAGAAACAAAGGTAGAATTTCCAATATGGAAACGGCCAATATGGTTCCTGAGTGCAAAGTATGTTTTTTCGCCAGCGCTCGTGCAACTTATTTTTTCTTATTTTTGCAGCTTTCAATTCCATGATGCAGGATAATCCGGATTGTCTGACAATATTCATGCGCGTATTGCGCCGCAAAATATTGTTCGCAAATGCAATATGGGGAATTTCCCGATTTGATTATAAACGATTGTTTACTGTGTACTTTCTTGGAGAGTGCTGCATAATCAAATCAGAATTTGAATACGATCGTAGTATCTGGGTACTACATTGTAACACTCATATACTACATTGGTGAGCTTTGCGAATATTACGCAAGGTCAATCAATTTGAAGCCGTTGCAACCGAAACATCGCAATATCCCAATAACCGAGGGCTGCTGGAAAATGTCTGCTGACGGAATTTCTGTGACTTCTCTTTGCAACATATCTGTTTTGCGGTTTGCAAAGCTCGTCATCGCCTGCTTGCTGGCTGTATTGACTGTTTCCGCATCTGTTGCCAGCACGGTGAGGGCGGATACCGCGACGGTTACTGTCGATGTTACTGAAATTGCACAAGGTGTGTTCGTGCATGCCGGTGCACATGAATTGTTCACGCCGGAAAATTCCGGTGATATCTCCAACATGGGCTTCATAATCGGCGGTGAAGCGGTCGCCGTTGTGGATACCGGCGGCAGCAGGGCAGTTGGCCTGGCGCTGAAAGCGGCCATTCGCGCCCGTACCAGCCTGCCCATCAAATACGTCATCAACACCCACATGCATCCCGATCATGTGTTCGGCAATTCCGCTTTCACCAGCGAGAAGCCGGAGTTCATCGGCCACCATAAACTCACAAGCGCACTTGCGGCCCGCAAGGACCAGTATCTTCAGGCCAACAAGCCGCTGCTTGGCGCGGCTTTTGACGGAGTGGAAATCATTCCGCCGGGGCAAGGCATAAAGGGTGTGGAGTATCTGGACCTGGGGAACCGAAAACTGCGTCTGGAGGCCCATGCCACCGCTCATACGGACAATGACCTGACCGTGCTGGACGAACAGACTGCAACCATGTTCATGGGTGACCTTCTGTTTTCCGGGCATGTTCCGGTTATCGATGGCAGCATAACGGGATGGCTGGACCTGATGGACAGGCTGGCGGCAGAGAAAATCACCCGTGTCGTGCCGGGTCACGGGCCGGCAGCAATGCCATGGCCCGATGCTCTGGCGGAGCAAAAACGATACCTGAACGGCCTCGTCACCCAGATACGCGACTATATAGAACGCGGCGTGCCGCTGTCCCGGGCAGCCCGGGAGATCGGTCTCGATGAAAAGCAGGCCTGGTTGCTTTTTGACGACTTCAACGCCAGGAACGTCTCTGCAGCGTTTGCCGAACTTGAGTGGGAATAATTAATTTTCCTTTATATTTCAAACAGATCACATAATTAGAAAAAAATAAGATTTTGCGTTCGGTCTATTCTTGGTTACTTTTGCTCGAGTTGGCCCGCTAGTTGGAGCCAGCAAGCCATGTTTGGAGGTCTTCATTATGAAGAAAGTTTGGTCAAAGCCAGCCATGTGTGAAGTAGAAGCCGGGTTTGAAATTTCCCGCTACCTGCCCGCATCGGTCAGCAAGTAACTCCAGCGGAGCCGCCCATGCCGTTATCGGCCTGGGTGGTTTTGGCTGACATTATCAGGCGCGCGCGTCCGCTTGCCGGATCGCGCGTTTGCTTTGGCAGGTGGTCGTGAAGTTAAAGATCATTGGGTCGGCTGCCGGTGGCGGCTTCCCGCAGTGGAACTGCAATTACAGGTTAAGCCGTGAAGTCAGGGCTGCACGGACCGGCCTGACACCGAGATCACAATCCAGCATTGCTGCCTCGGCAGACGGCGCCAACTGGGTGTTGTTCAACGCCTCTCCAGACATCCGCGAACAGATATCCAATACGCCGGAACTGCAGCCCGACACCGACGGTGCGTTGCGTAATTCCCCCATCAAGGCGGTGGTGCTGACGAATGCCGACGTCGACCATATTGCCGGGCTGCTGACGCTGCGCGAGAAGCAGGCTTTTAATCTCTACGCGTCAACCAGAATCCTCGACACGCTGGCCAACAACCCGATTTTTCGGGTTCTTGATGAAACGCTGGTCAATCGCATTGAGCTGCCGTTGGGCGGCACCACACAAATTGAAGGACCGGATGGCCCACTCGGCATCGAAATTGAAACCTATGCGGTGCCGGGAAAGATTGCCCTGTTTCTGGAAGACAACTCCGATCCGGTGAATTTCGGTTCTGATGACGGGGATACGATCGGCGTCCGCATTGCTGAGCCAGGCGCTGATGCAGGTGCGGCCGTTCATTACATTCCCGGCTGTGCCCGTGTCACCGATGAACTGCGCAGCCGCATATCCGGTGCAGGGTGCCTGTTGTTTGACGGTACGGTTTTCACCGATACGGAAATGCCGGATGCCGGTGTAGGCGCCAAGACCGGCGCGCGCATGGGCCATATCGCCATGTCCGGGGACGAGGGTTCGCTGGCTTCCCTCAAGGATGTTGATGTTGCCCGGCGTGTGTTCGTTCACATCAACAACACCAATCCTGTGCTGGACCCGGCCTCGCCGGAGCGGGAGGTGGTCGCACGTGCCGGGTGGGAAGTTGGCCATGACGGGCAGGAGGTGGAGCTGTGAACGAGGAATGGATGATCACGGGAGAGGCGGTCTCGGCCGCGCGTCTTGAAGAAATTCTCCGCGATGTCGGCGACCAGCGATATCATATCAATCATCCGTTCCACAAAATGATGACTGCCGGCACGCTGACAAAGGGACAGATGCAGGCCTGGGCGCTGAACAGATATTGCTACCAGGCGGCCATCCCCAAGAAAGATGCCATCATCCTGTCTCGTGCAGAAAACTCGGAGTTTCGCATAGAATGGCGCGAGCGGATCATTGATCACGACGGCACCGACGACAAGATCGGCGGCATCCGGCGCTGGATCGCGCTGGCCGCCGGGCTGGGGCTCGACGAAGCCATGGTGATGTCCGAGGCAAAGGCACTTCCCGCAACCCGGTTTGCGGTCAACCAGTACCTGACACTGGTATCGCAGAGCAGCTTTCTTGTGGCGGTTGCCTCGTCGCTGACCGAACTGTTTTCGCCCAAAGTCATCAGCGAACGGGTGCCGGCCATGCTGGCGAAATACGATTACATCACCGAAGATACTCTGGCTTACTTCAAGCCCAGGCTGCATCAGGCACCACGTGACGCCGAAGTTGCGCTGGCTTATGTGCAGCGCCATGCGGACACCGCGGAAAAACAGCAGGCTTGTGTCAACGCACTGATCACCAAGTGTGATATCCTTTGGGCCATGCTGGATGCGCTGCAGTTCGCCTATGTCGAACCGGGCGGAAATATTGCGCCCGGCGCATTCGTCCCGGAGGTAGATTGAACCCGTCATGGCCGCCGCCGAACGCCATCGTACGATGATTACCAGCGACAGCCGTCCAGGCCTGCCGTCGTTCGTGCGGCTGCAGTTTGAACCTGTACGCGGTGCATGGGCGCTGCTGTCGCCTGAGAAGGTCATGTGGCCTGATGAGGTCAGTCACGATATTCTCAAAAAATGCGACGGAAAGAACACGGTTGCCGAAATCATCTCATTGCTGGCGGCTGAATATGATGCGCCTGAAGCCGTCGTTGGAGACGATGTGTGCGGGTTCCTGCAGACCTGGGCTGACAGGAGGCTGGTAATCGCATGACCGCTCCCGGGCCACCCATCGGCATGCTGGCGGAACTGACCCATCGCTGCCCGTTGCAATGCCCGTACTGCTCCAACCCGGCCAAGCTGCTCAAGGCCAATACCGAACTTGAGACTGCCGATTGGGTCAGGGTGTTCGATGAAGCCGCCGACCTGGGGACCCTGCAGGTACATCTGTCCGGCGGTGAACCGACCCTGCGAACCGACCTGGAAGAGATTGTCTCGGCGCTGTCATCGCGCGGGGTCTATTCAAACCTGATCACGGCAGGGATCAACATAAAGCCTGAGCGGATTGGCGCTTTAAAAGAGGCCGGGCTTGATCACGTGCAGTTGTCTGTCCAGGGCGCAACGCCGGAGATCACCGAGAAGATCGGCAACATGAAGGGCGCACACGAAAACAAGCTGGCAACGGCGCAGGCCGTGCGCGCGGCAAAGCTGCCGCTGACACTGAATGCACCGATCCACCGGCACAATATTCACCAGGTCGAGGACTTCATCGACCTTGCCCTGGACCTGGATGCAGACCGGCTGGAGATTGCCAATGTCCAGTACTACGGCTGGGCATTGATCAACCGCACACAGCTGATGCCGGCATGGGACGATGTCATGCGGCAGGTGGATATTGTTGAAGAGGCGCGCGAACGCCTGCGTGGTATTCTGCTGATCGATTTTGTGACACCGGACTATTATGCGGAGTTTCCCAAGCCCTGCATGGGTGGCTGGGCCCAGGACGCCTTCATGGTAACCCCTGACGGATCGGCCATGCCGTGTCACGCGGCACATACGATCCCGCACCTGACATTCGACAATGTGAAGGAAAAACCACTGGCGGATATCTGGCAGAATTCACCCGCGTTTGATGCCTATCGCGGGACCGACTGGATGCAGGAACCCTGCAGGTCCTGCGAGCGGCGCGAGGCGGACTTTGGCGGGTGCCGGTGCCAGGCGCTGGCAATTGCGGGAGACGCGGCAGCCACGGACCCGGCGTGTTCACTGTCACCGCTGCATGACACCATGCTGAAGATTGCCGGACAGGCACAAGCCGCCGGCGAAACGGCAGATGATTTCACGTTCCGTAGAATTGGCGCGAAGCAGGCAGACCCGATTGCCGACTAGAGCGGCATGGGTTCAACTGAAAGCATACTGAACTAGCTGCCGGGGTTGATCTGCAACGAGTGGCTGAACACGGTGTCATCCGTATCCTTGGCCTCGACCTGCATCCTGTCCGCGCCGTTGGAGACATAATCAAAGGCAATGCTCGGGTTTTCCGCCAGCGAAATGCCTGCCTCGATGGTCATCAGCTTCTCGTCGCCCTGGTCGATTGCAACCTTGTCCACATATCGTGGCAGAATATAGCGCAAGGTGATCTGGTCGAGTTGCAGGCCGGTCAGATTGGGATGGGAAATATCCAGCTTTGTGCGCATGACCGGTTTCGCAAGGCTCGACACGTTCAGGGGCGTCACGATCTGTGTCAGGCGCATATTGCCCAGGGTTTTCGCGGCAACATCCAGCGTTGTCGTTGGCGGTGCGGCGCAAGCGCCTAGACCGGACGTCTTGACTATTGCCTCGCTCATGAACAGCTGGCCGTTTTCCGCTTCCACCACTGCGCGAACCGGTGACGGCCCGTTAAACCGCATACTGGCCGACACCCACAGGCTGGAGCGTTTCTGTTCAGGCCGCACGGTCAGGGACACCGGCATCGGGTTTTCATCGATGATGATTGTAACCGACTTTACCTTCACGCCATTGGGCAGAGATGCCTGCACACCAACCGGAACCTGGCGGTCGTCCTTCGCCCTGTACGGCACGTCCAGCTTCACGACTTCATCGTTGCGGGTGATCAGGCGTTGTCCGAACACACTTGGCTTCAGTTCGGCCCAGGTCAGTTCGACCGGCAATGCCGCGCTGGCAGACAACGATAATCCGGCGCATATCGCACCAACTGCCAGCCCCAGGTGAATGAAAGGTTTCTTGGTCACAATAGTGTCCCCGTTGACGGCTGCGGCCTTCATATGCTGCAAAGCCATTACCAGTGTGTTTTGTCGAGTCCCTGCGAACGGGACAGTACCAGTCTGGCATGCATAACGTCAACTTTATGCAATCATAAGGACCCTATCTTGCCTGAAGACCGGATGCACAATAACCGCCGGGTCTGATCCACCAACATGCCAACAACAGGAATGACCAATGCTGCTTGTCGAAGCGACATGGAAAGAAATCGAGAGCCATCTGGCGACGTCCCGGGCAATAGTCATGCCGATCGGGTCGGTTGAACAGCACGGTCCCATGGGGCTGCTGGGGACCGATGCCATGTGCGCTGAAATCATCGCCCGGCGCGCAGGCGAACTTGGAGACTTTCTGGTCGGCCCCACATTGTCGTTGGGGATGGCTCAGTCGCACCTGGCTTTTCCCGGCACGATTTCATTGAAACCATCAACTCTCATGGCGGTCGTGCAGGACGTTGTGGCATCCCTGTCGAATTCAGGCTTCCGGCACATCGTTTTTCTGAATGGCCATGGCGGCAACATCGCCACCGTGACCACGGCTTTCGGCGAAATCCATGCACACCGTTCCCTGCAGCAGGACCCGGAGAATCTGAACCTGGTCCTGAAGAGCTGGTTTGACCTGCCCGGAATTCGCAAACTGCTGGCCGAGATTTATCCCAGTGGTCACGGCTCTCATGCCACACCATCGGAAATCGCGATCACCCAGCACGCGTTTCCTCATGCGGTGAAGCAGGTTGCGCTGGATCCGCAGACAGCGCCTGACGGCGGTTTCAGTGATGCGCATGATTTTCGCAGGCGATATCCGGACGGGCGCAAAGGGGCGAATTCCAGCCTCGCCAAGCCTGAAGACGGCGCCAGGCTGACGGAAGCTGCAGCGCAGGCGCTTGTCCAAGAAATGGCAAAATACGCCAAGGCCTGATCCGGTTACTCCTTGGGTGGCAGCAAGCCCTGTGGCGCATCAAGAAACCGGATGATGTTCTGTTTCACCGGTATGTCGGATGATCCCGGCACCTTCACCGTCTTGCCGGCCGGATCGATCTCGACGATCTGTGCAATGTTGCGCCGAAGCTTTCGTCCTGAGCCAACGGCCTGCTGATGCAGCTTGGACGAATACGGCAACTCATAAGCCCGCGGCCTCTGCAATTCGGTTCCCACATCCAGGTCCCGCGCCCACAGGTAAATATTGTCAGGCTCGGAAATTTCGATCGCCAGCAGGTATAACCGGGATGGCAGCTTGTCTGTCGTCAACGGCCAGCCCTGCAGGCCCGGCAGCGATTTGTAGGTAACCAGCATGAACACGGTGGCCAGTACGGTCACCATAATCTTGATCCAGTGACTCCAGCGCGAGTACAGATGCAGGCTCAACAATATAACGCCGAGCATGACATAGGCTGCCGCGAGCCCGCCCGTACCTAGTTCGAACATATGTCATCCTCCAAAACCGGTGGCCACGGGGCGTTAGAACGTGACCAGTTTCTTTTCCAGCCGGTTTATCCGGCCGATCTTGCCGTCCCGCAAAATGGTGAAACGGACAGCGGTCCGTTCCTCCCCCTTGCGTCTCATGTCGACGGTATCGTTGAAATAAATCTTGTAGACCGGATTGACCTTGGCGACCCTGACGGTCACCGGCACGGTGATCTGTTCGACACTTTCATAGTAATGCAGGTTGACCGTGTACTCGCCCGGTACGGTACCGCGCACGGCAGCGACCTCCTGATTGAGCACGTTCTCGATAACCTTGCCCTCGACCTCAATCTTGTCGTTCAGCATCCCCCGGTCGTCCCGGTCGAGATGAACCAGGCCGGCTGAGCGGTTGCGAAACCAGGTCACGTTGCCTTGAGGATCCTCGATCCAGGTATCGATGTCTTCCTGGCTGCCATCCGGCCAGGTGACGGTCACCAGATACTGCGCATCAAGCACCACTTTGCCGGCGTCCTTGGCCGGGCTGATGAAGATGACCGCAATGAAGAACAGGAACACAAAGCCGATAAGGGTATTGAACAACAGGTCGGTAAAGGCATCGGCCGGTTGGCGACCGTATCCTGAAGATGATGATCCCTTGAGCTGGATTGTCATGATAGGCTTGCCTGATCGCGAATGCGTACCAGCTTTCCGATCAATTCTTCGGTGCCACGGGCAAGCACCATGTATTGCGCGCCCAGCACCATTGCTGTCACCAGGCCGGCAAGGGTTGTGTAAAGCGCGGTCCCCATACCGCCGCTCATGGAGATGAGCAGGGTCTGGATGTTCTCGGGCGTTGGTGAGGGACCCGACGACAGCGCGCCGAGTATCAGGATGAAACCGATGATGGTACCGATAAGTCCAAGCCGGATCAGGATATCGACAAGGTACCAGCCAATCTCCACCGCGGCCCGCAACCGGTCCGCATAAATCTCAAACACCAGTCCGCCGTCCTTGTCTTCGGAGGCGGACAGTTTGCGTGCTTCGATAACCTGGAATACGTAACCGGACACGAACTGCTCCGGTGTCTGGAACGGTGACATTTCCTCGTTGTCCCGATCGCCTGCGATCTCCTGGCTTCCTGCCAACCAGGCATAGGCGGCATCAATTTGCCGGGTCACCCGCATGATGTGCCAGACGGCATGAAAGGTTGCCCCCAGAAACAGCCCGGCTATGAGGATGGATAGCCTGCTCTGGTCTGCTTCGATGATCCGGGCGAAGTAGCCCAGATCGTAGGCCACGTAACAGGCGAAAACCGCGATGCCTGCCAACAACACCCAGATCTGCAGGAAGATGTAACTTCGGTTGTTTTTCGTCATGGTCTATTTGAAGCCCTCGGGCCGGAGAGATTCAAGCGTGCCGTATTTACGTTTTGCCACCTGCATTTGCGACGGCGTCTGTTCCAGGCTTCCGGCGATCCAGGCCAGATAGGGTTCGGCTATTTCCTTGCCGTTGGAACGGGCATGACGCAGCCACGCAAAACCGCGAGCAGGTTCATGCGGCAGCCCGCGGCCATAACGGTACATCAGGGATACATTTATCTGGGCGTCCGGCCAGTCGGCCAAAGCAGACCGCAAGTACCATTCGCTGGCCTTTTTAAGGTCAACAGGGGTTCCCAGTCCCAGGTAGTAAAGATTGCCCAACTGGTTCTGTGACCAGGGGTCACCGGCTGCGGCCTTTTCCTGCAGGCGTTCAAAGGCAACTGCATAGTCACCGTTGCGCAGGTCTGTCGCGATATCGGTTTCCGGTTTGGCAATTTGCCAGATCAACGCAACAACAATGGCGGCCGCCACTGCGACCAGTGCAGCCCGGCGCGAGCCGGCCGGCATGCTGATGGCGTTTTTTGCAGCCTTGGTGGCCTGCTTCATGGGTGGCACTCCATCGGACGCGACTTACGAGCCAGATTATGCGATGGTTTTTTGCGACGTGGCAACAACCCTGACGCAGCTAATTCTCGATTGCGGGCAGTACTGATTGCCGTATTCAAGTCATATCGGCAGTAAATGATATCAACATTGTTTGGATTACGCGGGATAGGGCGATGAAACACCTTGTACTGATTTTCGTTTTACTTTTGGGCTGGCCCGTCCCGGGACTGGCCCAGAGCCCATTGCAGCATGTGGACCTGACCTCGCCGGACATGACGCAGGCCGAGATGACCCGCGAAGACGTCATGGCGGCGCTGGCTAAAGCAAGCCCTGACCAGCCTGCCGACTTCACCAGCCGCAAGCTTTCGGGACTTGATTTGTCCGGGCTTGATTTCAAGCGGGCGGTCCTGCGTTCAGCGCGGCTCAACAAGACCGACCTGAGCAACGCAAACCTGGCCGGAGCGGTTCTGGACCAGGCCTGGATGCTGGAAGCCAACCTGAGCAATGCGAACCTCAAGGACGCCAACCTGTTCCAGGCGCAACTGTTGAAGGCGACGCTTGATGGTGCGGACCTGTCGGGTGCTCTGATTGCCAGTGACCTGACCGGGGCCAGTGTGAAGAACGCGAAATTTATCGGCGCAAACCTGAGTGCTGACATGCGCAATCAGTCCATGGGGCTGATGCGCGGGGTGCTGGTATCCGCCAATCTTGAAGGCGCCGACTTC
Organism: Anderseniella sp. Alg231-50; assembly: GCF_900149695.1. Classification (NCBI taxonomy): domain Bacteria; kingdom Pseudomonadati; phylum Pseudomonadota; class Alphaproteobacteria; order Hyphomicrobiales; family Parvibaculaceae; genus Anderseniella; species Anderseniella sp. Alg231-50. The sequence continues at coordinate 2,627,560 of NZ_LT703003.1, read as the reverse complement.
AGCAATGCCAACCTGTCCAGAACCAAGTTTGAGTTTGCGTCGATGAAGGGCGTCAATCTGGAAGGCGCCAATCTGATGCGCGCCGAACTGGGCGGGGCAGATCTCACCGGCGCCCGCGTCAAGGGTGCGAACTTCACCGATGCCGATGTGGCGTCGGCGAAGCTCAAAGACCTTGTCGATGTCGCAGAGAGCAACCTGGAAGAAGCGGCCAGCAACCTCAACCAGGCCTTTCGCAAATAGGATGCACGCCCTGCCGGGTTAAATCGCCGACCGCAGCAAATGGCGTCCGATATTGCGCAAAACTGCCGAAAACCTTGCAGCTACGTCGTCACGCGTCGGGCCTGAATGATATTATTTCGCCTGAACGCGGATTTTCGGGCTATCGTAACGGTACTTGCCGAAGGCAAGTTTCGAGCCTCGACGGTGGAAGGAAAAAATCAAGCAAGGAGGAAGACATGTCTCATAAGTATGCTGGAGGGTGCGATCATGTACACACCCACTCGGACAAAGATCCGATCGACAACCACACCTGTCATTGTTCGGTCTGCAAAAGTGTCACCGGTCAGGACACGACACACGTGGTATTTTTCAAGCATGGCGACCTGAGCGTTGATGAATCCAACAGCCTGAATCGCCAACCGTTTAATGCACAAAACCCTGACGGTCCGCTGGAGCTGTGCACGTGTGCGACCTGCGGCACACCGATCATGCTGGACGACAAGGAAAGCCGCATACGGGCGATCGTGCCAAATCTCATGGGGTATCAGCCGGACAGTCTGCCGGCGACCTATCATGCCTTCTATGACCCGGCCACCGGTGTTCCGAAACCGGATGATGGCCGTCCCGTATACGAAGGTCTGCGCCCGGAATTTGTCTGGCCGACACCAGGCTGAGGACAAGGCGCCAGTCTCCACATTCAGCGAGACGCCCGACACCCTTCAAAGGGGTGCCGGGCAGTACGGCTGGAAATGTAGGCGGGCCGGGCTATCGCGGCATTGCCGACCCGGTCACTCTTGTCCTTGTGGCAAGCGCGTCCGCGAGCGCACCCGCCGGGCCCTCATCGCTGACCAGTGTGCCAATGCGGTCAATCGGGCAGATGAGCTGGAGTGCCTGTTTGTCAAAACGGTTGTGGTCCATCAACAGCATGTTGGCGTTGCTGTGAGCGATCATTGACCGCACAACTGCGGCTGTGCGCGGGTCCGATTCAAAAACACCGTTCACATTCAGGGCGTCGGCAAAGAATACGGCCAGGTCAGCAGAGTAGCCGCTGAGGAAGGTCGTCGTGTCGTGCCCCCACACAAACCCTTCGCGGCCATCCACGTCGCCCGGAGCCATGATGACCCGGATACTTTCTGCTTCGCTCAGGGTGTGAGCCTCGCGCAGACCATTGGTTATAACCGTAAGCGGTTTATCAGCGGCGGCCAGGGTTTCGGCAAAGATCAGGGCTGTCGTGCCGGGGGCCAGCATGATCACTTGCCCGGCTTCAACCATGTCCACGGTCGCGCGCGCAATCCGTCGCCGTTCAGGAACATGCTGCTGCTGACGCAAGTCAAAGCTTAATGCATTGCCCGGACCGATTGCATTGGCGCCGCCATAGCGTCGTTCCAGAACGCCGGCGTCACACAATTCGTCAAAGTCCCGGCGAATGGTCTCACGCGATACGGCGAGCTGCTTTGCCAGATCCCTGATCAATATGCCGGGGTTTTGCCTGATCACGCTCAACAGTAGTTGCTGGCGATCAAATTTCTTGCCCTGGCCGGAAGCTGTGTTTTCCATATTGGGTCCATTCCTTAGGCGGGCAGCCACGTGGCGTCAACCTTCATGAAAATGTCGTATATAGCATATTCATGATGCCGTTCATAATCTCAGAAATTCAATGATTCACCAAATCTCACAAAGCCATATTGCTAAAAGCCTCATAAAATGTTGCATATACAACATTATACTGATACGGTTTTTTGAATTGCGTGATGTATGGCTTTGAACGGGAAATTTGAAGTGTCACAGGAAAAGCTTCACGTTCTGGAGGCGGCGAAGCGCCACTGGAACCCGAACAAGACCCAATTCTGGCAGGATGCCGGGGTCGACCTCATCATTGATCGGCGCGAGGGCTACTGTTTGTATGACATGGATGGTGCCCGGCTGATTGACGCGCATCTGAACGGGGGCACCTACAATCTGGGCCACCGGAATCCGGAACTCATCGAAGTCCTCAACGCGGGCGCGCGTCGCTTCGATATGGGCAATCACCATTTCCCGGCACTGGCGCGCACCGCATTGGCGGAAGCGCTTGCCGAGTGCACGCCTGAAGGCCTGCAATATACAGCTTACGGGGCAGGCGGGGCCGAGGCGGTCGAACTGGCCATCAAGTCGGCGCGCAACGCCATGCAGAAGCGCAAGATCGTGTCGATCGTCAAAGCCTATCACGGACATTCCGGACTGTCGGTGAAGACCGGTGATGAGCGGTTTTCAAAAACCTTCCTGTCCGAGGATACGCTCGGCGAATTCGTCCAGGTTCCGTTCAACGACCTGGATGCCATGGAGGGCGCGCTGAAAGGCCGTGATGTGGCTGCGGTGATCATGGAAACCATCCCGGCAACCTACGGCTTCCCGATGCCGCATGAAGGCTACCTGCCGGCGGTCAAGCAATTGTGCGAACGCTATGATGCGCTGTACATCGCCGATGAAGTACAGACCGGGTTCATGCGCACCGGCTCGATGTGGGGGATCACCCGGTATGGTGTCACGCCCGACATCATGGTCATCGGCAAGGGGGTCACGGGGGGGATGTATCCGATCTCTTGCTGCGTGCTGAACGAGCAGGCTGCGCAATGGCTGAAGCAGGACGGCTTCGCCCACATGTCGACCGCAGGTGGTGCCGAACTCGGGTGTATTGTGGCGCTGAAAGTTCTGGAAATCACCCAGCGGCCCGAAGTGGCCTCAACGGTGAAGTACGTGTCCGACTATATACGCGCCGGCCTTGAAGACATCCAGGCACTGTATCCGGACTTCTTCATTGGCATTCGCCAGCACGGTGTTGTCATGGGGCTCGAGTTCAATGATCCCGAAGGTGCGAAGCCGGTCATGCGCCACCTGTACGAAAATGGCGTCTGGGCGATCTTCTCAACCCTTGATCCGAGTGTGCTGCAGTTCAAGCCCGGAATTCTGATGAGCCAGGCGCTGTCCGAGGACCTTTTGCGGCGCGTGGAAACCGCCATTGGACTTGCCCGTGATGATGTCATGGGCAGTTCAAGGAGGGCCGGCTGATGGATCCGCAGATCAGGAACCTGGTCGACATTTCGCAAACGCCCGTTGCGCTGCGCGCGCATGCCGACATCGTACTTGAACGCGCCAAGTGGGCAGCGCAGGTGTTTTCGCGTTTTGATCGCGGGCAGACACAAGACATTGCAGATGCAGTTGCCCGGGCGGCGTTTGACAAGGCACGGGACTATGCAGAGTGGGCCGTACGCGAAACCGGATTTGGTGTCGTTGAGCACAAGGTGATCAAGAACGAAAGCACCAGCGTTCCGCTGGTCGAGCATTATCGTGACTGGAACTTTGTCGATCCGCGCCTGGATGAACGTACCGGGCTTGTGGAGATTCCCAGGCCGGCCGGTGTCGTGTTCGCGCTGATACCTTCGACCAATCCGGTGGCAACCGTCTATTTCAAGGTTTTGTCCTGCCTTCTCACTCGCAATGCGATTGTTGTCAGCCCGCATCCCGCTGCGAAGGAATGCTGTATAGACGCGGTAAAGATGATGGCGCAGGCAGCGGTTGAAGCCGGTGCTCCGGACGGCATCATCCAGGTTGTTGAAGAGATCAGCCTGCCGCTGGTCGATGAATTCATGAAATCCGACAAAACCGCAGTGATCCTGGCGACGGGTGGAACCGCAATGGTGCGGGCAGCTTATTCCTCGGCAAACCCTGCAATTGGTGTGGGGCCGGGCAATGCACCTGTGTTTGTAGATGAAACGGCGGACATCAGGCAGGCGGCCGGGCACATTGTGGACAGCAAGTCTTTCGACAACTCGATCCTGTGTACAAACGAGTCCGTCCTGGTTGCCATGTCGGGCATTGCCAGCCGGCTGGAGAGCGAGCTCAAGCGGCACGGCGCTCATGTGTGCAACGAAGAGCAAACAAATGCTGTTCGCAAATACCTGTTTCATGAGCGCGGATTCAATGTTGAAGCAATCGGCCGGGATGCAGTGTGGATCGCTGCCCAGGCCGGTTTCAAGGTTCCGGCAAAAACACGGATTCTGGTTACGCCGATTTCGCAAATCGGTATCGGCGAACGGCTGTCGAGAGAAAAGCTGTGTCCCGTACTGGCAATGTACACCGCACGCTCGCTCGAACAGGCCATCGCCCAGTCGCGTGCCATGTTGCGGTTGAGCGGCGCCGGGCATTCAGCAGCGATACATTCCGACGACACCCAGACCATTACCGATTTTGCTGCGGCGGTGGAGTGCTACCGTGTCGTTGTGAACGGACCCTGCAGCCAGGGGGCAGCGGGCATGGGTACAGGACTTGCTCCGACTTTCACCATAGGCACCGGCTTTTTCGGGCGTTCGTCAATCGGCGAGAATATCGGCCCCCAGCACCTGGTGAACTGGACCCGGATCGCCTGGAACCAGTCCGACGGCAAACCGGACCTGGAGCGGCTCGGTAATCTTCATCACCGCGGGCCGCTTCCTGCCGCGCCTTCTGACGGGGTGCCGGGCAAGAGCCGGGCAATGGCAGGAAATAACGTCCGTGCCGCGAGAAACGACGACACCGGCTCGCCCGACGCCATGCGCAATGAGATTCGCCGGATCATTGCAGAAGAACTCCGCGACCTCCTGAAAGGATAACCCGTGGCAGAATTGCGTTCTTTCATTTTCATCGACCAGTTGCAGCCGCAGACGCTTGCCTACATTGCAACCTGGATGCGCGGGGCATTGCCTCGTCGCAACATGGCCGCGCAGATCATTGAGATAGCGCCCGGCCTCGACATTGAGGCGCTGACCGATGTCGCACTGAAAGGTGCCGACGTGAAATGCGGCCTGCTGGTTGTCGAGCGTCAGTTCGGAACGCTTGAGTTTCATTCGAAGTCGACTTCGGAAGTCAAAGCCGGTGCCGAGGCTGTACTTGATGCGCTTGGAGTTGGTGAGGACGCAGCCGCGCCACCCAAGATCCTGGCATCCAAGATAGTCACCCGGATCGACCCGCAACACGCGTTCCTGATCAACCGCAACAAGCTGGGTTCCATGATCATCGGCGGTGAAAGCCTGTACCTTCTGGAGTGCCAGTCTGCGTCTTATGCCATTCTCGCCTGCAACGAGGCGGAAAAGGCAGCCAACGTCAAGGTGATCGACTATCGCATGATCGGTGCCAATGGGCGTCTATATCTGGCCGGTGACGAGGCGGAAGTGCGCAATGCACGCGATGCCGCTGAACGTGCGCTTCGTTCACTGGGGGCACGCTGATGTCTGACATGAGGGCCATGATAAGGCAGATACTGCGTGAAGAACTGGCGCACCTGCGCGGCCCCGGCGGCCATCAGCCGGTGAGCCAGAAAACCGAAACAGTTTCGATCACCAGTGATGCAGAACTGAACCGGTTTGCACACAGGATGCTGCAGTTGGCGCAAAACCCCGAAACCGGAGCGGCGATCAGGGACGGTCAGCATGTTTTCCGGCTCGCTTCCGGCAGCAGCCGTGCCGGACATGCTGACCCAGCCGCGCCGACCGGTCAGCGGCAGGCGGGCGCTGATGTTGAAAAGGGACTGCTTACCGAAAAGCACGTAACAGCGCTTGCGGATGGCACGAAGGTTCTGCGTCTGGGCAAGTCTGTATGTCTGACACCGCTTGCCAAAGACGAACTGCGTCGCAAGGGCATAAAGATTGAAAGGATCTCGACATGATTTCCGGTCGCGTTACAGGGCGAATATGGTCGTCCAGGCGGGTTGATACCCTGCCCACCGGTGCCCTTCTAAAGGTCACGCTTGATGACGGTGGCAGCCTTATCGCACTTGATCCGCTGGGCTGCGCGGAAGGAGAGGCCGTGCTGATCGTGCAGGGATCCGTGGCGGCGGCATATTTCCCAGACATTCGCGCACCGGTGGATGCGCTTATCATCGGCTCCATCGATGAACAAAGCAGGGCGGACTGAACCGTTTCGAAACAACTATCCATTCATGCATCAGTAAAGGAGATGTCTCATGAGTAACCAGGCAATAGGAATGATTGAAACCCGTGGATACGTGCCGGCACTGGCCGGGGCAGATGCCATGGTCAAGGCAGCCAATGTTGAAATCGTCGCACGCACGGAGGTAGGCGGTGGCCTGGTTTCCGTGGTGGTTCGCGGCGATGTCGGCGCGGTCAAGGCCGCCACCGAAGCCGGTGCGGAAGCTGCATCGGGCGTCGGTGAAGTTGTGGCAACCCATGTAATTCCGCGCCCACATGTGGAGCTGGACAAACACTTCTCGGTTCCGGGTTCCAAGTAACGGCGATCGAAGGGTTTATCCGATGACTGAACTGAGAGTCTATCTGCCAATTCGCGATCTGCAGCCGCAGTTCGCGGCCTGGCTGTCGACGCCGACACGGGCACGTGGTTATCCGCCGCTGGCGGGTCAGCACAGCCTGATAATCGAAGTGGCGCCGGCCCTGTCCATTCATCGGATTGCAGATCTGGCGCTCAAGGTGGCGCCTGACCTGGAGCCCGGGTTGCTGTTCACAGAGCGGCAGTTCGGGTTGCTGGAACTTCATTCAGACGACATGGACGAGGTTGAAAGCGCCGGCAAAGCCATCCTGGACGGCATCAGTGCCAAGGCCGGCGACCAGCTCGCTCCCGCCATTCTCTACCAGGACATCATTGATGACCTGAGTGACCAGCATGCGATCATTCTCAACCGGACCCGTGATGCCTCAATTCTGGTGCCGGGGGTGTCCTTGCTGATCCTTGAAATGGCGCCGGCGCTGTTTGCCTGTGTCGCGGCTAACGAAGCTGAACGAGCCGCACCCGGCGCCACCATCAATGATGTGCAGATGATGGGGGCGTCAGGCCGGATTTTCATGTCCGGCAGCCGTTCAGACATGGAAAAGGCGCAAGCTGCTATCGTGAAGACACTCGGTGCCGTGAAGGGGCGCAAGAGCTGATCGGATCAGGTCAGACCAGATGTCTCACTGCAGGTGCGGGTTGGTCCGGCGGTAGCGTTGCGGGCTCATGCCCGTCCAGGATCTGAAAGCTCTCGAGAAAGCTGACAGTTCCGAATACCCCAGCAGGAATGCAATCTCGGTAAGCTGTACATTCGGGCCGTTCAGATAGTGCAGGGCAAGTTCCTTGCGCGCTGCGGTTACGAGTTCCTGGAACGTCACATTGTTCTCGCGCAACTTGCGTTGCATGTGCTGGTCCGACATGCCGAATATGCGGGCGATCTCATTGAGTGTTGGCGGTGTATCGCCCAGGTTCAACTTGATCTGGTTCCTGATCGCGGTTGCGAAAACTTCCGGGTTGCGCTGGATTTCACAGCGCGATTTCAGGAACGGTTCAATGATGGAATAGAGGTAGGGGTCCTGGCTCGGCATGCGCGCGTCCAGGTCACTGCGCCGGAACGCGAATGCATTTGTGCGACGCCCGAAACGGATCGGCGCGCCAAAAACATTTTCGTGCTTGTAGCTGTCGCCATGCGCTTCGTGCTCGAACCGGACCTCAAGCGGTGACCAGTTCTGGCCAAGCGCATGCCGGAATATGTTGAGAAACATGCCCATGGACAGCTCCGCATCCTGGCGGCGATGGGCAATTCGCGGATCGGATATCTGGTAACTCAGCCACAGCACTTCGCTGTCGTGAAACAATCCGAATGACGAGTGACCCTGATGCGCCGGAAAATAGGTTTCCATGTTCTTGAGCGCGGCGGCAAGTGTGGGGGAACTGATCGCTGCATAGCCAATTGCGCCGAGCTGGCACGGCTGGAAGTCCTTGCCGAATGTCAGTCCGAACCGGTCATTGCCGGTCTGGTGCGCTGCTTCTTCAAACAGATTGCAGAAATCACCAAGCAGCAGTTCACGATAGGGGTCATCCAGATCAGTGGGCCGCAGGCAGGCATTGCCCAGAATACTATCCGGGTCACCCTTCATCTGCTCGATCAAACCAACGACACCCGTTGCGGCAGATGCCAGAACGGTTGGCGGCGGGCTGATCATGTCGGCGTGTGATGCATCACCCATTCCGATAAGAGCCCAATTCAACATGACGTGCCCATCCGGTCATGCGTTCAATCGCTGGCCGTGGACGCTGTCTGGCAGGAATGCTTGCATGAAATACGCCATGAATCAAATGGCTTGACCGATGCGATGTCAAATTCTTGTCGCCTGATGTCAAGCGCCAGACGACCTCCGTTCTAACCTGCTGGACACGATCAAGACTTTGATCTCAGCCAGGGAGGACGAAAATAATGAGACTTTCACGCAGACAATTTTCCATTGGGGCAGCCAGCGCAGCAGGCCTTGCGTCAATGACAACAATGAACCCGGCATATGCGGCCCGCGACAAGGAAATGAATATTCTTTGCTGGGAAGGCTACAACTCGGACGAGGTGCTGCAGCCGTTCCGCAAGGCGAATGCGGGGGCATCGGTCAAGGCGGAGAGCGGCACGTCCGATCCCGACATGATCAACAAGCTGCGCGCCGGCGAGGTCAATGTCTGGGATCTGATAAACGTCAACCAGCCGTGGGCTCGCGAGCAGCTGTATCCGGAAAAGCTGATCAAGGCGCTCAATAAAGAACGCTTCATGCCGTACTTTGAAAAAATGCTGCCGGAATTCAAGAAACCATACCCTCTTGCATTTGCGGAAGACGGCAACCTGATCGGCATGCCGCAACGCTATGGCCCGTTCTCCTTCGTTGTGAACACGGACAAGATCAGCCGCAAGACGGCCGAAGACGAGGGTTGGAAACTGTTCCTGGATCCGAAGATGAACCAGCGTTACGGCGTCCTGACGTATGACAACTGGAACATCATGCATATGTGCCTGACGGGAGACATAAACCCGTTCAAACCGATTGACGGTGCCGGTGAAGCCACATTCAAGAAAACCGCAGAGACCATTTTTGGCGGCGCAAAGCTGCTTACCGATGACCTGGTCGCGATGAACCTTGCCCTGATCAACGGCGAAATCGACGCCTATTTCACAGGCGGAACCTATACCGCTTCTCCGGCCCGTTTCGACGGTGCCAAGAATGTCCGGGGCATCACGCCGAATTCCGGTCCGGTTGACGGAAAGGGCGGAGTGGTCTGGATTGAATTGACCTCTGCCGTCAACAATCCCAACCCGTCCGGTCTTGCAGAGGACTTCCTTGAGTTTGTCCAGGGTCCGGATATCTCCAAGGCTGTGGCTTTTGCCGAGGGTACTTACAATCCAGTGAGCCAGATGGGCGACAAGGCCGTCATGAGCAAGTTCAACAAGGAAGAACTTGATGCCATCCAGTGGGACTCTGTCGATGCTGAAATGGCCCGCTCGCTCGATTACCAGGTTGTCGCCTCCTACGACAAGCTGAGCGAGATCTACAACGCCGCAAAACGGAGCTAGTCTCTGTCCAGGAGCGCCCCCCGGGCGCTCCGACTCCCGCCCGGTGCGAATGTTATCCAAGGTGACATTCGCACCGACCCGGTGCCTTAAATTGCAAAGTGGCGTTATGCAATCAGAACCCATCCTGCACCTGTCCGGTGTTACCAAGCAGTTCGGAACCTTTACCGCTCTCCACAGCATTGACATGGAGATCACCGAAGGCGAGTTCCTGACCATTGTCGGCCCGTCAGGAAGCGGGAAGACAACTCTCATCCGCCTGCTTGTGGGCATGGATTCTCCGACTTCGGGGGAGATATGGCTGCGCGACAGCCGTATCGACATGATGCCGGCCAATGAACGCCCGACCTGCATGGTGTTTCAGTCGCTGGCGTTGTTTCCCCATCGCTCAGTGGGCGAGAATATCGAATTTCCGCTCAAGATACGCGGCGAGCCTGCGGACAAGCGCCGCCAGCGTGCGCTTGAACTGCTGGACCTGCTGCAACTGCCGCAGGACTATTATGACAAACGCATTCATCAGTGTTCAGGTGGCGAGCGCCAGAGAGTTGCACTGGCTCGCGCACTGGCCTTCGATCCGGAGATTCTGTTTTTCGACGAGCCTTTGTCGGCGCTCGATTACCGGTTGCGCAAGACACTGGAGAAGGAACTGAAGGATCTTCATACCCGCACGGGGAAGACATTCGTTTACATTACGCACTCACTTGAAGAGGCGATGGTCATGTCTGACCGGATTGCGATTATGCGGGCCGGTCGAATAGAACAGGTGGCAGATGCCGATGGCATTTATGCCAGGCCGATCAGTCGTTTTGTCGCGGAGTTCATGGGCGAGGTAAACCTGTTCAGCGTTGAAGGCACCACCAAGGGTGGCCTGCACGGCCGGGGTGTCGAGATACACGTGAACGGACAGGTCGAAAATGTCGGTGTCGGACTGGACAAGGGCGAGCTTGGCACGTTGATGGTGCGGCCCGAATTCGTCAAATTTCTCAATGGCTCCCAGACAAACGATTTCATTGTGAAGGGGATACTGCGTGGCGAATACGCCCTGGGGTCGCGCATCCAGTATGAGGTTGAAGCGTCCGACGGATCCAATCTCACAGTCGAGAAGTTGCGCGAGGATCGCTATACGGGCGAGATCGGCGATGAGGTGATCCTGGGCTGGGACATTGACCACACACATCTGATCCGGGGGGAATGATGGAGCGCCTGGACCGAAAGCTCGGGTTCTTGTGTGCGTTGCCGATTCTTGTCGTGCTGGTGTTGAGTTTTGTTGCGCCGCTTATCGTCGTCGCGGCATTTTCGATCATGCCGCAAAAAGTATTTTCCCTGTTCAATGTGCCCGATTTTTCTTCTTACGCGACCGTGCTGACCCACGGATACTGGAAGTCACTGGCCTGGTCGCTTGGAATGGCGCTGATTTCCACCTTGCTGCTCATCGTCCTGTGCTGGCCGCTGGCGTATGCGATGGCCAAGGTGTTCGGACGTTTCACCCTCGTGCTCACGATCGCTGTTGTCGTAAGTCTGTTTGTGTCGGAGAACATCCGTTTGTTCGGCTGGATACTGACATTGATGAAAGGCGGACTGATCACCGGCTACGCACAAGCCTGGTTTGGCCTGGAGCTGGGGGGAAGCCTCTACAATGTACCGGTGATCGTGTTCGGACTGATCTATGTCTACTTCCCGTTCATGCTGTTCCCGCTTGCCCAGGGCATATCCATGGTGCCCGACGATGCGCGCCAGGCGGCGGCCGATCTTGGCGCATCGCGGTGGCGCATACTCTGGGAGATTGACCTGCCATTGGCAGCGCCGGGGATTGTTGTCGGCTCGCTTTTGAGCTTCGTGCTCGCAGCCGGCGCACTGGCGGAATCGAAATTGCTCGGCGGGCAAACGGTTGTCGTCATGGCGGACGAGGTTGAGACCGCGTTCACCTATGGGCAGAACTGGCCACTGGGATCAGCGCTGTCCATGGTGCTTATCGCCATCATCGGGTCGCTGGCGATCTTTGGCGTCAACAAGGTTGACCTGGATGCGATCATGGGACGGAAGCGCTGATGGAACCAAGCCGTTCAACGCGTCTCGTTCTTTATGCATATGGCATTTTTGTCATTGCAATCCTGTATCTGCCCTTGCTGTCGGTGGGGTTTGCATCGGTTGCCAGGGCGCGCTATCTGCGGTTTCCGATCAGGACATATTCGTCGAAATGGTATGAAAAGGTTATGGACAGTTCGACGGTGGCTGACCTTCTGACCACCTCGCTGTACATCGCAATCATCGTGACGGTCGTCTCCATGGTTGTCGGCTTCTTCGGCGCGCTGGCTTTTGCCCGTTACCAATGGCGCTACCGCACCTTGTTTCAGAAATTCATCCTGATCCCGATTTTCTTTCCGCAAACGGTTCTGGGCCTGGCGCTGCTCATGTGGTTCAACGCCATAGGCATCATCCCGACGTGGAAGACGGCGGTGGTGGCCCACCTGGTCTGGATCTCGCCAATTGCAACACTGGTGATCGCCATTCGCGCCTATTCATTTGATCCCGCACTTGAAGAAGCCGCCAGAGACATGGGGGCGTCCACCTGGGTTATCCTGAAGGAAGTGACGTTCCCGCTGCTGCTGCCGGGCGTCATTTCGGCAGGCCTGTTTTCGTTCCTGCTGAGTTGGGGGAATTTCCCGTTATCGCTGTTTACGACCGGTGCGGACCTGACGTTGCCGGAGTGGCTCTATGCCAAAATGGTGTCGGGATACTCGCCGCTTGTGCCGGCACTCGGCATGCTGTCGGTGTTCGGTTCGGCAACCATATTATTGACGGCTCTGGCCCTGCCACACCTGTGGCGGGCCCTGCGTTCATCCGGTGAGAATTGACATGGCACAGGCCGGACACCGCACAGACAGGAAAATGACATCTAAACTTTGGAGGTTTCACAATGCTCACATCAATCAAAGGTAAAAGCGTGATCGTCACCGGCGGTTCCAAGGGGATCGGCCGCGGTATTGCCAGTGTGTTCGCGAAGCAGGGGGCCAATGTGATGATCGCCGCACGTGGCGCTGAAGCTGCTGAAGCCGCCTGCGATGCAATGAATGCCGAAGGATGCTCGACCAAGTGGACCAGTTGCGATGTGTCCGACTGGGGGTCGGTTCAGGCCATGGTGCAGGCGACAGCAGATGCATTCGGCGGCGTTGATATCATGTGCGCCAATGCAGGCGCCTTTCCGCAAACCAAGATTGCGGAGATGGATCCTGAAGAGTGGGATCAGGTCATGGCCACCAATTTGCGCAGTGCATTCTTGTGTGTCAAAGCCTGCATTCCGCACTTTGAGAAGTCCGGCAAGGGGCGCGTGGTCCTGACATCATCGATCACCGGGCCTGTAACGGGTTTTCCGGGATGGTCACACTACGGTGCGTCAAAGGCGGGCCAGCTTGGCTTCCTGAAAACCGCCGCAATGGAGCTATCGCGCTACAACACCACCATCAATGCAGTCATGCCCGGCAACATCTATACCGAGGGGTTGCAGGACCTGGGGCAGGAATACCTCGAAACCATGGCGGCTTCCATTCCGCTCAAGCGGTTGGGCGCTGTCGAGGATATTGGCAATGCCGCTCTCTTCTTCGCGTCGGACGAGGCTGCTTACATCACCGGTCAGCAGATTGTTGTGGACGGCGGTCAGATCATTCCCGAAAGCCTTGAGGCGTTAGAGGAAATTTGACATTCGGGACCAACCGACATGCCAGGCAGGAGGGGATATGATGGCACAGACAGAACTTGATCATGACGAACTGCTTTCTCGCCTGCACGAACTGGCCAACCAGTCGCTTGGCTTGTGGGACGTGCCTGCTGATGCCAGGGCACGGCTTATCAATGTGTCGGAAAATGCCACCTATCTGGTGGAGACGGAGAACGGCTACAAATCCATATTGCGGGTTCATCGTGAGGGTTATCACACCCGCCGTGCGATTGAATGCGAACTGTGCTGGACCGAAGCGCTCAACAGTTCCGGTTGCGTGACCACGCCGGGTATCATCCAGGGTCGTGACGGCGAGATTGTTCAAAGTGCCGAACTGCCGGGCAAGCTGGGCGCGCGCATGATGGTGATGTTCGAGTTTGTTGAAGGCGAACAGCCTGACGAAACCCAGGATCTTGCCGGCCCGTTTGAGGAACTGGGTGAGATCGCAGCCACGACCCATGAGCACACCATAGCCTGGAAGAAACCGGAACCTTTCGAGCGACTGGTATGGGACCTGGACGCCTTTTACGGACCCCGGGCAACATGGGGAAACTGGCGGGACGGCCCCAATGTCGAAGCGCAGATACGTGCCGTGCTTGAACGCGTGGAAGCCACGGTCAGAATACGGGTGAGTGCGTTCGGGCAATCCGAACAGCGTTATGGCCTTATCCACGCCGACATGCGCCTGGCCAATCTGCTGATCGACAATGGCAACACGCGGCTGATCGATTTTGATGACTGCGGCTTTGGCTGGTTCATGTACGACTTTGCAGCCGGCATCAGTTTCATCGAAGACGACCCGCAAATTCCCGCCATGCGCGAGGCATGGGTGGCCGGTTATCGCAAGGTGCGGCCGCTTTCCGATGACGAGGAAAAAGAAATAGACAGCTTCATCATGCTGCGGCGCATGGCACTTCTGGCCTGGATCGGTTCGCACATAGATGTGCCGGAAGCCCAGGCGCTGGCAAAGAATTTTGCCGCCGTTTCAGCAGAACTGGGTGAAGGCTACCTGTCACGCATGTCTTGATGCAACCAGCAAGGAATGGATCGAACAATTGAGCAACTGGAAGAATGCCCACAGATCGTTTTACTACGAGTACGCCGACGAACCCGAGGACCTGGTTCTGCCGGCAGCGGAGACCGCCCTTCTGGTCATAGATATCCAGAATACCTATGTGGAAGTCCAGGACGATCCGCGCGAGGCCAAGCGCTGGGAGCCGTTTCGCAAACGGATGAATGAAACGGTGATTCCCAATACCCGGAATCTGATCAGGCAATGCCGCGACAGGGGCGTTGAAGTCATTTTTGCGCGCATTGCATGTCTGAAACAGGATGGCCGTGACAGGTCGCTGAGCCAGAAGAAGCCCGGCTTCAATTACCTGTTGATGCCCAAGGACCGGCAGGACAGTCAGGTCGTTCCGGAGCTGACGCCGGATGCAGATGACATTGTGATAACCAAGACCACGGACAGTGCGCTGACCGGCACCAACCTGCGGATGATATTGCACAATATGGGCATCAGGCACGTCATTGCGGCTGGTATTTTTACAGACCAGTGCGTCAGTTCCACAGTGCGCAGCCTTGCTGATGAGAGTTTCAATGTTGTCGTGGTTGACGACTGCTGCGCGGCAGCGACCGACCAGCTCCACATCAATGAGCTTGAAACGATCAACATGATCTATTGCCACGTGGTCCAGCTGGAAGACATCAGCGGGTTCATGGACGCGGAATAGTCCGGGCCGCATAAGCACGGCGCATGCAACCTTTTCGCCGGGAGAGACAGTCATGACCAGTGATGAAGCCCCGATGAATGCAAATCGCTGGCGGCGGTTTGATGATTGGGACAGCCGGCCCCTGCGCTCGGACCTGTTTGCCTGCGACGATCCTGAAAACGGTTTTGCCGCGTTTGCGGGTGCCGCGGATCCTGTCCCCGGTGCAGTGTTGAAAGACGGCCGTATCGTCGAAATGGATGGCGTTCCGATGGACGATTTCGACATGATCGATGCGTTCATTGCCAGCCATCACCTCGATCCGGAACTTGTCCCGGAGGCCATGGCGATTCCATCGACAGATCTGGCCCGCATGCTGGTTGACATAAATGTTCCCAGAACTGACCTGACGCGACTGGCGCAAGGGCTGACACCAGCACGGCTTGCTGAAACCGTGGCTCAGTTGAACGCCATGGAACTCGGGTTTGCCTATTCCAAGATGCGCGCCCGGCAGACGCCCGGCAACCAGGCTCATGTGACCAATGCCAAGGATGATCCCCTGCAATTGGCCGCAGATGCCGCCTTTGCCGTGGCGCTGGGCTTCGACGAGATTGAAACCACCATGAGAGTGGCGCGCAACTCCTGGTCAAATGCACTGGCTTGTTGCGTGGGATCGGCTGTTGGCCGCGCCGGCACGCTGTTTCAGTGTTCCAGCGAGGAGGCGGAAGAGCTTGAGATCGGCATGGCGGGTTTTACCTCCTACGCCGAAACCGTGTCGGTCTATGGCACTGAAAGCGCATTTGTGGACGGGGACGATACGCCCTGGTCCAAAATGTGGCTGACGGCTGCCTATGCGTCGCGCGGCATCAAGATGCGGTGCACGTCAGGGGCAGCGGCAGAACTGCTGATGGGGTTTCATGAGGCCAAGTCACTGCTCTACCTGGAGGCGCGTTGTCTGTGTCTGCAACGGGCGATGGGTGCACAGGGAACTCAAAACGGCGGGATCGACGGCGCACCACTGGCGTCATCCATCCCGGGCGGTGTGCGCGAGATCCTTGCCGAAAACCTGATAGCCGTGTGGCTCGATCTCGAGTGCGCCTCAGGTAACGACGCCCGTCATTCTGAGTCTGAAATGCGGGTGGGAGCCAAGATCGTGCCTTACCTGACAGGCGGGTCCGACCTGATTTGTTCCGGCTTCGGCACCATTCTCAAGTACGACAACTCGTTCAACCCGTCATCGTTCAATGGTGAAGAGCTGGAAGAATTCCTCGTGCTGCAACGCGACCTTGAAGCAGATGGCGGACTGACCTCGGTGGGTGAAAGCGAAGCCCTCGCACTGCGTCAGCGTGCGCTTGCGGCGCTTTCCCACGTTCTGGCGGACCTTGACCTGGCGCAACCGACGCCGGCGATGCAACAATCCGTGGCTGCCGCGTCCGGATCAAATGAAACCGACACATTTCCGGCCGACGAAGTTGCCCGCATCAGTCAGAAGATCGCGGAGCGCGGCATCAATATGCTGGATGTGGTGCGTTCCCTGCACAATGGCGGTTTTACAGAGGAGGCTGACAATCTCCTGTTCCTGATCAGGTTGCGGTTGTCGGGTGATTATCTGCAAACCTCTGCGGTGGTGCGGGACGGCAAGGTCATCAGCGCCGTCAATGACCCGAATGATTATCAGGGGCCCGGCACCGGATACAGGCTCACCGAAGCCCGGCGCGAGGAAATTGCCCACATCCGGGACGAGTTGGGCCAAAAAGAGGTTCTGCGTCTGGAAGCGGCGGCAGGGAAAGGCGAGAACCGCCGGATCGTCTATCGCACCATGGGAGCGGCCGCGCCGGGAACAGACCCAAGGGAAATCGTTGTCGGCATCAGCCCGGGATTTGGTGTCAAACTGTTCCGGACACTGGCCGGGCATCCGTTGAGCAGTGTCCTGGAATGCATCGCGAAAGGCATACGGGCCGAAGGCGGGACGATGCGGATCGTAAGGTTGCGCCACACTGCTGATACGTCATTTCTGGGCCTGAGTGCCGCGCGCCTGTCAGGATCGGGTGTCGGCATTGGCCTGCAGGCAAAAGGGACGGCCGTCATTCACCAAAAGGACCGCTTGCCACACAACAACCTGGAACTGTTTTCCAATGCGCCCATCACGGGGCTCGATCACTATGAGCAGTTCGGGCGCAATGCGGTGGTCTATGCACGCCAGGAGGATCCGGTGCCGGTGATCGTGAAGACCAGGGGCGAGGCCCTGGGGGCAAGGTTTCATGCCCGGGTGGCCCTGATCTACGCAATCGAGACTGACATGAGCGAGAACAATGCGGAGCCGGAAGACGTTGAAGTCCGGTTTCTGGGAGGACAAGGCTGATGAAATCCTCTGACAAGACAGGTTATCCGCTGGCCGAGACGCATCCGGAAGAGGTTGCGGGTGCCCGCGGGCTGAAGCTTGGGCAGATCACCATGGACGCGGTTTTGTCCGGACAGGTCACCATGGAGGATCTGCGCATCACTCCACAGTCGCTTCGCGCGCAAGCCACCATTGCCGGCGCTGCCGGGCGCACGATGCTGGCATCAAACTTCGAGCGAGCCGCGGAGATGACGCGCCTCAGCAACGCGCAGATCCTGGAAGTGTACGAATTGTTGCGCCCGGGCCGTGCAGGTTCAAAAGACCCGTTGCTGAGAAAGGCGGAAGAGTTGCGATCGGAATTCGACGCACCGCTGCTTGCATCCATGCTGGAAGAGGCAGCGGAAGTCTACGAGCGCCGCGGACTGTTCAGCAAACGATTTTAGGGTACGGGCGTGATCCTAATCATGCCGTGGGTGGGGGAACACAGACTGGCCTCAAATATTCTGCCGTTGGTCGTATCATTGGTGAACAATTCATCCTAATGCTGGGCCATCGTTGCGCTGCGGTGCTTCCATTTCACCTCACACAGGACCAGTTGCTCTCCCATGGATCAAAACGCTCAAACATTCGTCAGCCATCTTGAATGCTCGCTGACCGGCAAAACCTACAAGTCCGGTGAAGTGCACGGACTGTCGGAGGCGGGCCGGCCGCTTCTGG
Organism: Anderseniella sp. Alg231-50; assembly: GCF_900149695.1. Lineage (NCBI taxonomy): Bacteria > Pseudomonadati > Pseudomonadota > Alphaproteobacteria > Hyphomicrobiales > Parvibaculaceae > Anderseniella > Anderseniella sp. Alg231-50. The sequence continues at coordinate 2,609,516 of NZ_LT703003.1, read as the reverse complement.
TACGTTATGACCTGGAAGCAATGGGCAAGGCTGTTGCCAGGGCTGATATCGAGACGTCGAGTGAAGCGGGTTTCTGGCGCTATGCCCCGATGCTGCCGGTTGCCAGGGCGGAAAACAGGGTCTCACTCGGTGAAGTGGTCACACCGCTGATCGGACTGGAACAGTCTGCCGGCGGGCTCGGCGCCAGGCCCGGCAAGGTCATCGTCAAGGATGAAGGCCGGTTGCCGACCGGATCATTCAAGGCTCGCGGCCTGTGCCTGGCGGTATCCATGGCGAAGGAACTCGGCGTTGAGCACCTGGCGATCCCGACCAACGGCAATGCCGGCGCTGCCATGGCCGCCTATGCGCGGCGCGCCGGGCAGCGGGCCACCGTGTTCTGTCCGGCGGACACGCCTGACATAAACATCCGCGAAATTCAGCAGCAGGGCGCTGAAACCTACATGGTCAACGGGCTGATCAATGATTGCGGCAAGATTGTCGGTGAAGGCAAGAGGCCGGTCGGCTGGTACGACGTCTCCACACTGAAAGAGCCCTATCGGATCGAGGGCAAGAAAACCATGGGCCTGGAACTGGCCGAACAGTTCGGCTGGAAACTTCCGGACGTGATCTTCTACCCGACCGGCGGCGGCACCGGCCTGATCGGGATGTGGAAGGCGTTTCACGAACTCAGGGAACTGGGCTGGATCGACGGGCCGCTGCCGCGCATGGTGGCGGTGCAGGCAGAAGGGTGCGCACCGATTGTGCGGGCCTGGGAAAACGGCGATGAGCATGCGCCGTTGTGGCAGGACGCCCATACGGTGGCTGCCGGCATCCGGGTGCCTGTCGCGGTTGGAGATTTCCTGATCATTCGCGGTGTCAATGAGTCCGGTGGATTCGCCATGGCGCTGCCTGACGACGAGATCATGGCGACGCGAGATGCCATAGCAAGAGAAGAAGGCCTGTTGCTGTGTCCGGAAGGTGCAGCGACGGCGGCGGCCTACAAACGGGCCTTGGCTGAAGGCAAGATCTCGGCGGACGATACCGCTGTGCTGTTCAACTGTGCTACCGGCCTTAAGTATCCCATGGCGCCCGTCGACAATCACCTCAACAAGGACGAAGCGGTGGACTACGGCCAATTCGGCCAGAAGTGACCTGACAGTATTGCTGTCGGCAGGCCAATCCGGTCAGGTGACGGAGCAGTGTTGCGTCGCCTATTTCTGCCCGTGGGCGATCCGCATCACCTTGTGATCTTCGACGACCGTAATACGTTGCCGGCCGCTTTTTATGAGACCTTCGATTTCCCAGGAACTCAAAAGGCGCGACACCGTGTGAAGTGTCGTGCCCGTCATTTCCGACAGGTCCTGGCGGGAGATCGGGAAATCGATCAATACCCCGTCGTCGGTTTTCCTGCCGGTTTGCCTGACAAGCTTCAGCAGGGCACTGGCGACACGTTGCTCAACGCGTTCCGTCGAAAGTTCAACCAGTCGCTCCTGCGTCTCCTGTAGACGGTCACCGATTGTCCGGTAGGTGTTGGTCGAGAATGACGGGTTTTCATTGATTGTCGGCTGCCAGACGCTGTTGGGCCAAACCAGGGCGACACAGTCGACAGCGGCAATTGCGTTGGCCGGATAGGTGTCCTGGCTGATGGCCACGGCAATGCCGAACAGTTCGCCGGTTGAGATGTAGCGTGCGATCACCTGCTCGCCATGCGCCGTGACCTTGACGACCCGCAAATACCCATCAAGCAGAAGGTAGAAATGTTCAGCGTCTGCTCCCTGCGTGAAGATATGTGTGTTCTTTGAATAGCGCTGCGCCTGCGCCGCAGAGATGAGCTTCTCCAGGCTGTCATTGTCCATCCCGGCGAACGGTGGAAGATCGGCAATAAGAGATTTATCCAGCATGTCGATGTTCTTTTTGTTTGTCGGCGCGCAAACCAGGCCTGTTGGCATGGCAGTAAACTCTCCCCGCGAACACTTAATCGTAGTGCGCCTGCATCCGCAACAATTGCAGTGAGGAAACATGTCATCAGCGCGACGCAGCTATCAAGGGGCCGCCTTTCTGAGCGGCGGGTTTCGCCCGTTCTTCTTTTTTGGTTCGCTGTATGCCGGTCTAACCATTCTGCTTTGGTTGCCGCAGTTCTATGATGAACTTGAACTTGCCAGCCGGTTCGCACCGGTCGACTGGCATGTCCACGAACTGTATTTCGGGTTCCTGCCCGCAATCATCACGGGTTTCCTGTTCACTGCGGTTCCAAACTGGACCGGACGAATGCCCGTTCGCGGAATGCCTCTGCTGCTGCTCCTGCTGGTCTGGATTGCCGGCAGACTGGCAGTGAGTTTCTCGAACCTGCTGGACTGGCGAGTCGTGATGATGATCGATGTCAGTTTCCTGGCTCTGGTCGCAGCGGTTATCGCGAATGAAATCACTGCAGGGAAGAACTGGCGCAACCTGAAGGTACTGATGCCCGTCATTCTCCTGATCGGCGCCAATATTGGTTTTCACATGGAGGTGCAGTTTGACGGGGCCAGTGACTACAGCCGCAGGGCGGCGGCGAGCGCGGTGATCCTATTGATCATGATTATTGGCGGACGGGTCATCCCGAGCTTTACCCGCAATTGGCTGAACCGGGAAAATCCGGGGCGGCTGCCAGTGCCGTTTTCACGGTTTGACGCGGTTGCGATCCTGATCGGGTTTGTCGCCATGACAAGCTGGGTGATTGCGCCGGAGGCAAGGGCAACCGGGGGCGGAATGGTGATCGCAAGCGCGGCACATTTTGCAAGACTGGCACGTTGGGCCGGTGACCGGACGCTCAGGGACAGCCTCGTGTTCATACTGCACGTGAGTTACTTCTATGTACCGCTTGGCTTCGCGCTGATTGCCGCCGCGGTTTGGCTCGGCGATGCCATTCCGCAGGCAGCCGGCATACACGCCCTTGGTGTGGGCGCCGTTGGCGGCATGACATTATCCGTGATGGCGCGTGCGAGCCTCGGTCATACCGAGCGGCCGCTGCATGCCGGCGGAGCGGCCAAATTGTTGTTTCTGGCGGTGAATGGTGCAGCAGCAGCGCGAATTCTCGCCGGGCTGGACATTGGTCCCCAGGACATGTTGATCCATGCCGCTGGACTTTTCTGGATGGTTGCCTTTATTGGTTTCGGGGTCTTGTTTTCTCGCGCCTTGCTGCTTCCGCAGAGCCGCACGGCTTAGGGCCCGCCACCCGTCGGCAGTGTCCGGAATTACACGCAACTGCCTTGATCCGGTTTCTCTGAAAACCAAAATTTTATCCTTAGAACAACGACTTATTCCCAGTTTTGAGTTGGCTGTAAAAGCCTGCCTGTTTGCGGTAGCGCAACGTTGAATTTTGCCTGACCGCTAAATTGGCGGTGCAAATGAAAGAAGACGGGTTGGCATGCGATTGAACAGGCAATGCGATCGCAACATGCTCACAGCAATACTGGTCATGGTCACCTGGGTAATGATTGGTGTTCACACCGGTCACAGTGAGCCTCTTGTTGCTAAATTTCTGGATGACGTTGATGTCTCGGTGCTGGTGCCGGGCGCCGACAGCTTTGGCGAGTTGCGTTCAGACATTCCTGTCGTCCCGGCTCTAAAGAGCGGCAAGCCGGTTGGCCATGTCTTTCTGACCTCGGACTTCGTCACGACAACCGGTTACTCCGGCAAGCCGATCCATGTGGTGATGGGTGTTGATGACAATGCCAAAGTGACAGGCGTGAAGCTCGTCAAGCACTCTGAGCCGATTGTGCTGATCGGTATTCCTGAATCCAAAATCCGGGCAGTGACGGAAAAATATGCCGGGCTTGACCTGATCAGGGAAGCCGAAGCAGGCGGGTCTGCACATGATCTGGACATCGTTTCCGGCGCGACCGTAACCATCATGGTCATCGATGACTCGATTGTCAGGGCCGGATTAAAGGTTGCCCGGTCGCTTGGCCTTGGCGGATTGAAAGCCGAATTGCCGAACCAGGGTCCGGAGAAGAAGCTGCTGCGGCCTGCGGGCGATGACATACCGATATCAAACTGGCAGACCCTGGCAGGTGACGGATCCGTACGGTCGTTGCGCCTGGATGTGGGTCAGGTCAACCAGGCCTTCATCGACAGCGGTGATGCGCGCGCGACACAGCGGCCGGAAAAAGGCGACCCTGAAGACACGTTTATTGACATGCAGATGGCCCTCGTCAGCGCACCCGAAATCGGCCGTACCCTGTTGGGTGATGATGAATTTGAAAACCTGACTGAATGGCTGGACGAGGGTGAAGAGGCCATACTGGTGCTCGGGCGCGGCAAGTACTCTTTCAAGGGGTCGGGTTATGTGCGCGGCGGCATTTTCGATCGCATCCAGCTTATTCAGGGTGACTCATCTGCGAGATTCTTTGACAAGCAGCACCGGCGCCTGGGGCGGTTGGTACCAGCTGATGCGCCTTCGTTCACCGAACTTGACCTGTTCAAGGTTCCCGCCGACATGGGTTTCAACCCGGCCGAACCTTTCCGCCTGCAATTGCTGGTGCAGCGGGCGGTCGGCGCCATCGACAAGTCATTCATCACCTTTGATCTCGGCTATCGTATTCCGGATCGCCATGCTGGACTGGTCGCTGCAGCGACCGGGCCGACCGCAGCAGTTCAAATTTCCGGCGATCTGGCTGCCTCCGATCCGGATGAACTGAGCCATTTGTGGCAACGCATCTGGGGCCAGAAGCGTGTCGAGGTTGGATTGCTGGTCGCTGCCATTGTAGTGCTGACGGGGGTGTTTTTCTTCCAGATGCAGGTGACCAGGCATGAGCGCTTCACCTACTGGTTCCGGATCGTGTTTCTGGCCTTCACCCTGTTCGTGCTGGGCTGGTACGCCAATGCGCAACTGTCGGTCGTCAACATTCTGGCCTTCTTCTCAGCGGTAACGAAGAATTTCTCCTGGTCCGCCTTCCTGATGGACCCGCTGATCTTCATCCTGTGGTTTTCGGTTGCCGCCTCACTGCTGTTCTGGGGGCGCGGGGTGTTCTGCGGTTGGTTGTGCCCGTTTGGTGCCCTGCAGGAACTGACCAACAAGATCGCGCGGTTCTGCAAGGTGCCGCAGTTCCAGGTGCCATGGAGCGTGCATGAGCGTCTTTGGCCTATCAAGTATATGATTTTCCTGGGCCTTTTCGGTCTGTCCCTGTACTCGCTTGAGCTCGCGGAACGCTATGCCGAGGTCGAGCCGTTCAAGACCGCGATCATTTTGAAATTCGATCGCACGTGGCCCTATGTGCTGTTTGTGGTCGCCTTGCTCGCGGCCGGATTGTTCGTGGAACGGTTTTACTGCCGCTATCTCTGTCCGCTGGGCGCTGCCCTCGCGATCCCCGCGCGCATGCGGATGTTCGACTGGCTCAAGCGCTACAGGCAATGCGGTGATCCGTGCCTGCGTTGCGCCAATGAGTGCATGGTCCAGGCCATTCATCCGGAAGGCCACATCAATCCGAACGAGTGTCATCAGTGCCTGCATTGCCAGGTGCTCTACCAGAGCACGTCCAAGTGCCCGGTATGCATCAAGAAGGCGGCGTCGCGCGCCCGTGGCGGCGCGCCCAGGCCCAAGCAGGTCAAACCAATTCTACCGACGGACGAGCAAACGGGAAATGTCCAAGTGCCGGCAGAATGAATTCTGCTTCCATCAACGTGAAAGGAGTTAGCGATATGTCAGCTGAAGAAACCAGAAAGAAGGGGTTCTCGCGCCGTGCCGTGATGACCGCAAGTGCCGCGGGTGCCGTTGTTGCGGGGACCGGTGCCGCAACGGGCCTGTTCTCCAATGGAATCACAAAGGCCCGCGCGGCCGGTTCTGCAAAGGCCAGTCTCGCGCCGGGTGAGCTTGACCCCTATTACGGCTTCTGGTCCTCGGGACAAACCGGTGAGGTCCGCATTCTGGGCTTTCCGTCGATGCGCGAACTGATGCGCATTCCAGTGTTCAACCGCTGCTCCGCAACCGGTTGGGGCCAGACCAATGAGAGCCTGAAAGTGCTCACCGAAGGCCTGACAGAAAAGACCAAGAACTTTCTGGCGGCCAAGGGCATGAAGACCTACGACAACGGGGACCTTCACCATCCGCATATGTCCTTCACCGAGGGCACCTATGACGGGCGCTATATTTTTGCCAATGACAAGGCGAATACCCGGGTTGCCCGCATCCGCTGTGACGTGATGAAGTGCGACAAGATCATCGAGATCCCCAACGCGCATGACATTCACGGCATGCGCCCGCAGAAATTTCCGCGTACCGGTTATGTGTTTGCGAACGGCGAGCACGAGGCGCCATTGGTCAATGATGGCGAAATCCTTGATGACCCGTCGAAATACGTGAACATTTTCTCAGCCATCGATGGCGATGAAATGAAGGTCGCATGGCAGGTCAAGGTCAGCGGCAACCTCGACAACACCGACTGCGACTACCAGGGCAAGTATGCTTTCTCGACGAGCTACAACTCGGAAATGGGCATGAACCTTGCCGAGATGACTGAAAGCGAGCTCGACCATGTTGTGGTCTTCAACATCAAGGCCATCGAAGACGGCGTGAAGGCCGGTGATGTCGAGATGCTGAACGGCGTGCCGGTTATCAACGGGTTGAAGGGCGAGAACAAGAACTACACGCGTTACATCCCGATCCCGAACAGCCCGCACGGTGTCAATGCCGCGCCGGACAAGAAGCACATTGTCATCAATGGCAAACTGTCTCCCACGGTCTCCATTATCGACGTGGAAAAAGTGGATGCGTTGTTTGCAGACAATGCTGACCCACGGTCCTGCATCGTCGGTGAGCCGGAACTCGGCCTCGGACCGCTTCACACGGCGTTTGATGGCAAGGGCAACTGTTTTACAACGCTGTTCCTGGACAGTCAGGTGGTGAAGTGGAACATGGACAAGGCGATCAAGGCGTTCGCGGGAGAGAAGGTCGACCCGATCATCTCCAAGGTCGATGTGCATTATCAGCCTGGTCACAACTCAACATCGATGGGCGAGACTGCCGAGGCCGACGGTGAATGGCTGATCTCGATGAACAAGTTCTCAAAGGACCGGTTCATCAATGTCGGTCCCCTGAAGCCTGAAAACGAGCAGCTGATCGATATTTCCAGCGATGAAATGAAGGTTGTCCACGATGGCCCGACGTTTGCGGAGCCGCATGACAGTATCATCGTGCGATCAGATATCGTGAAGCCGGTCAATGTGTGGAAGCGCGATGATCCGATCTTTGCCGATGCCGTCAAACAGGCAAAAGCCGACGGTGTGGATATCGAGAGTGACGACACCGTCATTCGCGACGGCAACAAGGTCCGCGTCTACATGACGTCGATCGCACCGCAGTTCGGACTGGAGAAGTTCACGGTCAAACAGGGCGATGAAGTAACCGTCTACGTGACCAACCTGGATGATATCGATGATGTCACCCACGGTTTCTGCATCTCCAACTACGGTGTCGCGATGGAGGTTGCGCCACAGGCGACGGCGTCGATCACCTTCACCGCAGACCGGCCCGGCGTGCACTGGTTCTATTGCCAGTGGTTCTGCCATGCGCTGCACATGGAAATGCGCGGCCGCATGTTCGTTGAACCGCGTGCGTCATAGGACAGCGTGACATGAACCGGATGGTCCGAACCGTACAAGGTGTGTTGCTGCCGGTATTGCTTGCGACATCGGCACCGGCTGCCGATATCAAAGTGGTGCCCGGCGAGGATGCACTGGTGCGGGCCATCCAATCTGCCCGGCCTGGGGACCGGCTGATGCTGGCGGCAGGCAGGTATGCCGGCGGTGTGTTCATCACCAAGCCACTTGAGATTTTAGGCGACGGACAGGTTCACGTCCGGGGTCCGGGGCAGGGGTCGGTTATCAGGATCGATGCGCCGGATGTCGTTGTGTCCGGTTTGAGGCTGACCGGTTCAGGTTCCGACCACCAGACGATTGACAGCGGTGTGCAACTGACAAAGAAGGCCACCAATGCAGTCGTTCGTGACAACCTGATCGAGGGCAACCTTTATGGCGTGGACATTCACGGTGCACGCAACGCACTGGTTGCAGGCAATACCATCATTGGCCGCCGGGACCGACTGATGAACCGGCGCGGTAATGGTGTCTATGTCTGGAATGCTCCCGGCGCGCAGGTTCGCGACAACAAGGTGCGTTATGGCCGCGACGGGATCTTTGTCAATTCCAGCAAGAAAAACTCGTTCAGGAACAACAGGTTTGAAAGCTTACGGTTTGCGGTTCACTACATGTATGCCGATGACAGCGAGGTCTCGGGCAATGTGTCGATAGGCAATCACCTTGGCTATGCGATCATGTTCACCAGCCGCATCAAGATCAGCAACAACACGTCCATCGGTGATCGCGACCACGGCATCATGCTGAACTACGCCAACAGCGCGGTTCTGGAAGGAAATGTTGTCCGTGACGGAGGCAAAAAGTGCCTCTTCATGTACAACGCCAACAAGAACGTGATGCGCGACAATCATTTTGAAGGATGCCCGATCGGCATCCATTTTACCGCCGGTTCGGAACGCAACAAGATTGTCGGCAACTCGTTTGTCGGCAATCAGAGGCAGGTGAAATTTGTCGGGTCAAAGGACCATATCTGGTCGGGCAATTACTGGAGTGATCACAGCGCCTATGATGTGAACGGCGACGGTGTTGCCGACCAGGCCTTTCGGCCCAATGACACCATGGACCAGATCTTGTGGACACAACCGTCAGCGAAGCTGCTGCTGGGCAGTCCGGCAGTGCAACTCATCCGCTGGGCGCAGAAGGAGTTTCCTGCCCTGTTGCCGGGCGGCGTGGTGGACGACAGGCCGCTGATGACACCGACGCTCGCGCCGGAGGCGAACTTTACTGCGGAGGTACAAGAGCAATGAGCATGGTCTTGCATACACTCGATGTCTCACGGCGCTTCAGGGAGGTTGAAGCACTGAAAGGTGTGTCACTGGATGTTGCTTCCGGCGAAAAGGTAGCACTGCTTGGCCATAACGGTGCCGGCAAAACCACATTATTCCGGGTCATTCTGGGATTCCTGCGTACGCATGGCGGCCGTGTCTCCATCAACGGGCAGGCGCCGGGGAGCCGGCTGGCCAGACGCGATGTGTCCTATCTGCCTGAAAGCGTAGCGTTTCCGAAGATGCTGACCGGCCGCGAAATTGTGACTTTCTATGCAAAGCTCAAATCTGCCGATGCAGGACAGGTTGAGAGCGCTCTCGAAAAAGTCGACCTTGCCGACGCTGCTGACAGGCCGTGTGACGGGTACTCAAAGGGCATGCGGCAGCGGCTGGGTCTGGCGCAGGCGATTGTCGGCAACCCCAAACTAATGTTGCTCGACGAGCCGACGTCCGGGCTGGATCCCATCTCGCGGCAACGGTTCTATAGCCTGATTGGTGAAATTGCAGGCAAGGGTACGGCTGTTCTGCTGTCATCGCATGGCTTGAGCGAGCTTGAGCTGAAAACCGACCGGGTGGCGATTCTGCGCAAGGGCGAACTGGTCGCCAACGGATCGCTGGCCGAACTGCAACGATCGGCAAACCTGCCGATCCGTATTCGGGTGCGGTCAAATTCCGCTGATGTTGAAAGCGTGCACAAGCAGTTCGGCGGTGAGCGGATCAATGGAGAGTCGGTTGAATTTGACTGCGCCCGGCCGGACAAGATGGATCGCCTGTCTGCGATTTCAAAACTGGGGGCTGCGGTGAATGACGTGGAAATCTCATCGCCGAGCCTTGATGAGGTGTATCGCTATTTTTCCCGTGAAGGTGACGAGGGAGGCGATGAGGCATGAGTGCAATTCTCACAATCGCGCAGGCTGAAATCCGTATCGGGATCCGTAACCGATGGGTGCTTCTCGCCTCGATCATTCTGCTGGTGTTTGCGCTGCTGCTGGCCTTGCTTGGCAGTGCACCGTCCGGTGCCACCAAAGCAGATGGTCTGAGTGTCGTGGTAGCCAGCCTTTCCACGCTGTCGGTTTACCTGGTGCCGCTGATTGCACTCTTGTTGTCATTTGATGCGATTGCCGGCGAGATTGATCGCGGAACGCTGCAGCTGACACTGGCCACCCCGGTTTCGCGAGGGCAGGTCCTGTTTGGCAAGTTCTGTGGCCATGTCATTGTGTTGTCCCTGGCCGTTGTGCTCGGCTACGGAGTTGCCGGTACGCTCGTGTTTGCTGCGGGACAGAATACCGGTATGGGTGGCATTGTTGACCTGGCTCGCGTGATAGCTACCAGCCTGGCGCTGGGCGCCACCTTCATTGCCATTGGATATGTGGCAAGCGTCAGCGTACGCCAGACCGGGACTGCAGCAGCGCTGGCCGTGGCCATCTGGCTTTTTGCAGTGGTGCTTTACGACCTGGCGCTGCTCGGCGGATTGCTCGCCAGTCCAGACGGGTTTTTTGCCAAGGTTCTGTTTCCCTATTTGCTCTTGCTCAACCCGGCCGATGCATTCCGGGTATTTAATATGGCGGCAATAGACGCTGCGACTGCGTCAACAGGACTTGCGGCGGGTGGCAGCGCAATGCCGTTCCTGCCACAACTGGCCATCATCAGCCCGTTTGTGTGGATGGTGATTGCGCTCGGCCTGTCGACGGCAATTCTCGGGAGGGTTCAACCATGATCAGCAGATCCGCCAGCACCTCACTTTGTCTGGCCTGCCTGTTGCTTTTGTCGGCCTGCAATGAACAAAGCGCAAAACAGGAGGTGCCGGCCCCTGTTGCGATGACCGAAGAGGCTGTGGGTCATTATTGCAATATGAACATTCTGGAGCACACCGGGCCGAAAGCGCAGGTGCACGTTGAGCGGCTGTTGTTTCCGATTTTTTTCTCCCAGGTGCGCGACGCAATTGCCTTCATGCGCCTGCCGGAAGAAACCCAGGAGGCTGTTGTCGTCTATGTCAACGATATGGGCAAATCCGAGCAATGGGATTTTCCCGGCGATGACACCTGGATTGATATTCAAGAGGCCTTCTTCGTCATCAACAGCGCCAGGGCAGGGGGCATGGGCGCTCCGGAAGCCATTCCGTTTGGCAGCGAAGCCGCAGCAAAAGGCTTTTCCGTCAAACACGGAGGGAAGGTTGTGCGCCTGGCGGAAATCCCGGATGCCTATGTGCTTGGTCCGGTTGATCTGAAGCAGCAAGGCCAGTTAACCACGGGCTCGGTCAAATGAAGCTGTCCCGCCGCCGGTTCATGACTATCTCGGCCTGCCTGGCCGTGGCGGGCGCAGCCTGTCCCACCAACGCGAAGACCGTCTCATGGCGGGGTGTTGCGCTGGGCGCTGAAGCAAAGCTGATCATAACCGGCATGCCGGAAACTGAAGCCAGGCGCCTCATCAGACTGGCGTTGGGAGAAATAGACCGCTTGGAAGATATTTTCAGCCTGTATCGCGCCGACAGCAGGTTGTGCCTACTCAACTCAAAGGGTGTTCTGCAATCGCCGCCTCCGGAGCTGCTGTCCACGCTGTCTCAGGTAGATGCCGTTCACACTGCAACGGGTGGTCTCTTTGACCCGACAGTGCAACCGCTGTGGCGGGCCTTTGCCGAGTGCGGCGGCAGACCCGATCCAAAGCATGTCCGCAGTGCTCGCGGAAAAATTGGCTGGTGCCATGTACGCTACGGCATGAGAGAAATTGAGTTCGACAGACCCGGCATGCAACTGACTCTCAACGGCATTGCCCAGGGTTTTGTTACCGACCGAATATCCGCGTTGCTTCGCTCCGAAGGCCTTGAGAATGCTGTTGTCAATATGGGTGAAATTTCCACCCTGGGTCACAGGCCGGGCGGTGCCGGATGGCGGGTCGGATTGACAGTGAACGGCGATGAGGCACCAACGGACTTCGTTGAAATGAAGAACAGGTGTGTGGCGACATCCGCGCCGCTTGCAACCACATTTGATGGTACCAACAGTCACATTCTCAGCCCGATAACAGGGCGTCCGGTCGGCTCCAGATGGCGACGGGTGAGTGTTGTCCATCGCTCGGCTGCAATAGCCGACGGGCTTTCAACCGCCGCCGTCATGATGGATGAACAACAACTGGCTGAGTGTATGGAAAAGGTCGCTCAGGTGACCGTGAATGCCAGGCGCTGTGATGGAACTTTATTGGCAATCTGACCGCACAGGCATCTGCGTCTTTCGTCCGGTTTTTGCTGATCCGGCATTGCGCGTGCCTGTTCAGAAATCGAGTCATCTTTATCGTGAAGTTGATTTGGTTCAATGAGTTGCGTGTGCGTACTCGAACGTTGAATCAAGCTGTTGAGGCCGGTATGGCATGATCAGTTCTGCTTCTCGGCGCCTTTGCTCTTTGTGTTGCGAGCTTTTTTCGCTGCCGGACGGATGCGCATGGCTCCACCTTGCGGAAGGTCTATCACGAAGGCGTTGGTTTTGCGGATGAGATCGCTCAACTTACGCGAGCCGAATGTTCTGGGGTCGAAGTCGGGTGACAGGTTGGGAAGCTGCTTTCCGACCTCACCAAGCGGGACCCAGCCGTCCTCGGTTTCGATCTGATCGATGGCCTTCCTGATGATTGGCGTTGCTGCACTTGGCGGTTGCAGTGATCTGGTATCCGATTGCTGCTCGTCTTCGCCCGCAGATGCACCGGGCAACAGGTTTTCCGTGTAGATGAACCTGCGGCATGCCTGGCGAAAACTCTCCGGCGTTTTCTGTTCGCCGAAGCCGAACACGTCAACGCCCTGTTCCCTTATCCGGGCGGCCAGGCGGGTGAAATCGCTGTCGGAGGACACCAGGCAGAAGCCGGCAAACCTGCCGCTGTGCAGCAGGTCCATAGCATCTATGACCAGTGTGATGTCGGACGCGTTCTTGCCGGTCGTATAGGCAAACTGCTGGTGTGGAATAATGGCGTGCTTTGACAGTTGGTCTGCCCAGCCTTTCGAGCGGCCGCTCGAGAAATCCCCGTAAATGCGCCTGACGCTGGCTTCCCCAATCTTGGCAATTTCCTCAAACAGGCCGTCAGCGATTCTCGCCGACGCATTGTCGGCATCTATCAGAACAGCAAGACGGGGGGACTGTGGTTCAATCAACTTCACACCTCAGGCTCAGATTCCAGTTGAATGGATATTGCGGGAAGCGGGAGGCTAGCACAACCACGGGGCACGCTGTTTGAGCTGGTCCCCTGACTAGGCGGCCAGATCTTTCACCAGGTATCCGACACCGTAGGCAAGAGCGGATGCCGCCAGTCCGATTGCCAGTGTCTCAAGGCCGGACTGCCACCATGTTGCCAGGGACCATCTGCTCTTGATGGTGCCGATCAGGAAAAACGCCGCCAGCGTCATGGCGAGTGCGACTGTGACGGCATCGGCAAGCCCGAGCAGAAATGGCGCCAGCGGAATGGCGCCAAACAGGACAAATGACGCCATGGTGGCGAGGCCTGATTTCAGGGGCGAGCGCAAATTGGTGGCCAGGCCGTATTCGTCAACCAGCATGGTGTTGATCCAGGTTTCCTCGCTGGACGTCACCGCCTTGACGGCATCGTCCAGTGCCGGCCCTTCAAGACCCTTGCCCTGCAGGATCTGCCTGACCTCTTCGCGTTCACCTTCGGGGTCCTGCCGGATGTGCCGTTTCTCGATTTCGCGATATCGGTCAAGTTCATCAACCTCCGTCTTGGTGCCGGTGTAGTTGCTTGCCGCCATCGAAAAACCGTCAGCCAGCAGGTTGGCAAGGCCGAGGATCAAGATGATGTTGGCCGACAGGCCGGCACCCAGGACGCCTGCCACAATGGCAAATGTCGTGATGGCTCCGTCAATACCGCCATAGACCCAGTCGCGCAGGTAGTTGGGACTGTTGCCGCTGGCCAGCCTCGTCCTGATACCTTCAATGCTGTGATCGTGTTCAAGCTGCATGACCGTGACCCCGGGCGTTGAGTGTTTCTCCTGTTCCCAACACTGCGGCACTGGACTGCGACGCTTCTTGATCCACATCAAGAGGGCGCGCAGAGGAAGGCTGCTCGTGAATCTACACGGGTGCGCGGACTCAAGCGTCGGTTTGATCGCTCTGTCGTCTGAGAGTCAATTTGACGCCATAATACGTGAATAGCCTGAAACGGGTCGCGGTGGTCCGGGGCGCGGTTTTGATCTTCTCAAAACACAAGGCGCGCTGGCGGGAATAAGTTTCGGGGTTTCATTACATGGACACATGCCATGACCGGACACGGTACCATGTCGTGAAGATTGTCGTTCTGGCTGCGGTTTTTCTGCTGGCTGCAATCGCATCGGCAACGTCGCAATCTGTCAAGAAACCGCTGAACCACAAAAAGATCGTGGGGCCGAATGCCTGTGCAGAGTGTCACAAGGAAACCACCGAGATATGGAAGAAGACGCACCATTCCACGACTTTCAAGAAAATGCCGCGCAGCAAGGAAGCCCGCAAGATTGCCAACAAGATGAAGATCAAGCGGATCAAGTCGGAAAGCTTGTGCCTGACCTGCCATTTCACCACTAAGATCAAGAGGAAGAAAAAGAAGCCGATTGCCGGAATTTCCTGTGAATCCTGTCACTCTGCAGGCAAGGACTGGGAGAAAGTGCACAGCGAGTTTTCCGGCAAAACCGAAAAGACGGAATCGAAGGCCGAAGAGGCAAAAAGATGGAAAAAGGCGGAAAAACTGGGCATGATCCGGCCTGCGGCAATCTACAAGCTGGCCAAGAATTGTTACAGTTGCCACGTGGTTCCCCAGGAAAAACTGGTCAATGTCGGGGGACATCCGGCGGGCAGTTCGTTCGAGCTGGTTTCCTGGTCGCAAGGCGAGGTGCGCCACAATGTGTGGTATTCGAAAGGCAAGACGAACAAAACGGCCAGCGCCGGGCGAAAGCGTATTCTGTATATAACCGGTCTGGCGGTCGAACTTGAAACCGCGCTGCGCGCTGTGGCGGTCGCAACCAAGAGCAAGGCTTATGCGTTCAGGATGGCACGGCGTGCTGATGCTGCACGCAAGAAAATGAAAAAAGTGGCCGCGGCAGTTCCGAAAGCGGGCGAAGTCGACAAGATCGTCAAGCTGGGGTATTCGGCCGGCCTGAAACTCAATAACAAGAAGGCGCTTTTGAAGGCTGCCAAGGGCATCGCGAGTACGTCGCTTGCCCTGATCGCAAAGTATGACGGCAGCACATTCGGCGCTGTTGATCCGTTGATTCCCAATGAAAGCAAGTACAAGGGAAAGCCTCCCGAGTAACGGGTTTCCAGGGCTGTTCCGGCCGGGTCGGGGCAGCCGCACAATTTCGCCAAATTATGGCCTTTCCATAGCACCTTAGCGCCCAAAATTAACCATACGAAAAGCTACACTCGAAAGTTGTAGGGCGTTGAAAAGACTAAGTTCGCAAAAGAACCAAAAAGTTTCCCAAAAGGGGAGCATCCAGTTTGTGCTGTCGCCCGGCATGACAATCGCAGGGGACAAAGCTATTGGCGCAGGGAAATCTGGTCAGACGACCGCAACGTTGGGATGAGGCATTTGGCCGAGAGCGTATCCATGCTGACTGGGTCAATCTGATTCTGTCTTCCCAGATTCTGGGAGAGATCAACCCGGCAGACTTTCCCGACGATTTGTCGCTTGCAGACATCATTACCCATGATTGCGCAATCAAATGGTGCGAGCGCGGTGAGATTGTCTACGCTGCAGGCAGCTATCAGACATCGATATTCGTGGTGCTCAACGGTGGTGTCCGGGTATCGGACGAAGCTGGCCCGGAGCATGCCGCCGGGTCATCGGCCATGCCGCAGCTGAACGCCTGGCTCAGCCCGCTGCTGAAGGGAAAGTTCGGGCGTGCTGAAAGCAACGTGACACGGTTTCCGACGGTTCGCCTCGGACGTTATGAAATGTTCGGCGAAGTCGAGGCCATGACGCGCACACCGCGCAGCAACACAGCTGTTGCCGATGTCGACAGGACGGCGCTGCTGGAGATCACGTGGCCGGGCGCCCGTGAACTGCTGCACTGGTCAGACGCCTTTCGTTTCCGGGTTGAAGAACTGTATCGCGCCCGCAGTGTCGAAGTGGGGCTGAAAGAAAGCGGGCTGTTTTCCCACGTTGACCCTGACACACTGGTGGCGATTGCGCAGCAATGCAGCTTCGAACGCCATGGCAGTTTTGACTGGTCTCATGTTTATCAGCGCGAAAACGCCACCGGGCAAAAAAGTGCCCAGATGATCGAGCAGGAACCTGTGATCATCGAACAGGGCCACTACCTGGAAGACATGTTTCTCATTCGCGCAGGCTTCGCGCGTGTCACCGAAAAAACCCATGACAAGGAGTTTTCGGTCGGGTTCCTGGAAAGCGGCAGTGTCTTCGGCCTTACCGAGCTGGAAGAAGGTCTTCATTTCGGCAGCCATCCGCATGCCGAGCGAGGCTTGCGTTCTGTCGGTTATACCGACCTGATCCGGATACCGGAACATATCGTCGGCAAGTTCATGCTGCCCGGATTGAAGCGCCGAGGCATGGGGGTGGCGCCGGTACCCGGACAAATCTCACACGCTGACCTGTCGCTGCTGGATTTTGTCGTCGACAATCGCTTCATCAATGCGACCAATGCCATGGTTATCGATACTACAAGGTGCGTTGGGTGTGACGACTGCGTCAGGGCGTGTGCTGCGGCTCATGACGGGATTCCGAGGTTTGTCAGAACCGGGCGTACCCATGCCAACCTTATGGTCACCAGTGCCTGCATGCACTGCACTGATCCGGTCTGCCTCATCGATTGCCCGACCGGCGCCATTCACCGCGACGCAGTCAGCGGGTCGGTTGTTATCAACGACGACACATGCATCGGATGTGCGACCTGCTCCAGCGCCTGCCCGTACAACAACATCCAGATGAGGGAAGTAACGGGGCCGGACGGCGCCATCCTGATCGACGAGGATGGCAGTACACACCTGAAAGCGACAAAATGCGACCTATGCGCCGGGCACAGTGGTGGCCCGGCATGCCAGCGGGCGTGTCCGCATGATGCACTGACGCGCATCGACATACGCGATATGGATATACTGTCTGACCGGCAGCCACGCGTGTAACCAACATGTTTGGGATTGCTCGGAATACGTTGATCACCCTGATTGCGATTGTGGCTGTTTACTGGCTGATCAGTTTCTACAGTACCGCATTGCGCGATCCCAGATTTCTCGATGGCTGGATTCTGTCTGCCGCGATGCTTGTGCAGGTGCTGTTTCATGTCAGAAAAAAGTTTCCCGCAAGCCCGCTTGGCAGGGCAGCCAGCTGGCTGAAGATGCATGTGTACCTCGGGTACTTGGTCGTGGCCGTGTTTCTGTTTCACACCAGTTTCTCATTTCCCGAAACCACGCTTGAATGGTGCTTGTGGGTCCTGTTCGTGCTGGTGGTCGGCAGCGGGCTTGTCGGACTGTATCTGACCAACTCGATCCCCGGCAAATTGCAGCAACAGCATGGCGAGCAAATTACCTTCGAGCAAATTCCGACGGCGCGGCTGAACCTGTTCCGGGAAGTCAATGCCCTGGTTCTGGACACCGTCACCCCGGAAGGGTCGTCGGAAGTTTCAGATTTCTATGTCAACCGGCTGCGGAATTATTTCAGACGGCCGCAGAACCTGAGAGCGCACCTGCGTGGGTCGCGGCGTCCCCTGGAGCGGATAAGCAGCGAGATAGCCGACCTGGAACGACGGGCCAACGCTCCGGACAGAAAAACACTGTCTTCAATCAGAGAACTTGTAACGGCCAAGTATGACCTCGACCACCAGTACACGGTTCAGGGTTTGCTGCACTCTTGGTTGTTCGTGCACATACCGGCAACCTATTCCCTGATCGTCTTGTCAATTCTGCATGTCGCGGTTGCATACGCTTATTCGTCAGGAGTTCAGTGACATGAAACTCCTGCAGCATTTCAAAAACCTGCGAGGCTTCAGCCGTCGATCCGCGAAGACGCCGAGCCCCAAACGAGAGATCGTGTCGTGGTGGCTCGCGGCTTTCACGGCAGGCGTCCTGATGCTGGCGGTTGGTTATGCGGCGGACACAAAACTGTTCATGCCTGGTCCGCTGACGTCCTCGCACAGCACGCTTGAACAATGCTCTGACTGCCACTCGAATGTTTCGAAGGGGCAGTTCGGCTGGGTGCACGCGGTCTTTGCAACCGCGGATCCGCGTAAAGACAGCTCTTCCTGCCTGACCTGTCACAAAATGGGGGAGGAGGTTGCCCACAATCCGCATGGTCTCGAAATGTCGAAGCTTGACGCCTATGTGCGCGAGATCAAGGCACAGGCGACAGCAACGACACTGCCGGTCAAATCCCGGGTTCGCAAGGCCGTGTTTCCGGTCGACAGCACGTTCAAAGACGGTGTGTTCTGCGCCACCTGCCACAAGGAACACCAGGGGGGAGACATCAAGCTGAGAGACATGGCGGATGCGCAATGTCACACCTGCCACCAGGTTCAGTTCGAAAGCTTCAACACCGACCATCCGGATTTTGATAAATATCCGTTCAGGCGAAGGACCCGCGTCAACTTCGATCATACAGGCCATTTCGGGAAACATTTCCCCGAATGGAAGGCCAAGAAAGAGAACGCCGGCACGACGCCTGAATCATGCTCCGGTTGCCATACGGTGAGCGCCCAGGAAGGACATATGAACGTCAAGCCGTTTGCGGAGAGCTGCGCGGCCTGCCATCTCGGGCAGATTGTCGGTGCTGAGCGGGCAACAGGGCCGAAGGGCATCGCCATGCTCATGGTGCCCGGTGTTGATGTCGCCACCTTCAGGGAGAAGAAAATTGACATCGGCAACTGGCCTGACGAGTCCGAAGCCGAACTGAGCTCCCTCATGAAACTGCTGATCGGGCGTACCGAGGAAGGCCGCAAGATACTGGCGGCCACGGATGGTCTTGACCTGCTTGACCTGACCCAGGCAACCCCCGAGCAGATCTCCCAGGTCGAGAACCTGGTATGGGAGGTGAAACACCTGTTCCATGGCCTCGCAAACTCCGGAACCTCGGATATCCTGAAGCAGCTGGGGTCCGACAAGCAGGCGCCTGTCGACCAGCAACTGCTTATAAATCTTACGGCCAGCATGCCGCGGGATGTTCTCGTCGGCGCCCTGCGAGATTGGCTGCCAAAGCTTGGCGAGGAAATTGCTCAGCGCGGTGACGGCAAACGGGCAGATGTGCCGGCTGCGACAACCACGTCGGACGCGTCTGGCACTGTGACAGTCGATGGAGCCAATGCTGAGCAGGCGGAGAATGCCACAATGGGACCAACACGGAATATCGTGCTTGAGAAACCGGCCGGTGAACAAAAACCGTCCGGACCGATTGTGCTCGTACAACAGACCGAAAGATGGCGCGTCGATCCATTTGGCAGGTTGCTCAAAGGCAATCAACCGCCGGAGGAAGACGAGGAAGAAGATACGGCAGACGAGCCGGATGCGGCCGACGAACCGGAGGACCAGGCGGCCGATGATACAGACGGGTCGGACGACCAGGACGCCAGCGAACCGGAAGACTCTACGGCAGATGCAGAAACCGATACGGAGGCTGACACAGACGCCGACAGTGATCTGGAAGTGGTGGAGGAAGACAATGAAACCGAACCACTTGAACTGGATACCGATGCAGAAAGCTGGGCGCAACTGGGCGGCTGGTACCGTCAGGATTATTCCATCCTGTACAAGCCGACCGGGCATGCCGACACCTTCATGAAGAGTTGGCTCGACTTTACCGCAGTCAGGTTCAGCAAAGCCGAAAGCAACCTGGCGGCAGGGGTATTCACGGAACTCACCGGAAAGGATGCGCAAGGCCAGTGCACCAAGTGTCATAGCGTTGATGCGGCGAAGGACCAGGCGCGGACCATGCAGTGGGCCCCGTCATCGAACGAGACCAGCGAAAGCCTGTTCACGTCATTCAACCATCAACCGCATCTGGGGGTTGTAAGTGCAGAAAAGGGCTGCCTGACCTGTCACGAAACCAGCAGCGCCAAAGGGTATCTGGAAACCTACAAGGCGAATGACCCGAAAAAATTCGTATCGAACTTCGCGCCGGTGAAAAAGGAAACGTGCGCGTCCTGCCATGGCAAAAAGGAAGTCCGCCAGGATTGCCTGCTGTGCCACAAATACCACGTGAACGACATCATCACCCCGATCACGCAGACAAAGATTCCGGAAAAATAGATCAAGAGCAAAGATCAATCTTTACTCGGGGTGCCTGCTGGAATCCGGCACGAGCTTCGAGCCGTGTGAATTCCAGAAGGTTCCACAAATGGAGATCAGCAGGTTGTCCCGTGAGATACGGCGGATCACATATCCAGCA
Organism: Anderseniella sp. Alg231-50; assembly: GCF_900149695.1. NCBI lineage: Bacteria > Pseudomonadati > Pseudomonadota > Alphaproteobacteria > Hyphomicrobiales > Parvibaculaceae > Anderseniella > Anderseniella sp. Alg231-50. The sequence continues at coordinate 2,589,288 of NZ_LT703003.1, read as the reverse complement.
CAAGATTGCTTTGCGGCCGTGCTACGCACGGCAGGCACTTGCCCGGTGCCGGTGTTTTTTCAGGCGTGCGTTCATAGTCCACTTCGCCATCTTTCAGGGCAATTGCACAAGTGCCGCAAACTCCCTGCCGGCAACCGCAACGCGCCTTGATGCCGTTGGCCATGGCCAGTTCGAGAAGCGAGCCGTCGCCCGGCGACCATTCCACCTTCTTTCCCGATCGGGCAAACTCGATCTGAAAGGCCTGTTCGGCCTCAGGTTCGGGTTTTTGCACTTCGGCTGTATCTGCGACAACAAGCGAGGCCGCTCCGAATGACTCGGACCTGACATTTTCGGCAGGGACACCGATGTTCTGAAAAGCCCTGCCGAGAGCACTCATCATGGGGGCTGGACCGCACACATATACATCACAATCGCGCGCTTCCAGTACGGGCCGCAGAATCTCTTCGGTGATATTGCCCCTGAGATGGAAATCGACGTTGTGCCGGCACATGTTGGTGGGCTCACTGTAGGCGACGACCATGCGCAGGTTGCGCATATGGCCGGCTAATTTCTGCAGGTACTCATACATGGCATGTTCGCCGCGGTTGCGGACACCGTAGAAAAACCAGATTTCGCGGTTTGACCGGGTGGCGGCCAGCCAGTTCAACATTGAAAGGATTGGCGTAATCCCAACGCCGCCGGCGATCAGGACAATCGGTTTTTCGGTGTTTTCCTCGAGGCAGAATGACCCCGACGGCGGATAGACATCGATGATCGAGCCTGTCTGCAGATGGTTGTGGAAATAGTCCGAAACCTGTCCCGGGGGCGTGCCTTCCGGCGCGTCGGGCGGAGCGCCAATTCTCTTGACCGTCACACGGTAGTAGTTTCTGACGGCAGGGCTTTCCGACAGTGAATAGCAACGGGTCTCCGGTTCTGCCTGGCCAGGCACAGGTACGGAGAAAGTGAGAAACTGGCCGGGGCGGAATGACGGTATTGATCTGCCGTCAAAAGGCTCCAGGTAAAACGAGCAGACGTCCTGATTGTAGTTTTCGTACACCCGGTTGACGACGCGGAATTTTCTCTTGCCCTGCCACAGCAGCTCCGTTTTCTGCCGCTGGACCGGAGCGTCTTCAAAGACACGGGCTGTTACATGGCGAAACTGCGCAATGTACTTTTTCTCCTGCCGTGCGTACTGGTACCTGCGGCCGGCAAAGGATGCCACGCTGATTGCCGCACGCATCGAGGCGGCGCCTGCCACCATGATACCGGCGAGTTGTGTGAGTTCCGTCAACTCCATCTGCATTCCCTCTTCGTAGTATCGGCCTCTGGTGCTTGCGCGACGTCAGTAAACGAACTGAAACTCTGCCCGACCACCGAAACCATCGTCGCCTTCCTCGTTGATCGTGTAAAAAGTCTCGAACGTCAGCTGAATGTGCTGGCCCACCGCCTGCTGCAATTGAGCTCCAAAGCCGAGGCTGTCAGAACCGTTACCGCTGAGGTCGTGGCGTCCGGCAATTTCGAGGATCAGGTTTCGGCGCTTGTCATCCCAGAATGCCTGGTAGCCGATAGCTCCGCCAATAACGCTGTCAGATGTGAACGGGTCGATTTCAGCGAGATAGTTGCCCAGGTTCGGAGACGCAAACAGGATGCCGGTATTGGCCAATGGTCCACCGACGATGGCTTCCCGGCCTGCCTGGGTGAAGTTGCCAAGTCCGAGGAAGGAATTGAAATAGACGATATCGTCGGAGCCGGTAACGGTTTTGGACAATTCGGAGGTAAGAAGCGTGCCCGTGCCGACGACATTGCCCTCAATCTCTTCATCAAGCGCAATTGACGTGTTGGCCCGAAACGCCGTGCTGATGCCCCAGAGCCAGGGCAGGCGCTGGATTGCCGACACCCCGAAATAAAGGCCATCGCCGCCATCGGAATCGTTGACGTAAATCATGTCGTAGTTGAGCGTGCTGAGATGCGTATCAGCGGCAATGAACAAGCCGAACATGTGTTCGTCGGCGTCGCGGTCGGGGTCGTTGCGGTCAAGGCGGTTCCAGCCATACATTGCCGAGATGCGAAGGTTGGATGTGCCGGGGAACGGGATATTGTTGCGGACGAACCCGACAGCATCAATCGTGTCGTTTATCAGGATGCCTTCCTGAAATATGACCGGTTGACGCCCGACGGTGAAACCCAGGTCGATCGGAAGTTGTCCTTTCTGGTCCAGGACCGGAAACAGGCTGCCCAGATCACCTTCGAAAAACAAGGTTTCCACATTCAGTTCAAACTCTTCGTTGAACCCCCGGTTGTCGCCGTCGAACGTGAAACGCGTGAACTCCGTCGGGCGATTATTGTCGGTGGTGCGCAGTCCGAGCAGGATCTTTTCGGTTCCGGTGAGCTGAAGGTTCGCGAACAGGTCAAGCCGATTGGCGATCTCGGTTTCGCGTCCGTTGGGTCCGCCATTATCAAATGACTGAAAAGCGGTCCGGTTGATCATGTACGCCCACAGTCGCGGTTGCCAGACGGCACCTATGTAGGGAATTTCGAACCCGGGATGCAGGTTGCCGGTGTCGAGAAAGCCATTGCCAAGCTCATACAAAAGCGGTGGCCGGGACGGCAACTGGCCTTTGCCTTCGGTTTTCTCCGTCCTGAACTCGACGTAATCGTCTCTCAGGCTGGCGACCTCGCTCCGGTCACCCAGCGGCCAGAAGGCACTGTACCAGTGCTCGCCTGTACGTTCCGCCGGTTCGCCGGCCGCCGGCTCTATCAGTGGATCGCCCTTGTTTTCCACCTGCACGTTGTGCTGGTAGTTTTTCCTGCTCAATTCGGCCGCCGTCGCCGAAATTGAGTATAGAATTCCTGGGGTCAAGACGGTCAGCATAGCCAGTGTGCTGCGCGAAAATCCCTTGAAATGGTTTACATCCTTCATTGATGTTGCCAGCTCCCTCTCAGTCTTTTTCTGGTTTGGCAGGCACGGGAGGCCTCCGCTGATTGACACTCAATTAAGTTGCTACTTGACCGGGTCTGTTAACCGCTGGCGGCGGGCCGGTTTGGCGGGCGCCACGTTTCGCGGTGCCGCATTACCACGGGGAACCACGGCTCCGAAGGAGGCAGCCGGAGCCAGCAGGATGGGTCCGGATCCCGTATTCGCAACCCCTTCTGCACCCAAGGTCACTTCTTTCTTCCAGAGCATCTGGGCACCGGCTATCAGCTCATCGCCGACCTCGCGCGGTGTCATGTGGAAGTCGAAGCCAACACTCTGGATGCTGGTGATGAGGTTGATCGGCACGGCCTGCGCCATCAGCTTGACGGTTGCCTTGTACGGTGCGTTGCCGGTCAGCTTGCTGCCGTCCACGCTGTAAGAAGCCCAGCGATGGCCGTTTGGCTCAATGCCCTTCTTGTGGTTGCGTTCCGTTGCCGGTTCGCCGCTGAACACGAGTGATGTCGTAGACGGCAACACGCGGGGCAGGGCAAATGTCGGGAACGGTATCGGGATGACGTGTTCGATTTCGCCGCCGCGTCCGTTCTGGGTGACGAAGATGGACTGCAGGCTGAACAGCTGGCTGTCGAGCTTGGCCTTGCCTGCATGGACGTAAGACGAGTGCCCATCTCTCAGGTCGCCATTGGCGTCCCTGTCGCCGGACAGGAAGACAACCTTGCCGTCACGGTCGGTGACGGTGACCTGGAGCCATACCAGGCGCTCGCCGGTGAAGCCGGTCGGCACGTTGTGGCCGTCGGTGCCATTGCGAACCTTGACCCGGAAGGCGAGGCCGCCCACGTCAGCGCGCTCCACAACCACGTCGTCGAGCTTGTATCCGTTGCGCAGGACCTCAAGACGTGCCCGCTTGGCAAACTCAAGCAGCTCAAACTGTTCCTTGAGAATCTCGCGCGCATCGTAGCGGTCATCGACTGACTGCCATGTTTTAGGGAACTTGTATCCGGCGGGAACCGCGTCTTCGAACTTGTCGGTGCCCCAGCCTTCCTTGTGCTTGAACTGCAGCCATTCGCGCAGGGTCTTGAATTCGGCCGCTTTCTGGTTATGCGGGAAGATACCGGGATGAACGATCGGATAGTCCGGGCCGGAGAACAGGTGACGCGTCAGCTTGCGTGACTTGGTCGGAACATCGCCGATGACAGCGGCAGGTCCTTCGGCGTAACCCGAGGGCTTGCCCTCGATCTTGCCCATATGACAATCCTGGCAGGTGACGCCGCGCGCCGCGGCGGGTGACAGGCGGTATTCGCTGAAGGCTTCTTCCAGCCGGAACCCGTTGAACAGGGTCACATCATGGCAGCTGCCGCAGAAGGTGGATGTCTTGATCGGTGCAAACACCTTGGCTTTATTATGGATTTTGCGCCCCGGTTCTTTTTCTTCGGTGACGACGCGGAACTTTTCGGGCTTGTCGAGCACGTCCTTGACACCAGCGTTACCCTCGGGCCCAAACACCGGTGCGGTCAACCCGCCCTCGACCAGTGCCAGGCGGCCACTGACCTTGTTGTAGGCCCTGTCGATGCGGTGGCACACGACGCAGGTAATGCCTTCACGCGAGGTGGGGTGACGGTCAAGGTTGGATTCAAATGTGCTTTCACCGAGATTGGCGCCAACGGGGCTGTGGCAGCGCAGGCAGAAGTCGCCATTTGAGCCATTGCTCAGTTCATTGATCTTGTTGTTGAGAGACAGATAGATCGGGCTGATCTGCGCGTAGGCATGCTGGGAGACCGACCATTCCTTGTAGTGCTTGGGATGGCAAATTCCACAGGTCGCGGCTGCAGGATACTTGTTCTCGACGAACAACTGCAGGTGTTCTTCCGCGGCTGTAAGGGTCTTCTTGTCCTTGCCGTCCTTGCTGGCGGTTTTCTTGTAGTCCGACGGTTTTTCCTCAGGCTCGGCAACTTCGCGATCCGGCTCGGACTTGTTGTTCTGTTTGACACTGTCCTGCTTTGCTTTGCTGCCCTTTTTGCCAAGCGCCTTGTCAGCCTCGATCAGCAGGTCGTCGGTCTGATCCGATTTGCCAGACGTATCGGCCTGGGCCACCTGAATCTTGCCATGCGGCGACTTCATGTTCAGCTCAGACAGGTAGTTTTGCAGTTCGGTCGTGGCAGGCGATGCGCTGCCGGTAACCGGAGGATGATTGGGGGCGATTTGCTTCAGTTCCGCAAGGTAGTTCTGCAACTGCGCCGAGACCGGCGATATGTTGACCGCAGATGGGGCACTGTTGGCGGATGGGGCACTGTTAAGGGGAGGATGGCCGGTTGGTAGTGACGATCCGCGCGCATCTGCTTGGGCATCACTGACAAATGGAAGTAAACCTAAATCGTGAACGGCTCCAACACCAGGTACAACTAGACATGCCGCAACAAGGGCACCTACCAACTTCCTCACTTTTGATTCCCCTTTTCCCGCCGGTTATCAACACCCCAATTTTCGCCGCCGGTAGTCTGGGATCTGGTTAACAGATAGTTAATGTTGGCAGTTGTTGCGGTCGAGAGTTTGACAGGGAACAGGCGCAAATGCGGCTATTCCGTGCGAATTGTGGCGAGTCGAAAAATTGAGAATGAATCCGGCTCTTTTGACCCGCTACCGTCGCTCCTCAGGGGGAGAATTGAGGCATATTCTATCGTTCGTATACAGCGAAACAGAATCAGTCATTGGTCCGCACCATCCAGGTGGCGCGCTTCGAAGAATATTTGCCAGTGCCCGCGCGGCTATGAGTGGCGTCGTGGCAGATGCCGGAAATAGGCGGCAGCATTCTGCCTCGCTGTGCTGGCCATCAGACCATGTTTCGTCATTTGATCTGCAGTGCCACCGCGCCCAAATTGTCGACGGTGTAAGTATAGCTGTCGCCCCGATCCGGAAACCGGGTTTTCAGTGCGCTGCCGGTCATGACTATTTCTCCGGCCTGCAACAGGCCTCCGCGACCGGCCAGATGGTTCGCAATCCAGGCAAGACCGTTGAGCGGATGACCGAGGGCATTGCCGGTGTTGCCGCTTTCGAGCGGCTCGCCGTTCAATGTCACGTCGCCCGCAAGATTGCCAAGATCAATGCGCTGCCAGTTGTAAATCGGTTCGCCCAATACCACGCCGCCGCACCAGCACCTGTCGGTCAGGATCGACTTGGCGTCAAGGTCGCTGTAATCCGCGTTGCGATCCTCAATCAGCTCAAAGGCCGGCATCGCCGATTTTACGAATCTTGAAATGGCCGCCGCATCGAAAGGCGCAGCACTCATGGGCACGTCTTCGCCGAATTCCAATGCAATCTCGAATTCAACTCCAAGACGGATGAAGTCTGCCCGGTTTGCGACATGCGGCGTGCGATGAATTGTACCTGCAAATATGCTGCCGTAGACAGGCTGGTCCACGCCACACAATTTCTGGATATCAGGCGAGGTGGCTGCAATTTTGTGACCCGCAAGCGGGCCGCTGTTACCTTCTGTCTGCATGATGCGGTAAAGCGCGTCCTGGATATCATAAGCTTCGCCAAGCGAACCCGGCTCATCGTCACCGCGCAGGGGCTTGAAGCGATCGCGACGAGCGTTTGCCTGATAGATTTTTCGCGCAACGGCTTCTGTGTGTTTCTGGTCCACGTGCCTGTCCTGAGATTGCACATACGTCTTGGCGCATGCGTAGGTGTGTTGACGCCGGTATTGTTGCTGGTCGGCTGTGGCAGGGTGTTTGCTGCACCAAACCCTGTGCTAGGACGTGATGCGGGCGACCTCCTCGCCATTACGGATGGCAAGTGTAACGCCTTCAGGCAACGGGCTCCAGCCCGTATCATCCAGAGGTACGCTGGCCACCAGTGTCGTATGATGATCAGTCATCTCCACGCGCAAGCCGTCGCAGGAGTAATCGGGGCCCGGTTCACACACAACGCAGTTCTTGATGCTCAGGCCCGGCGCACGCGGTTCGCTGAAGCCGCCGTTTTCTTCGTAGATGCGCTTGTGGGCGTGTACGAACAGCACGTCGCCGTCGCCATACAGGAAATTGGCCGAACCGCGCGGGCGCATGCTGGCGGCAAAATCTGCAAACACTGCCAGCCTGTCGCGCAGCTGCGGGACGGTATCACGATGCTCCATCCACAATGGACGCATGCGGTCCAGCAGCAGACAAAATGCCAACTCCGAATCTGTATCGCCGATCGGGTCATAGTGAAGGACCTGTTCGGCATAATCGTCCTTCAGTCCCTTGAGTGTGCCGTTGTGGGCAAACACATGCATCTGGCCGGCAAGGGCAAACCGGAACGGGTGGGTGTTCTTCAGTGAAGGCTCGCCAACGGTTGCCAGTCTGACATGCGCAATGACGCAATTGCTCACCCGGCTGTCGGCGGCAATGTAGCTTGCCAGCGGACTGTCGCTGGCGGGCAGGGGTTCTTTGACCAGGAACACGTCACGGTCGTAGAAGTAGGCGATACCCCATCCCGACTTGTTTTTATGGGTAAGCCCGCCGCGGCGCGAGAATTCGTTCAGCGAGTAATTCAGCGCTGACGGCTTGCGCGACGACATGGCAAACAGTTCACACATTCTCAGGTGCCTTTCGGCTTGCAGGTTTTCACAAAGTCAGCTGACTTGCCAAATTCTAGAAGAACCGGCTGCTGATATCGAAATGACAATAGCTTGAGATGAGTTGATGGCCTGTGTTCACGGCAGGTTGTAAGAGTTTCGCATGATGACGACACGCAACGAATTGAGCGGAGAACTGATATGTCGAAGCAGCCGGTACATTTGATCCTCTACCGCTGGGCCGGCAGCTGGGGACCGTTCAAGGTGAGTATACCGTGTGGCGAATGCTCGCTTACGGTTGACGTGATCAATGACACGCTCAGCACCGAGTTGAAAGGAATTCCGGTCGAACTTGAAATCCGCGAGTGGCTGAGCGAGTGGTGGCGGCCGCTGACGAAAGGCGGATGGCATGCGCCGATCACGATTGTCGGCGGCAAGGTTGTCAGCCAGGGCCACGCACTGAACCGGGGCGTTCTGACGGAAGCCATCATCGGCGAGTACGTAAAGACTGCCGGTGTTGAGGGCAATCACCTTTATGGCAAGGAAACCTGCCCGCATTGCCAGCGCGCCAAGCAATACCTCAAGCAGGCGGGAATTGAATATACTTATCATGACGTGGTCAGGCAGCCGCGCGACCTGTATGAGATGCTGGGCCGGGTCAAGCCGATTGTCGGACCAAAAACCCCGATAACCGTGCCGCAGATCTGGATAGACGGGAATTATGTAGGCGGTGCCGACCAGCTCAGTGACCTGCTTGGCATCACGGTCGAGCCGAATACCGACCGGGGACAGAATTCGATGACAGACAGTCCCGCGCAACTGCGCTGACCGGGAACGACCAGGCGCGCTCGGATACTGACGGCATTGCCGGCTTTACGCGCCCGACGGCTTTAGCGTTGATGCGCGGCTCGCAGGCAATCTAGAAACTTCTCCACCCGTTTTGGCATTTTGGGCGTCTTGCGCACGATTGCAGAATGGTCGCTGGGGTAATTGTAGACTTCGGGGCGCAGTGCCCGCATGTCGCCTGCATCGGTAAACCGCTTGGCCACATGATCGGGCAGAAATCCAATATAGCAACCCGACAGGATAAGCGTCGCCAGGGCTTCTTCATTGTTGACGATGGCGCGGCGCTTGAGCTTCCAGTCGTGACTTGCCATCATGTTTGGAGAGTGAAACGGAAAGCCGGCATACTTTTGTTTTTGCACGTCTTCACGCGCTACGTCCTGGTCGGGCAGGGCGAACAGGGGATGATGCTTGCCACAGTACAGATACATGGCCTCGCTATATAAGTCGTAATACTCAAGGTTGTCGGACGTCTTGTGCATGGGGACAATGCCGACCTGATGGCGGCCGTTCAAAACGCCTGTTTCCACGATATTGACCGGTTCGACATAGACCTCGATCCTGACTTTCGGTGCGATGCGTTCAAAAGCGCGGATGGCCTCGGGCAGTTTCACACTCGGATTTGTGGCGTTTTTGTCGAAAAACGCGACGGACAACTGGCCGGCCAGGTCTTTGTTGGTTTCATCCACTTCGGCTTGAAATTCATGGATAGCGGAGAACAGCTGCAGGGCCGCGGCATGGATGCGTTCGCCTTCCTCGGTCAGCGAAAACCCGGCTGGCCCGCGGTGGCAAAGCCTGCTGCCCAGCCGGAATTCCAGGTCGGTCAGGTGCCGGCTGATGGTTGATCTGCTGATGTTCAATTCGAGCTCGGCGGCCGAAACACCACCGCAGGCGACAACCGCACGGAAGACCCGAAGCAATCTGAAGTCGACATCACTGAGGCGGCGAAGAAGAGCTGTTTTTGCCATGAAACAATGTTGCACTAACATGCAAGCTTTTCAACAAACCTTCTTATATCTGAAACATTTTCCGGCTGCTAGGCTGTCGTTCAAGCCGCAGTTTTACTTACCGCTGCCCTGATATCCAGGGTGCCGGATTTTGCATTACCCCGGCTGTGGGGGAATAGGGCAAATTGGCACGCATTTGCTAATTCGACCTGTTCAAAATAGGCTCAGAGCACTGATTAGGTCTCTTTTTGCCATGCAGCTTTTGATCGTCCCTTTAATGAAGAGGAATATTACATGAAACTTTTAAGCAAACTTTCCTACGCGCTGGCACTCACCGCAGCGATATCTCTTGCAGGTATATCTGGTGCGTCAGCCAAGAAATTCAAGATCGCTGTTGGCGACAGCGGCGGCAGCAGCCAGGAAGCAACCGGGCTGGGCTTCGTCAAGGCGCTTGAAGAGCTCTCCGGCGGCAAACACACCGCAAAACTGTTTCTGAACGGCCAGCTCGGTTCGGAACAGGACACGGTGAACGAAGCCGCGATCGGCACGCTCGACATGTCCCTGTTGGCGATCAACAACATCACGCCGTTCTCACCGACAGTTGGCGTGTTTACACTGCCATATGTCATTTTGAGCCTGGAAGATGCGGAAAAGCTGACCCAGGGCCCGATCGGTCAGGAACTGACCCAGAACACAATCAATGACGCCGGTGTCAGGATCATTGCCTGGACCTACACGGGTTTCCGGGTGCTGACCAACTCGAAAAAGCCGGTGAAATCCGTAGCTGACCTGAAAGGCCTGGTGATCCGCGTTCCCAAGAACGAGATCATGATCGACACCTACAAGTCCTGGGGCATCAGCCCGACGCCGATGGCCTGGTCGGAAACCTTTGCGGGCCTGCAGACCAAGGTGGTTGACGGTCAGGACAATCCTTACACCACCATCAATGCGATGAAGTTCTATGAAGTGCAGAAATATGTCACCAACATCCGGTATATTTTCTCCATTGAGCCTCTCATCATTTCCGAGCAGGTGTTCCAGGGCCTGAATGCGGGCGATCAGGAAATCATCCTGAAGGCCGGTCAGGCCGCCACCGCAGCGTCGGCAAAGTTCCTGCGCGACAAGGAAGCCGAGATCAAGCAGATCCTGCTCGACAAGGGCATGGAAATTTCCGACCCGGAAAACGATGAGGCCGAATTCATCGATCTGGCGACCAAGGCAGTGTGGCCAAAATTCTACAAGAGCATTGGCGGTATTGAAAAACTGAATGCCGTGCTTGCCGAGATTGGCCGCGACCCTGTGTCTGAATAATCTCCACGTGACAACAACAGGGGGCGCCAACCGGCGCCCCCTAGCAAAGGGGAAGAGGGTCAGATGAGCAAATTCTGGAAAATAGCGGATAATATCGAGAGTTACATTTGCCGAACCTTGCTGGCGATTTTTGTTTGCCTGCTGTTTCTGCAAGTCGTGGTGCGGACACTGTTTTCGTTCTCGTTCTCGTGGATTGAAGAGCTTTCGGTCTACATGTTCGTCTGGTTCGTTTTCTTCGGGGCCAGTTATGCGGCCAAAATGGGCGCCCACAACCGGGTGACATTTCAGTTCAAGTTCCTGCGGCCAGCAGCCATCAAATATATTGAAGCCTTCGCCGATCTGTTCTGGCTGGCGTTTAATGTTATTTTTGTCTACCTCGCGATCGATTTCATTTTCAACAAGATGAACAAATTCCAGTCCTCTCAGACTTTGGGTTTCCATCTGAGCTGGGTCTACATCGTGCTTCCGATAGCCTTCACCCTGATGACGATACGCATCCTGCAGGTGAACTATAAAAAGATAGTTCTCAAGGAGGACATGCGAGACCCCGATGCGATCGACCTTGATGCCATCAAGGCCGAAACCGAAGCCACAAAAGCTGATCATTAAGAGGGGCAAGTACAATGGAAGCTCAAATCATTTTCATCCTGTTCGGGTCGTTCCTGCTGCTGCTGTTCATCGGTGCGCCGATTACTGTTGCGCTGGGTGTCTCGACGCTGATTTCGTTCATCGTGCTCGAGGACAACCCGATCAAGTTCGTGCAGATCGCGTTTACCTCGGTCGGCTCCTTCCCGCTGATGGCGTTACCCGCCTTCATTCTGGCCGGGGCGTTAATGGAATCTGCCGGATTGTCCCGGCGACTGATCAATGTAGCTGAAAGCTTTGCCGGTCCGTTCACCGGAGGCATGTCGGCGGCAGCCGTCGTCGCGTGCCTGTTTTTCGGCGCTATCTCCGGCTCCGGGCCGGCTACAACCGCTGCCGTGGGCATGTTGATGATCCCGGCGATGATCGATCGCGGCTACAGCAAGGGATACTCATCCGCCATCACCGCGTCTGCGGGCGGCCTCGGTATCGTGATTCCGCCGTCCATTCCGTTGATCATATTCGGTATTGCCGCGCTGGGCATGCCACCGCCACCGGCCGCGGTTGAAGCACACGGCACCTTCCAGACCGTGTCTATCCCCAAACTGTTCATCGCCGGTTTCGTACCAGCGTTCGTGATCGCCGGAAGCCTGCTCATCATGAACTACATCCTGGCGAAGAAGAACAACTACAAGGGAACTACCGAGGGTTGGTCGGCGCGTCACATCTGGTGCGAACTGTATCGCGGCTTCTGGGCCCTGATGGCGCCAGTGGTGATCCTGGGGGGTATCTATTCCGGGTTCTTCACACCGACTGAGGCGGCAATCGTAGCCATTTTCTACACGCTGATTGTCGGCACCTTCATTTACAGGGAGATGTCCTGGGAAAAGCTGTTTACCGCACTTGAGACGACCACCTGGCTTACTGGCCGCGTGCTGTTGATCATGTTTACCGCAACAGTGTTCGGCAGGCTTCTGGTGGAGAATGAAATCCCTGCGGTGATTGCTTCAGGCATGCTGTCGTTCACAGACAATATCTATGTGATCTGGACGCTGGTCATTTTCTTCCTGCTGTTCGTCGGCATGTTCATGGAAACCCTGGCCACGATCCTTATCCTGGTGCCGGTCATGCTTCCCGTGGCCTACAGCATGGGCATAGACCCGATCCACTTCGGCGTGGTGATGGTCTGTACGCTTGGCATCGGCTTCCAGACGCCGCCATTGGGGGAAAACCTGTTCATCGCATCGGGTATTTCCAAGATTTCCATCGAGGAGATATCCCTGAAGGCCCTGCCATTTGCGCTCATCAACACGGTTGCGATTTTCGTGATTGCGTTCTTCCCGGAAATCTCGCTGTGGCTGCCACGCTTCTTCGGCTATTGATCGGGTCACCCAGAAAAGGTCTCTGACTATGAAACCAACAGTAACCCATATCCTGTTCACGACGGATCTGTCGAAAAACTCGACCTATGCGCTGACCCATGCCGCCAGCATGGCTCAGGCGACCGGTGCCAAGCTGCATGTTCTGCATGTGGCTGAGCCGCTCAGCGACGATGCGCGCATCACCATGCAGATGTTCATGCAGGACGACGAGTCCCGCAAAAAAGCGATGAGCACAAGACATGACCACGTCAAGGCGGTTCTGGCAGAGCGGCAGAAGAACTTCTGGGCTGCGCTGCCGAAAGAAGACCAGGGTATTCGAGACCAGGTCGAGTCCATCGAGATCGTCGACGGGTATCCTGCCGAAGTGATCCTGCGCCGGGCCAAGGAGTTGAAATGTGACCTCATTATCCTGGGGGCACATGACCACGGTTTCTCGCATACGTTCCTTGGAACAGTGGCGAAGCGGGTGTTGCGGCGGGCTGATATTCCAACGCTGGTGGTGCCCTACAAGGCCGATGCGTAAATGGCTGTTATCGAAAGTCGGATGCCCCGGTTAGTTTCTGTCCAGCAGGGCGGACGCGTAACCGGGTTTCCCGTCGGCATGTAGTGCCGACCACAGCATGCGCTTTTTGGTTTTGGCCTCGTTCATCTTGGTGAAGTAATGGGCCGGAGCCGATTTTGTCGGCACGGCCCAGCCGGCATGGATCTGGCCCAGAGCGAGATCGTAGCCGTCTTCGGTCCTGCAGTTGTAGGTCGGTTGTTTTGTTTTCCGGCATTCGATGGTGGCCGCAACAACCAGCTCTGTCAGGCCCAGCCGGGCAAACTTGCCGCAATCACGCAGTTTGCCGCGCAGCAGGCATTTGGCGCCCGGTTCAGGTACGATGATGTCGGCCAGTATCAGTTCTTTGCCATCCATGCTGACAATACGCCCGTCAACGGCAATCGCCGAACCGCGCAGGGTTTCAGTCTCGGTCTGGGCCTGGGCAGGCAGCATCGTCGCCCAGCAAAGCAGGGCGACCAATGAATTGACGGCAACTTGCAGGGTGAGGTTTTGCTGTTCAGCCATGCGTAGCTCTCCTGATTTGGCGACCGCCGGGTCCGGGCTGCGGCAGTGCTATGTTAGCGGGCAGGTCCGGCAGGTGAAAGAAACATGCGCGTGATGTAGCCACGATCTCAGCTGCTGCTGCTGATTGATCACCTGGAATGCCATGTCGCCAGATCGTTCCAGTGTGGACATGAGCGAACGGACGCAGGCATAGTTGCCCTGGGTGATCGGCGATCCGGTATTGCGGGGGACTGCCTGGGGCATTGGCATGAATACGTTTGACTACATTATCGTGGGCGCGGGATCGGCTGGCTGTGTTCTGGCCAACAAGCTGGGGGCGGACGGGCGCAAGACAATCCTCATCCTGGAAGCCGGCCCCATGGATTATGACCCGATGATCCATGTGCCTGCCGGCGTTTACCGAACCTGGCATGAGCCCAAACTCAACTGGAACTACCACACCGAACCCGAACCGGAACTGCATGACCGCAGCGTGTTCATGCCGAGAGGCAAGGTGGTCGGCGGTTCGTCATCCATCAACTCCATGGTCTATATGCGCGGGCACCCGCTGGACTACGACCGCTGGGCCAATGAGCACGGCCTGACCCGGTGGAGCTATGAGCATTGTCTGCCCTATTTCAAGGCGGGCGAGACATCGGATCGCGGCGCGGATGAATGGCGCGGAGACAGTGGTCCGCTCGGTGTGTCAAAGGGCAGTTTCGACAACCCCCTGTACAATGCATTCATTGCGGCAGGTGAGCAGGCGGGCCAGGGCAGGTCGGATGACCTGAACGGGTTCAACCCGGAAGGGGTCGCGCGCCTGGATGCCACCAGGAAGAACGGCAGACGGTGCAGCGCCGCGGTAGCGCATCTCAGGCCGGCATTGAAACGCGGCAACGTAACCCTGCTGGTGCGGGCCATGGTCAAGCGGGTGTTGTTTACCGGCAATCGCGCCTACGGCATAGCGTTCGACCACAAGGGTTCCGAACGCATTGTACATGCCGGTACGCAAGTCATCCTGGCCGGTGGGGCGATCAACTCGCCGCAACTGTTGATGTTATCCGGCATCGGTCCGGCCGACCATCTGAACGACCGGGGCATAAGGCCGTTGATCGATTTACCGGGTGTCGGCCGGAACCTGCAGGATCATGCTAGTATCATCCTGCAGTATGAATGCCTGAAGAGCTTCCCAATTCACAAGGTGGATGTGCCGTGGCGCAAGGCTGCCGCAGGGCTGCAGTGGGTGTTTACCCGCTCCGGCATGGCTGCCTCCAACATCTGGGAAGCCGGCGGCCTGATCCGCGGCAATCCCAACGTGCCCTATCCCAACCTGCAGTATCATTTCGGGCCGGTGGGCTTTGAATACGATGAAGGCACCATCAAGCTGTTGCAGGCTTTTGCCATTCATGTTGATCAGTTGCGCCCGCGCAGCCGCGGCTCAATTTCACTCAAGTCCGGCAACCCTTACGACAAGCCGGCCCTTCACTTCGACTACCTGGCAGAGCCAGGTGACCTTGATGAGCTGGTTGAGGGGGTGCACAAGACCCGCGAACTGGTGGCGCAACAAGCTTTCGATGACTTGCGCGGCGTCGAGTTGGTGCCCGGCCCCCAGGTGGCAAGCGATGCGGACATTCGCGACTGGGTGCGGTCGGCCGCGACAACGGATTTTCACCCGTGCGGCACCTGCCGGATGGGCCATGGCCCAGATAGCGTTGTCGATGACCAGATGCGGGTTCAAGGCGTTGAGGGCCTGAGCGTGGTCGACGCCTCCGTCATACCGCAGATCATGAGTGCCAACCTCAATGCACCGACCCAAATGATCGCGGCACGTGCTGCCGACTATATTGCCGGGGCTCCGCAACTGGCGCCGCTGGCCGCGAAGTTCGCGTTCCAGCAGTGACCCGGCAGACCGGATCGGGGCTTGCGCCCTGTCTTTGATGGACCGCCCGGGAAATCATCGGCTTCATGCGCCTGTTTCGGACAAAATTGGCCGCAGATCAGTCAATTCGTCCAAGGCCTGTTTAAGCGGTATCTGAAAGATGCGAGTACTGAAAACTCGCGGCGCCTGGTTCAGGTGCGCGCTGGATTCAGGTGCAATTTTCAGATCAGGCACCTGACCGAACATGAACTGGACAATGATGGACACCCTCACTCGCGGCCACCAGGACCGGCGCGACGGCATCCAGCCGGTCGGTGCTCATGTAACCGATGATGACGGTGCAATAACGCCCCGGACCGGCGCGTTCGGCGTATCGCAGGTATTTTCTGTTCTTGCTGCCGGGATAATCTGCGGGCTGCTCGCCGTGATGTTCTCTGTTTCTGCTGCTGCGTTGCTGTTCTCCGGCGAGCTGAGAGAACACATAACGGTTGCTATTGCCGCCTGTCTTTTCGGTACAATTGTCCTGAGCTGCGTCATAGCGGTTTCCAGTTCCTGTCCCGGCATGGTGTCGGTTTCCCAGGAGGTTACGGTTGTCGCCCTGTCGGTGATCGCAATGTCGATCCATGCGACCATGGCGGGCGTTCGAAGCGAAGCAGATATTGTCGCTACGATTGTCGTCATGATCGGTCTGGCAACGTCGGTCACCGGATTGTGCCTGCTGGCAATGGGCATCTTTCGCCTGGGCCGGCTGATCAGGTTCATCCCGTATCCGGTCATTGGCGGGTTTCTTGCCGGCATGGGTTGGTTGATCGTGGTCGGTGCGTTGGGTGTGATAGTGGGTGATACGCTGACCCTGCAAAGTGTCCATGTGTTGCTTGATGCCTCCAACATCGTCAAATGGCTCCCGGCTACGGTGTTTGCCTGCACCGTCGGCGCACTGGCAAGACGAACCGGCAGTTCGTTCATCCTGCCGGTTGCGGTCATGGCGGCACTTGTCCTGTTTCACGGCCTTGCATGGATGCTGGACGTGCCTGTATCGCAGCTTCAAGCCGAGGGCTGGTTGTTCCTGCCCTTGTCACAGGAGGGGATCTGGCCGCCGGTGAGCGGCAATCCGTTTACCGGTGTCGACTGGCGCGTTATCGGCGCGGAAATCCCCAAAGTGATTGCGCTTGTGGCGATTACAGCAACTTCAGTGCTGTTTGCATCCAGCGGGATTGAACTTTCGGTTCGCCGCGACGTCGATCTGGACCGCGAGTTGCGCGCTGCCGGCATTGCCAACTTGCTTGCCGGCGCAGGCGGCGGCGCGGCGGGCTTTCAGGGTCTCGGATTGACCATACTTGGCCATCAACTTGGCGCGCCTTATCGCCTGGTGGGTGTCATCGTTGCGGTTGTGTGCGCGTCGATGCTGTTTTTCGGAAGCTCGCTGCTGGAATACATGCCGATCCCGTTGTTTGGCGGGTTGCTGCTGTGGATTGGCGTTTCACTGCTTTACGATTGGCTGGTTGATGCCTATGCGCGGATTCCGCGCCGGGAATACCTGATTATCCTGCTCATCGTTTTCGTGATCAGCACGGTGGGCTTGCTTGAAGGCGTGCTGGCAGGATTGTTTTCCGCCGTCGTTCTGTTTGCGCTCGAATACAGCCGGGTCGAGATTGTAAAGTACGCAGTGACCGGCAAGGACTTTCACAGCAGCTTCGAGCATGCCGATGAAGACCGGCAATTTCTGACTTCTCACGGAAAGCAGGTCCTTATATTGCGGCTGCAGGGGTTTGTGTTTTTCGGCACGGTTCATAAACTGCAGAAACTTGTAGCTGCGCGCCTGCAGGATCAAGGATTGCCGACGTTGCGCTTCCTGGTGCTGGATTGCCGCGATGTGACCGGGCTTGATTCATCGGCAGCCCTGGGTTTTACAAAGATCAGCCGGCTGGTTGAGCGCAGCGATGGAACGCTGATGACGACAAACCTGTGTGAAACCGCAGCCTGTCAGCTTGATGCGGCGACAGCCCAGTCGGACATGGGATTGCCGGTACGCCGTTTCGATGATCTCGACAGGGCGCTCGAGTGGTGCGAGGAAAACCTGCTGCGTGACTGGCGGGACAGACCGCAGCCTGAGCCGAAAGCCTGCATCCAGGATCAGCTTGCCCGGATCCTGGATGACGGGCGGGCCGCTGAGGTCATGCTGCCATATCTGGAAAGGAAGGATTTTGAGTCACAGGCGACCCTGATCCGGCAGGGAGAGGAGTCGAAGGACATTTTCTTTATCGAACAGGGAAAAGTCAGCATCCAGCTCGAAACGCCAGAAGGCACGACCGTCCGATTGAGAACCCTGGGTGCCGGCACGATGGTCGGGGAGATTTCTTTCTGCCTGGATCAGTGCCGCTCAGCGTCGGTAATCACCGAATGCGATACGACGGCATGGCAGTTGAGCAATGAGGCCCTGGCCAAAATGACGCTTGAGGCGCCCGCAATGGCATCCTTGTTCAGTAACTATCTGGTACGCACGCTGGCGGAGCGCCTTACGTCGACCAATCGCCTGATCAGACTGCTCACGGATTAGGTTCCGGGAAGTCGCAACCGGTTTTCAGCAGTTTGAACGACTGGCTTGGTGTTTCATTGAATTGCTGCCGGTACAGCTTGGCAAAGTGACTGACACTGGTGAATCCGGCGGCGTGGGCGACTTCGGCAACCGAGTTGCGCTGGCGCAGCAGGATAAGCTCGCGTGAATGATTCAGGCGAATGGACCGGATAAATGCTGCCGGTGACCGGTTTTGCAATTGCTTCAGACGCCGTCCAAGTGTTTTTTCGCTGGTACCCAGTTGTGAAGCCAACTCGCGGGCTCCAAATTTTTCATCTGCAATATGACGCAGCACACAGTCAGTTGCCTGCTCGAGGAAGCGCTGTTCCATTGGGGCGAGAAGGTCTCTCCTGGGATCCATTACCAAAGTGGCTTCAAGCCGCTCAATTCGTTCACTGGCCGTTTTGCTGATGTCCGCTTTTTGTTTTGCAACCGCGCTCACGTTCAGTTGCAGATCTCTGATCTCCGCCAGCGCGGTATGCTTTTGCGCCTGAATGTTTTTCAGCATCGTCGAGATGGCAATCATCATGAAGGTCGTTTCACCCAGAATGGCGAGGTAGTACCCCCACTTGAGCGGCGTTGCCAGCAGTACATCGTACACAGATGCGGCCTTGGCGATGTCTGCGGGGAATATGAAACCGTAAACGGCAGTGAACAAACCGCCGGTCAGTGCCAGCAACGAACCGGATACCGGTTTGGCCTGTGGCAAGCCGTCTGCGATTTTCTTCAATGCGACAACGAGCAGCACGAGCGGAGATCCGAAAAACGCCAGATGCAAGGGTAGCGAAAGCCGCCATGGATCGATCACAGCCAGGCACGTGGCAATGACGGCCACGCCTGACAGGAGGGCAAACAAGCGGCGCCACACCGGTGCATCTTCATCTATGTTCAGCAGCACGCGACAATACTGAATGTTCGCAAAGACACCTAGCCCGGCGACAAATTCGGCAATGGGCATGAGCACGGTGACCGGTTGCGTCACCCCGATGAACTTGCTGAGCCATCCGTCATAGATGAAGGAGAATGAAAAGAAACACAGCATGTAAAGCGCGTAGTACTTGTAGAAACGGGCGTCCACATGCCGGAACAGGGCGACACTGAGTAAGGCGATGGTGGCGACATAGCCCAGGAATACTGCCGTCAGGGTCAGAGATAAAGTCGACCAGCCCAGGAACATGTCCGGGGACATGATAACTGCTGTCATGGTGGGCGCAAAGGTCCCGGACACCCTCAGATAATAGGACCTGGTTTTGCCGGGAGCGACATTCAGGGACAGTCCGGTTTTGGCGGCCCGGTTTGCCTTCTCGGTAACCGGAATTGTGCGTCCGCCTCGCGACAGGGAAACAACGCTGTCGCCTTGCTGTGCGAACAGTTCAACATCATCAAAGATGAACTCCAGGAAGCCCACGACCCATTGCCTGTCATCAGTCGTGTTGTTTGCGGCCTGGAAACGCAGCCAAACAGCCTGGTTTGGCAAGGGGGCCTGGAAAACGCCGTTACACGGCCCGGGCAGGAATGGTTGTCGGGCAATCGTGCTGGCCTGAACCTGTCCGGTCGGGTCACTGAACACGTCTGCAATCAGGGGCTGCAGCTGATAGCCCTGTCCATCGGGCAGTGTATTGAGAGTTGGTGTTGCGTGGCTGACACCCGGGCAGGCAACCGGTTTGCTGTCGGCTCGCGCTACTTGCGCCGACATGACCTGGAACACCAGCACAATTGCCAGGACCCATAACCCTGCCGAATATGATCTGATCATTGCTCCCCACCAAAATTCCATTGCAGTCTGCCGCGGGAGTATTCCCGCGGCACTGGGGTCAGGATCCGACCCTGTGCCATTCGGATAAAGATGACCTCGGACCGGTCGACTCATTGACTGGTTGGTTTGCGCGTCTGACCAGCTTTTATCTGATCGTGACGGCTGAAAGCTGATGATTCAAGCCTTCATGATCTGCATCGAGATCAATTTTTGGACAACAGCGAAGGAAACACGGCTACGAGAAGCTGATGATTGTCTTGCGAAACCGGAACAGGGCGACGGCGAAGAAAACACAGCCGATTGCCCCCATGATCAGCATTTGCGGCCAGACAATATCCACCCACGCACCTCGATACAAAACCGCTTGCGAGAAACTGACATAGTGGGTGGACGGAGACGCCTGCATGATCGTCTGGAGCCATTCCGGCATGCTTTCCTGGGGTGTCGTGCTTCCGGACAACAGGTTCATCACCACGAAGACGGGAATTGCGAGCAGTCCGAACTGCGGCATCGAACGCGCCATGGTCGCCAGCAGAATGCCCAGGGAAGTGATCGAGAACAGGTAGACAATTGCGCCTGCGATAAACAGTAACTTGGACCCAGCAATGGGAACCTGCAACAGTCCCTGGACAATGAAGGTCAGCGACAGTGCGGCGGCAACAACAATCACCAGGCCATTGGCCCAGACTTTCGAGATCATGATCTCCGCCGATGTGACAGGCATGACGAGCAGGTGCTCGATGGTGCCGTGCTCACGTTCGCGGATCAGGGCGGCGCCGGTCAGGATCATGGCCAGTATGGTGACGTTGTTGACGATCTGCATCACCGCCATGAACCAGGTCGAGTTGAGATTCGGATTGAAGTTTGCCCTGACGACCACGTCCAGCGGGATTTGTGCCTCTGTTCCCCGTGCATCCATGAAATCCAGGGTTTCCCGGGTGATGATGGTTTGTATGTAGGACGCGCCGGTGCCGGCCACGGACATGGCGGTCGCATCTATGTTCAGCTGAATTTCGGGTCTGTGGCCGGACAGAAGGTCGGACTCAAACCGTGGTGGAATATCTACAACGAAAATGAACTTGCCGGTATCCATCGCCCGGTCGATTTCCGCTCCCGTAATCTCGACCGCCGGTTTGAAGTAGGGCGGCAGGAACGCATCCTGAATGCGCCTGGACAGTTCCGAGCGATCTTCATCCACGATTGCAACCGAGGCATTCGACACTTCCATTTTTGCATTCTGCGCGACTTCATAAATGGCAAAGGTGAATGTCCAGACGAGCAGGATCATCAGCACCGGGTCAGCCAGCACACTGCGCAGTTCCTTGATGCCGAGACGGTAAATGTTGCCAAGTCTTCTCAACATGTTCACACGTCCTGCTTGCGAAGGAAGACTGCAGCGATAAGGAAAAACGCCAGCCCGAAGCCGATCAGAAACAGGTGATTGGGCCACAGGTCGGAAAATCTCAGTGCCTTGGTAAAGCTGCCTACGCTGATCTGCTGGAAGTAGGATGCCGGAAACAGGGCGCTTGTTATCTTGGCACCGCCACCCAATGTGGAGACAGGCGTCATGAACCCGGAAAAGTTCATTGTGGGCACCATCGCCAGTATGGCTGTGGCGAAAATGGCTGCGATCTGGCTGTTTACAAACGATGATACCAGCATGCCAAATCCTGTTGTTGCCCAGACATAAAACAAGGCTCCGACAGCCAGTGCCAGGAAGGACCCTTTCAGGGGCACCGCGAATACCAGGATGACCAGCAAGCACAGGCTGACAAAGCTGGCGTAGGCAATGGCGACGTAGGGCAATTGCTTGCCGAGCAGGAATTCTATTTTCGTGACCGGCGTGGAGTACAGGTTGGTGATCGAGCCCATCTCCTTTTCCCGCACGATGCCTACCGCAGTCATCATGGCGGGTATCAGGATGCACAGCAGCATGATGACGCCTGGGGTTATCGCGTAGGTGCTCTTGAATGCCTGGTTGTAGCGGAACCGGGTCTCGATCGAGACCGGGCTGACACTGACGGCGCGGCCGGTCTGGCGGGTGGACATGTCAGCGATGTATTGCAACGTGACGCCCTGAACGTAGCCCCGCGTCGTTTCGGCCCGAAACGGCATGGCGCCATCCAGCCACACGCCGACTTCGGGTTGTTCGCCTTTCAGCATGTTTTTGCCGAAGCCGGATGGAATCTCGATGGCGAATTTCAGTTCGCCGCTTTTCAGGCGGGTCTCGACACCAGACGGGCTGGTAATGGGGGGCTGTTGTATGAAGTACCGTGAACTGGAGAAATTCTCGAGAAACTGGCGACTTTCATGGGACCTGTCCTGGTCATAGACGGCGTAGGGCAGTTCTTCGACATCGAACGAGATGCCGTAGCCGAAGGTGACCATCAGGAGAATGGGTCCCAACAGCGCAAATGCCAGTCTGATCGGATCGCGCAGGAGTTCCTTCGCTTCCCGGCTGGCATACGCCCACATGCGCTGCGCGCTGAAGGCGCTGATAGTGTGCCGGGTTTCGGGAACGGTGTCTGCAATCTCCGCAACCACTGAATTGTCTGCGGGCTCGGAACTGTCTTCGCCGATCGCATCCTCAAGATAGGCTACAAAGGCCTCGTCGAGCGAACCGGCATGCCTGTCGTCTGCCAGCTCCTGAGGTGCGCCCACGGCAAGGACCTTGCCGGCGTGCATCAGCGATATCCGGTCACAGCGGGATGCCTCGTTCATGAAGTGCGTGGAAATGAAAATGGTCACGCCGTCGTCGCGTGACAGCTCTATCAGCAACTGCCAGAATTCATCGCGTGCTATCGGGTCGACGCCGGACGTCGGTTCGTCGAGAATGAGAACTTCCGGCCGGTGAAGAATGGCGACGGCGAGTTGCAGGCGCTGCTTGACGCCCAACGGCAGGCTGTCAGGCTTGTGGTCGTGGACGTCGTGCAGGTCAAAGCGCTGGAGAAGATCCGTAATGCGGTCGTTTCGCTGGTCTTTCGGCAAGTGAAACAGGTGCGCGTGCAATTCAAGGTTCTGCAGAACGGTCAGTTCGCCATACAGCGAGAAGGACTGTGACATGTAACCGACCCGGCGGCGGGTCTGCATGTCCCGGGCGTTCAGCTTCTTGCTGAACAGCCTGGCCTCACCTTCGCTGGCGGACAGCAGCCCGGTCAGCATCTTCATGGTCGTGGTCTTGCCACAGCCATTGGATCCGAGGAAGCCGAAGATTTCACCCCGCTCGATGTCGAAGCTGACGTGATCGACAGCAGTGAAATCCCCAAACCGCTTGGTAAGCCCGCTGGCCTGGATGGCGAACTGCCCATCTCCGTTGATGCGCGGCGGCACGGTTACCTGTTTGTGTCTGGAGCGTTTGTGCTCTGGCAGCAGTGCGATAAAGGCGGCCTCAAGCGTGTCGGCAGACGTTTGTGATTTCAGCTCGGCCGGCGATCCGGTGGCGATGATCTTTCCATCATCCATGGCCGCCAGCCAGTCGAAGCCTTCGGCTTCATCCATATATGCGGTTGCAACAATAACGCTCATATTGGGACGGCGAGCGCGAATACGATCAATCAGTTCCCAGAACTGGCGCCTTGAAAGCGGGTCGACGCCTGTCGTCGGCTCATCCAGAACCAGCAGGTCAGGGTCGTGAATAAGGGCGCAACACAGTCCGAGTTTCTGCTTCATGCCGCCGGACAGTTTGCCAGCCGGACGGTCAGGAAAAGGGGCAAGTCCGGTTGCCTGCAACAGTTCACCTATGCGCCTGTGGCGCTCCTTGCTGCCCTGGCCGAACAGCCGTCCAAAGAAATCCAGATTCTCGTAAATGCTGAGCGTGGGATAAAGGTTTTTCCCCAACCCCTGCGGCATGTAGGCAATGCGGTTGAAGCAGTGCCTGCGATGGGCGTTGTCATGCATGTCGCCGGACAGTGCATGGACACTCCCGGTCTGCATTTTTCGGACCCCCGAGACCAACGCCAGCAATGTAGACTTGCCGACGCCGTCAGGACCAATGAGACCAGCCATGCAGCCGGCCGGAATATTCACTGTTACGTCATCGAGAGCGGCCACCGCACCATACTTGTGAGTGACGGCTGCAAGCTGCGCCACACTATCAGATGCGGGTGTCATTCGGGCAGCTTGATGTTCAGGTTTTCAGGCCAGCCTGTAGCCTGCGGCAGACGCAGATAGGCTAATCCTCTGACCCCGGTTTTCACCCTATCCTCATGTTTTCGCAGCAGTTTCGGGTCGATGGTGAGTTTGACCCGAAACATCAGCTTGGCCCGTTCCTGCGCCGTTTCCACGGCCTTGGGTGTGAACTGGGCCTGGGCTGCAACGAACGAAACCGTGGCCGGAATGACATATTGCGGCACCGGGTCGAGAATGATCCGGGCGTCGCTTCCCAGAGTGAGCAGGCCGGCATCGGATGCCGGGAGGAAAACCGTCATGTAGACATCTGCGATGTCCAGAAGCGTCAGAATGTTGCCGCCGGCTGCAACGACTTCTCCAGGTTCAGCCAGGCGGTACTGGATACGACCGCGTTGGGGCGCCTTCAGTGTGGTGTCATCGAGGATTGACTTAAGCCGGGCCAGTTCTTCCTGTGCGGACGTGATGGCTTCATCGGCCTGTTCGACACCGGCCACGGCGGCACGGTAATTGGCATCAGCAGCCTGCAGTTCGTTATGACGCTGATCCAGCTTCTCTGTTGTTGCGAAACCCTTTCGATGCAGTGTCTGCGCGCGGGAAAGCTCGACTTCAGTGAATTTCAGATGGCTTCTGACGCGAATGACAGACGCACTTGCTTCGAGCTTTGCTTTTTTGGCGCGTCTTGTCTCGGCTTGCGCGCGCCGTACCTGTGCGTTGATCTCTCCGGCATCCATACGGGCCACGGTCTGGCCGGCGTCCACCATGTCACCCTGGTCGACAAGAACCTCAGCCACTCGGCCTGCAAGCTTGCTGGATATGTTGACCTGCTCTGCCTCGATGCGGCCATTGGAACTGACAATGCCGGCGGGCAATTGCGATGCGATCTGCTGTTGCCAGTAAACATACCCGCCTGCCGCGCCGGCAATGGCGACCACACCAAGCACCAACCAGGTTTTGAGCTTCATGGAACTTGCCTTCTGTTTGAAATGTCTGCTGCCTTGCCGACGGTTCAATCGTGCGCGAGCCGCGCCGGATGTTTCATCGCAATGCTGGCGTCAAGATAGGCGCTGCGATCCGGGTTCGACATGATTCAGATCAAAGGCAAACTGCGCAAAACATCCATTATGGCGGTTATGCAACGCAAGGTGCTTGCGCCTGACTGCTTTGGCAGGCTTGGAGTGCAGGATTGTGTTAGGGTACTGTTCGAGACGGCCATTGTGAGCAATGTGAGGTAGCACCATGCTGAAGACAGGATTCAAGGCATTGCTGGCGCAGGCGAATGCCGTCATAGAAACGGTTTCGGTGCAGGATTTCCCATACCTGCAGGATGAATCCGACGTGGTTGTCGTGGACGTTCGCGACGCGTTCGAACGCGAAACTGATGGCACCATTCCCGGATCCGTGCACGCCTCGCGGGGATTGCTGGAGTTTCACGCAGACCCGGAGTGCCCGGCACATTTGCCGGCACTGGATCCGGCCAAGCGCATTGTACTGTTCTGTGGAACCGGCGGGCGTTCGGCACTTGCCGCGAAGACGCTTCAGGAAATGGGGTTTTCGGACGTGGTTTCACTAGCCGGCGGATTCGCCGCATGGAAGGCCGCGAACAACAAGGAAGGCTAAAGGCATGGCGTTTGACGACTTGATCACCCGTATAAACCTGTTTTTCAGTGAAGCGGACAATGAGGCGGAGGATGCACACCAGGTGCTTGAGCAACTGCATGCCGAGCTGGCCCAGCTAAAGGCAACAGGACAGCCACTACCGGAAGACCTGGTGCGCCTGGAAGCATTGCTGGACGAGGAATTCCGATCCAGGGCAGCGAACAAGCGGGGATCAGCCTAGTCGGCATCCGGATCGAGCGTCTTAAGATACGCGACCAGGTCGGCGATTGCCGGTTCGTCCATGAACCTGAGAGCCAGCATGCTTTCGCCCGGAACACCATTGATGATCTTGTGGATCATCCGTTCGGGCTGATGGCGTGCCTGCCAACCGAGGCTGCCGCGCATGCCCGGCCTGACCTGGAACCCAGACTTGCCGTTCGGGTCATGACAGGACATGCAAACTCCCTCGAAAATGTCCCTGCCGCGACTGAGGTTTTTCTCTGATGACGATTTTTCCGGCTTGAAATTTACCGGGTCATACTGGCCGACGGTCAGAAACAGCAGCAACAGGTCCAACGGCAACCCGCCGGACGCAAGTGCCCTTTGATCAGGGTGGGCCCTGGTAAACAGTTCCAGCATGTTAAACGGATCAGTACCTTGCAGATGCCGCAGGCCGACAAACTGTTTTTGCTGTTGCGGGCTGCCATCGGTCTTTTGGGCGCCGTCATAGTCCCAGCCATGGCAGGAGACGCAGCGCCAGCTGTCGGTATCACTGACTGTCAGGTCTGACGGGAAGGCCGGGTTTTTCATGGCAGGCGGCTCGGCGCCTGAACCCGCCCAATAATTGTCGTACAACTTGCCGCCCAGCGACACGACAAATGCATCGCCGAACTCATGTTCGCGTGTTTCCGGTGAAGGCTTGTCCTGCGTAACCTGGGTCGCCAAAGCGGGGTAGTGCGCAACCGGCAACACACCGGGGAAGGCCACCAGCGCCAGGACAGCGGTGATTGCAGGAAACAACGGGTGTTTATGCATTCCGGTCATCACTTGACGTTGAAGTTTCGGCGCTGGGGAGTAGGCGGAACCGCGATCTTGATGCGGGTGACCGAGGCTCTTACGTCGCGGCCCTGCCACGGAACCACGCCATAGGTGTTGCACCATCTGGCACTGAATATTCTTGCTTCGCCGTCAACCTTGAAGCGGAACTTCAGGCACCGGCCCGATCGGCGTACAGGGCCGCCTGAAAACACACCGGGTACCTGAAAGTACACCCGGCAATCGTGAGTCAGGCGCGCGGTGGCGGCTTCAGTTGTGCCCCTGAAATTTCCCGACATCTTGTAGGTGCCGGGCTGTGCCCAGTTGAATATGCATCGGGTGGCAGCCTGCAGATCACCCGGCAACATGGCGACCAGCACAAGGCTGGCGCCCGCCATAAGCCAGATTGGGCCTGCACCCTTAAAGTTGCGGATCGTAGACATACCTACCTCCAGTGATGCGTCACTGAAACACAGCGGCTGACCAAGGCATATGACTTCGATCAATGCGCCATGCCGACTGCGAGTTGCATGATGTGCCTGCCAACTTTGACAGGAGGATGTTCTGTGAACCCGAAAACCTTTGTCGTGAGTCTCAATGACACGGACAATCTGGACCATCTTTTGACCACCTGCAGCCTGTTTGCGGCACGCAACGGTGCCCATGTGATCGGCGCCTACATCATTCCTTCCGTTGAGGTCTTTGCTGTGTATGGCGGTATTGCCATGGCGGATGTCGTCGATGCGCAGCGCAAGCGTTATCAGTCAATGGCAAAGCAGGTGCGCGAGAAATTTGAACGCGTCATGGCCCTGAATTCGCTGTCTTGTGAATGGCGCGAACTGGACGCCATGAGCTCGTCCATTGGCCGGGAGTTTGTAGACCAGTGCCGGTTCGCTGACCTGGCGGTCATTGCCCAGGTCGACGCAGGCGAAAACTGCGGCGTTGAACCGAGTTTCGCCGAATATGTGGTGATGGAAGCTGGCCGGCCAGTGCTGCTGGTGCCGCGTGGCAAGCCGTTCGAGATCATTGGAAGCAGGGCGCTGATGGGCTGGAATGGGGCCAAGGAAGCAGCACGTGCCTGTTTTGACGCCCTGCCGCTTCTGCCGGCAGACAGCGAAGTCAGCATTGTCTGGGTCGATCCACAGAGGCAGCGTTCTCTGGCGGGTAACGTACCTGGTGCGGAACTGGCGGCAACCTTTGCCCGCCACGACATAAGAGTCACCGCTGAACCGATGCCCACGGCAGACACCGACGCCGGCCGCGCCTTGCTTGCACGAGTCGAAGATGTTGGTGCCGACCTGCTTGTGATGGGCGCATACGGGCACTCCAGAGTGCGTGAGTTCGTGTTTGGCGGTGCAACCGAACACGTACTGAACAACATGACGGTGCCGGTGCTGATGTCGCACTGAGGCTTGCTAACCATCTTTAGTTTTACCTGCTATGGAGACACTTTGTGATGACTATGAAACAGATCCGCATGGACCTGGCCCGCGACCGGGACTTTCCGCAAGGCAGCCGCCAGCATGGCTATGTCCTGGTAGCACCTCTGGACAATATGGACAGGATTGATGCAGCGGAATGGAAAGCCAACCGGGAGCAGTGCAGAGTGACGCGGTTCTGGGGGGACAATGAGCACGAGATTGGACACCTGGTTCGCAAACCCGGTGGGGCGTGGGCGTTCCACTACGATATTCACGGCAACGAGGACGATGATGAGACCGGTTACCGGTTCGGCGATGAGCGTTTCCGGCCCGGAGAGTATGTTTCAATCCGCGAGCAGGATGGCGAGATGCGGACGTTCCGGGTTATCACCGCCACTGACATCCGCTGACACTGAATGGACCTCAGAACAAAATGACGGCCACTGTTGCACAATACAGTGGCCGTCTCGCTTTCAGTCAGGCCGAAAGGAGAGATCAGGCAGCGTGCTTGATCTTTACCTTGTGAGTCTTGGCTGTGACTTCCGGCGGTTTCGG
Organism: Anderseniella sp. Alg231-50; assembly: GCF_900149695.1. Classification (NCBI taxonomy): domain Bacteria; kingdom Pseudomonadati; phylum Pseudomonadota; class Alphaproteobacteria; order Hyphomicrobiales; family Parvibaculaceae; genus Anderseniella; species Anderseniella sp. Alg231-50. The sequence continues at coordinate 2,560,770 of NZ_LT703003.1, read as the reverse complement.
CAAGGTTACGGTCAGGATGCCGTTCTTGAACTGGGCATCGACCTTGTCCGGCTCCACACCGAAGGGTAGTGACATGGAGCGGGCAAACTTGCCGTAAGACCTTTCAACGACGTGGTAGTCTTTCGACTTGTCCTCTTCCTCTATCTTTTTCTCGGCCAGGATGGTCAACCGGTTGTCGGTCACGGTGACATTGACGTCCTGCTGATCCACGCCGGGAAGTTCCGCCGTTATTTCCAGCGCCTTGTCGGTCTCCGCCACGTTGATGACGGGCGACAGGAGCGCGTTGCTGTTTGCGCGGTCGGGTTTCAGTCCAACCGACTGGGTGAAATCGTGAAACACCCTGTCAATTTCGTCGTGCAGGGAACCGAACATGCCAGGCCAGTTCTGCGTTTTCCAAAGCGATGGAAGTGAAGGCTTCTCTGTCATCATCTGTCTCCTTACGAATAGCGAAAAGTGAGTGCCGTCCATGCAGGCAATGCTATCTCGGGCGGGAAGGGCTCTGCCTTGACCGCGATCAATCGACAGCATATTTGCCGGCTGTTTCTTGCGGTTAAACCGCAAGCACATCGGCAAGATGATCGCCCAGCTCCTTGTTGGGAACATGCACGAGGTTCTTCGGGATTTCCCCGTAGACCACAGCCAGCAGCGGCTTTGGCAGGACCTTGCGAATATCACCAAGTGTTGCGGGAGCAGCCACCAGTACCAGCCGGTCAAAGGCATGTGCCTGCAGCTGATCCTGCAACCCGGCAACCAGTTCGGCGGCAAAGGAACGCTTTGCCTCGCGCTGGGGATCGGACGGTGGTTCCATCGCATGGCGATGGGCGCCGGCTGAGTCGAAAGTGCGGCCGGGCCGGTCGGCCATTATGTCGCCTGAGCGGACATTTTCTCCTTCAAACTCCATGCCACGTACCTCGTCCAGACCCTTTCCGGGTCCGGAATTGCACACGATCCGGGCGCGGGTTCCGTCTGCAAGCAGTATCCATGTTCTAACCGGTTTCATCGTGATGCCTCCTGGTTGAGCGGGGTTTTGCCAACTTATCAATTTTTTGACGGCCGGCCTTGATCATCGTCAAAGCAGGGTCGGGTCAATCATGTTTTGCTCGCTGCAATCTTAACACTGTCGACGGCGAATGGAGACACAAGATGACCACCGCCACAAACCATACGTCCGGGCAGGCGGAAACGCCTGCCGACTTGCCAGCCGGGTTCGCAAGCCGGTTTCCAACAGCCTATTCTATTTTGTTCGGCCTCATTCTGTTCATGGCCGCATTGACCTGGTTTGTCCCTGCCGGGCAATACGACAGGGTGCAGAATGAAGCCCTCGGCCGTGAAGTGGCGGTGCCGGGAACCTACAAGGCCGTCGATGCTGTACCGCAGTCACTGTTCGACATCTTCCTTGCGCCCGTCAACGGATTCTACAGCCAGTCGGCGGGTACCGCGAACGCCATCGATGTATCGCTATTTGTGCTGATTATCGGTGGTTTCCTGGGAGTGGTGAACAGTACCGGCGCTGTTAATGCGGGTATTGCCAGGGCCATGAATGCCTTGCACGGCCGGGAAAAATGGATGATCCCGATCATGATGGCGCTGTTTGCCGCCGGCGGCACGACCTACGGCATGGCCGAGGAAACGCTGGCGTTTTACGTGCTGATCATCCCGGTGATGATTGCGGCGCGATACGACGCCGTGACAGGTGTCGCCATCATCCTGGTCGGTGCCGGTATCGGAGTGCTTGGATCGACAATCAATCCGTTTGCGACAACCATTGCCTCCAATGCAGCCGGTATTCCGTTTACCACGGGCATGATGTTGCGTTTCATCATCCTGGGTGCCGGATGGGTGGCCTGTGTGGCTTATGTCATGTGGTATGCGGAACGCGTGCGGGCCAATCCGGAACTCTCGATTGTCGCCAGTATGAAAGCGTCGAACGAAGCGCATTTCAAGCTCAAGGGTGATGCTGACGATCAGTTCACCATGCAGCACAAACTGATACTTGTCCTGTTCACATTGACCTTTGGCGTAATGATCTGGGGTGTGTCGTCGCAAGGCTGGTGGATGGCGGAAATGTCCGGCCTGTTTCTGGCTGGTGCGCTGATTATCGGCATTGTCGGCTGGGTTGGCGAAAAACCCTTTGTTGATGCGTTCATCGCAGGCGCAAGGGATCTTCTGGGCGTTGCCCTGATCATCGGACTGGCGCGCGGCATTGTGGTGATCATGGACGCGGGCAAGATTACCGACACCATCCTGCACTGGGGCGAGCAGGCCATTCAGGGATTGTCGGCCATAGCCTTCATCAACGGCGTGTTCGCCGTTGAAGTGCTGATGTCGTTCCTGGTGCCGTCGACGTCCGGCCTTGCGGTGCTCAGCATGCCGATACTCGCGCCACTGGCGGATTTCGCCGGTGTCGGGCGCGAACTTGTAGTGACGGCTTTCCAGTCTGCATCAGGCCTGGTCAACCTGATTACACCGACATCGGCGGTGGTCGTTGGCGCACTGGCGATTGGCAGGATTTCCTACGACAAGTGGTTGAAATTCGTCTGGCCTCTGCTGCTCATCCTGACCGTCATGGTCGTTGCAGCCCTGAGTGTGACGGCAATGCAAGGCGGTGCGGCATGAGCTGGAAACCTGGCGTTCACTCGGAAGCCGGCAAACTGCGCACCGTAATGGTGTGCCGCCCGGGCCTAGCGCATGAGCGGCTGACACCTTCCAACTGCGACGAGCTCCTGTTTGACGATGTGTTCTGGGTCCAGCAGGCCAAGGCGGACCATCACGACTTTTGCACGAAAATTGCTGATCGTGGCGTGGAGGTCCTCGAACTGCATGATTTACTGGCAGAGACCGTGCAGCAGGAAACGGCGAGGGACTGGCTTCTGGACCGCCGGGTGACCGAAGATCATGTCGGTATCGGCATGATGTCGGAACTGCGAAGCTGGATGGATGGCCTGCCTGCAGCTGACCTTGCGCGGTATCTCATCGGTGGCATTGCCGTGCAGGACCTGCCGTTCAAACCGGAAGGCATGTTCGGACCCTATCTGGGGCCTGACGGGTTTGTGCTGCCGCCATTACCCAACAGCGTTTTTACCCGTGATACCAGTTGCTGGATCTATGGAGGCGTAACCCTCAATCCGATGCACTGGCCGGCCCGCCAGCTGGAAACCCTGCTGACTGACGCCGTGTACAGGTTCCATCCCCGGTTCCAGGATGCCGACTTCGACATCTGGTGGGGGGATGGCGAAAACGGCCGGGCACCGGCCAGCCTCGAAGGTGGCGATGTGATGCCGCTCGGCGATGGCCTGGTGCTGATCGGCATGGGGGAACGCACCACGCCGCAATCCGTTGGACAGGTGGCCCGCGCCCTGTTCGAAGCAGAGGCCGCCAGCCGGGTCATTGCCTGCCAGATGCCCAAGTCACGCGCGGCCATGCACCTGGATACGGTGTTCTCGTTTTGTAACCGTGATCTGGTGACCAGCTTCGTCGAAGTGGCCAATGAGATTGCCTGTTACAGCCTGCGGCCCGGCGACAAACCGGGCGACGTTGATTGCCGGCCGGAAACAAAATCCCTGTTCGACGTGACCGCAGAAGCCATCGGGGTCAAGAAACTGCACGTGATCGCCACCGGCGGCGACAGCTTCGAGCAGGCGCGTGAACAATGGGATGACGGCAACAATGTCGTCGCACTGGAGCCGGGGGTGGTGGTTGCCTACGACCGCAATGTCTTCACCAACACCCAACTGCGCAAGGCAGGCGTCGAGGTCATTACCATTCGCGGCGCAGAACTTGGCCGTGGCCGCGGCGGCGGTCATTGCATGACCTGTCCCATCGCTCGTGATCCGCTGTAACCTTAAAGGAACCGGTACCATGCCAGTCAACCTCAAGACCCGCAGCTTCCTGACGCTGCGCGATTTTACCCCCGAAGAGATCAGTCACCTGATCGAGTTGGCGATGGACTTGAAATCAACCAAGCGGGCCGGCATCGAACGCCAGCGGCTCGACGGCAAGGAGATAGCGCTGATTTTCGAAAAGGACTCAACCCGCACCCGGGTGGGGTTTGAGGTGGCCGCCTATGATCAGGGCGCACATGTTACCTACCTGGGGCCGTCCGGCACCCAGATAGGTCACAAGGAAACCATGAAGGATACCGCGCGCGTGCTGGGCCGGGTTTACGATGCGATCGAGTATCGCGGATTTGGACAGGCGACGGCCGAGCAACTTGCCGAGTATGCCGGTGTGCCGGTGTACAATGGCCTGACCGATGAATTTCATCCGACTCAGGTTCTGGCAGACCTGCTGACAATACGCGAACACAGCGGCAAGCCCTTCTCGAAGGTGGCGCTGTGTTTTCTCGGCGATGCCGGCAACAATATGGGCGACAGCCTGCTGATTGGCGGCGCGAAAATGGGCATGGACATCCGGCTCGGCGCACCAAAGGCCTGCTGGCCGGTTCAAGGCATCATAGATGAGGCAGAAGCGATCGCGGCTGATACCGGTGCCCGGATACTGATTACCGACGACGTTGCCGAAGCAGTTCGCGCCTGTGACTTCATCTACACCGATGTGTGGCTCTCGATGGGCCAGGCAAAGGAGAAATGGGCAGAACGAATTGAGCTGCTCAAGCCCTATCAGGTGAATGCGGCTGTCATGGAAAATACGGGAAACCCGGACGCGAAATTCATGCATTGCCTGCCGGCCTTCCACAATACCGAGACCAAGGTGGGCAGGGAGATACAGCAGCAGTTCGGCCTTGACGCCATGGAGGTGACCGAGGAGGTGTTTGAATCCGCAAACTCCATAGTGTTCGACCAGGCAGAGAACCGCATGCATACCATCAAGGCGGTTCTCGTCGCCACGCTGGGGGACTGATCCGGTGAAAGTGATCGTGGCTCTTGGAGGCAATGCCCTGTTGCGCCGGGGCGAGCCGATGACATCTGCGAACCAGCGTAAAAACGTGAAGCGTGCGGCGGGCTCGATTGCGGCACTGGTTGCATCGGGCCATCAGGTTACCGTGACCCACGGCAACGGACCCCAGATCGGCCTGCTGGCACTGCAGTCCGCGGCCTACGACGCAGACAGTGCATTTCCGCTTGACCTTCTGGGGGCGGAGACCGAGGGCATGATCGGTTACCTGATCGAACAGGAACTGGAGAATGTGCTGGGCTCATGCCACAAGGTCGCAACACTGCTGACCCAGGTTGAGGTGGATGCCCGAGATCCTGCGTTCAGTGATCCCACCAAACCCGTGGGGCCGGTTTATGATGAATCCGAAACCCGCAAGCTGGCGCAGGCACGGGGCTGGACGGTCAAGGCCGACGGTGCAAAATTCAGGCGTGTGGTGCCGTCGCCGCAACCAAAGCACATCCCGGACACTGCGATAATAAAACTTCTGCTGGAGCACGATATCACTGTGATCTGCGCCGGCGGCGGCGGCATACCGGTTGTGCGCCGGGCCGACGGTTCGCTTGTCGGCATTGAAGCGGTGATTGACAAGGACGCCGCCAGTTCCCTGCTGGCAACCGATATCGAAACCGATGCGCTGCTGATGCTGACAGATGTGGATCGGGTTTACCTGAACTGGGATACGCCCGAGCAAAAGGGGCTGGACAAGGTGAGCCCCGATGAATTGCTGCAGTACGAATTTGCAGCCGGGTCCATGCAGCCAAAGGTCGATGCTGCATGCCGGTTTGTGATGCAGACCGGTGGTATGGCCGGCATCGGCAGGCTGGAAGACGCGCTTGGCATTCTTGAAGGCCGGGCAGGGACGCGGGTGTCGAGGCCGTGACGATGGACCCGGCAGTTGCTGAAAACGATGAAGTCTCCGACCAAGCCGAGGTAATTACCTTTCTTCGCGATGCGTCATCTTATGCGGGGCTCGTGCAATCAGTTGAAGTGATAGAAACCCATGCGGCCATGGTGTTTCTGACCGAGAACGAGGCCTTCAAGATCAAGAAGGCCGTCACCTTTCCGTATCTGGATTTCGGTACTGTGAAAAAGCGCAAGGCGGCCTGTGAACATGAGCTGCGGATCAATCAGCCTCACGCTCCCCAGATTTACCTGGATGTTATTGTGATCACCCGCGAGGCAAGCGGTGATCTTGCTCTCGGCGGAGCCGGAAAGCCGGTGGAATGGGTGCTGCACATGCGGCGTTTTCCGGACAACTCGCTGCTTGGTGATGTGATCAGAACCGATGGAGTGAGCGCTGACTACCTGGACCGTCTGGCGGATGAGATTGGCAGGTATCAGGGCGAAGCGCGTGTTGTTCGCGATGACTGTGCTGCCGGCAGAATGACTGCCATCGTCGATGAATTGTGTGATGCCTTTGATGAAGCAGCAGAGTTCCTGCCGTTAGCTGAAATACGTCGATTTGAGCAGTCCGCGAACGCCGCGCTGCGCCAATCCTCTGCGTTGCTGGATGAGCGCGGCAGGCTAGGGTATGTGCGGCGCTGTCATGGCGACCTGCACCTGTCCAACATCATCGTCCTGAACGGCGAACCGGTTTTGTTTGATGCCATAGAATTCAACGACGAGATTGCGACCGTTGATGTTCTGTACGACCTGGCCTTTCTGCTGATGGACCTGGGGCATCTTGGAGAAGACGGTCATGCAAACCGCATTCTGAACCGGTACCTGTCCCTGTCCGGAAACGCTGATCATCTGGCGGGATTGCAGGCCTTGCCGCTTTTCATGGCCTGCCGGGCTGGCGTGCGGGCCATGGTTGCGGTGACGCGATTGCAGCAATCATCCAGGACCGGACGGCCATCTGAAACCGCTGTCGACGCCAGTTCCTATCTTTGCGAGGCAACTGGATATCTTGCATCCCGCAAACCCCGACTGATCGCCGTCGGCGGATTGTCGGGCACCGGCAAGACTTCCCTGGCGCGAGCGCTGGCGGCGCGAATTGTCCCGAGCCCCGGTGCCGTGCACCTGCGAACCGACATTGAACGCAAACAGCTGTTCGATGTCGCCGAAACAACAAGATTGCCGAAGGAAACCTACACGCAAGAGGCCAGCGATGCCGTCTATGGACGCGTTTTGCACAAGGCCGCGATCGCCTTGCGGGCGGGCCATACTGTTATTGTTGACGCAGTTTTCCTGCATCAGACCGAGCGCTCTGCCATTGAACAGGTGGCGGAGGAGGCAGGCGCCTCGTTTGCCGGCTTGTGGCTGGAAGCCGCTGAAGAACACCTCGTCGCGCGGGTGACTGCCCGCCAGGGCGATGCGTCCGATGCCACTGCGGATGTGGTTCGCCATCAGTTGAGGCACCGTGCCGGGCCGGTCAACTGGCACAGGATCAACGCTGACGGTGTGTTGGAGGAAACAATGGAACAGTCCTTGAAGGTGTTGTGACCCGATTGCCGGTTGATGATTGACGCAAGTCAAGGCGCACAGTGGTGATGGCGCTCAAGGTGAACTTGCAGACACCGGATCCGGTGGACGCTTTTGCTGCCACAAGTCACTGCTGGAGAGAGGAATGCGACGGTTCAGAAAGATCCTGTATGTCCACGAGGAGAATTCGCCGACCGCGTTGCAGACCCTGCAACTGGCCTTGAATATTGCAGGCAACAGCGACGGTAAGGTTGATCTCCTCACCGTGCTGGAGCCGCCGGCGGTCACGTTTGCCTCCAATATTTCGCTGTTGCTGCAGTCACGCTGGGTTAAGGAGTCGGAAGAGCAATTGCAGCAACTGGCCGGGACCGCCAGCCCTGAAGGCAGCCTCAATACGAAGGTCATCGAAGGCAGGCCGCATATCCAGGTGGTGCGGGAAGTTTTGAGACATGACTATGATCTCGTCATCAAGCCAATTGGCCCAAGCGGTTTCCTGGACAAGCTGTTCGGACGGCTGGACATGCGCCTGCTGCGCAGTTGTCCATGTCCGGTGTGGCTGTCGAAGGGCGAGACCTATGGCGCGTTCGACAATGTGCTTGCAGCGGTCGACGCGGATGTCGATACGTCCCTTGATTACCTCGGCGGCGAGCCGCCCGCAAAGGATGCGCTGAACCGGCAGATACTCGAACTGGCGTTTTCCCTGTGCGCTGACAACAGCGCCCGCCTGCATGTCGGGCACGCATGGTATCCGCCGTTCCTGTCGCCTTACAGCCGGGCACGGGCCAACGTTCCCCAGGACGAGATCGATGCATATGTCACAACGGTCAAGCGCACTCACACAGGCTGGCTCAAACGACTTATGAATGATGCGGCAGGCTGGGCCGGTGAGGGTGTTGCAGACAGCGTGCACCTGAAAACGCACCTGCCCCAGGGCGACCCGGAAACTGAGATACCCAAGCTGGTTTCCGACGTTCAGGCAGACCTGGTGATCATGGGGACGGTTGCCCGTACCGGGGTTTCCGGGTTGGTAATGGGCAACACGGCGGAGACCATACTGGATCAGATATCCTGCTCCGTACTGGCGGTCAAGCCGTCGGGTTTTGTATCCGGCGTCACCCTTGATGAATGAACACGATCAAACCAGTGAACCACCAGAAAATCGAACAGACTGACAAAGACTGGCATGAAATTGCAGCCGGTGCGGTTCTTGAACGGCTGGGCACATCGCCTGACGGGTTGAGTGACCACGAGGCGGGCAGGCGGCTGAAACAATATGGTTTCAACCGGTTGCCGCAGCCCAGGTCGCGAAGTTCGTTTCACCGTTTCGTTCTGCACTTCAACAATGTCCTGATTTACGTGCTGCTGGGCTCGGCAGCTATCACAATGTTGCTGGGCCACGTGATCGACACGATCGCCATCCTGGCCGTGGTGCTGGCCAATGCGGCAATTGGTTTTATTCAGGAGGGAAAGGCCGAGAAGGCCATGACCGCCATCCGCCGCATGCTGGCGCTTCGTGCTTCCGTCATGCGTGATGCACGGCGCAAAAGTGTTGAAGGGCACTTGCTGGTGCCTGGAGATGTTGTCCTGCTGGAAGCGGGAGACAAGGTGCCCGCGGATGTTCGCCTGCTGGAAACTCATGGGCTTCAGATTCAGGAAGCCATCCTGACCGGCGAGTCAGTGCCGGTGGAAAAACACACCGGACCCGTCGCAGCCGGCGCCATGCTGGGAGACCGTACCTGCATGGCGTTCAACGGCACGCTGGTCACCAGTGGATTCGGCAAGGCTGTTGTTGTCGCGACAGGAGCGACGACGGAGATCGGCCGCATCAGCAGCATGATTTCCAATGTCGAGGTACTGACCACGCCGCTTGTCAGGCAGATGGACGGCTTTGCGCGCTGGCTGACAATCCTCATCCTGATCGTGGCAGCGACGCTGCTGACATTCGGATATTTCGTCGGGCATCTGGAGTTTAATGAGCTGTTCATGGTGGTGGTAGGGCTGTCGGTGGCCGCCATTCCCGAAGGCCTGCCGGCGGTGCTGACCATTACCCTGGCCGTTGGCGTGCAGGCCATGGCGCGCCGCAATGCCATTGTCCGCCGCCTGCCTGCTATCGAAACCCTGGGTTCGGTATCGGTGATCTGTACAGACAAGACCGGCACCCTGACCCGCAACGAGATGATGGTGGCATCCGTGGTGACCCACGAAAACGTCTTCACGGTGGAAGGTGACGGCTATGAACCAGAAGGGCACATAACACTGCAAGGTGCAGTAGTGGACGGCTCGGATCATGCAGTTCTTCAGGAGCTTAGCCGCGCCGCCGCGTTGTGCAATGATGCAGCACTGCGCCATCACGAGGGGACATGGCTGGTTGAAGGCGATCCCATGGAAGGCGCGCTGCTGGTGCTGTCGGCCAAAACCGGCATGGAGGTTGCCCGGGAAACCACCACCTGGAAACGCACTGATGCAATTCCCTTTGACGCCAAACACCGGTTCATGGCCACGCTGAACCACAACCGGGAAGGCTCTGCACTGGTTGCGGTGAAAGGCGCGCCTGAACAGATATTGTCCATGTGCGCAAAGCAGCGCTCCGGCGCGGGCAAGGCCGTGGCGCTTGAGCTGGCATACTGGAACGAGAAATCCCGGGAGATTGCCGCGCTGGGCCAGCGCGTGCTGGCAGTCGCGATGAAACCGGTGCCGGCCGGGAAAACCACACTGGGTGTCGCGAGTGTTCAGGACGGACTTGTCCTGGTGGGACTGGTCGGGTTGATCGACCCGCCGCGCCCGGAGGCAATTGAAGCGGTCAAGGAGTGCGACGGGGCCGGGATACTGACAAAGATGATTACGGGAGACCATCCCGGTACGGCAACAGCAATCGCCCGGCAGGTCGGCCTGCGCAACCCGGAAACCGTTCTGACGGGTTCGGACCTGGACCTGATGGATGATGCCACACTGGCCGGTGCGGCACTGCAGACCAACGTCTTTGCCCGCACCAACCCGGAGCACAAGCTCAGGCTGGTCATGGCGCTTCAGGCGCACGGCATGACTGTTGCCATGACCGGTGACGGGGTCAATGACGCGCCGGCGCTGCGGCGAGCAGACACCGGCATCGCCATGGGTCAAAAGGGCAGCGAGGCAGCCAAGGAGGCGGCTGAACTGGTGCTGGCAGATGACAATTTCGCCTCAATAGTTGCCGCCGTGCGCGAAGGGCGTACCGTGTATGACAACATCCAGAAAGTCATCAGCTGGACGCTGCCGACCAATGCCGGGGAAACTCTGGTGATAATCGTGGCGCTGCTGTTCAGCATGACACTGCCGATCACGCCGCTGCAGATCCTCTGGATCAACCTGATCACCGCAAGTACCTTGGGGATCGTGCTGGCCTTTGAACCAACTGAAGCCAACACCATGCGGCGAATGCCACGACCCAGAAGCGAACCGCTTTTGAACAGCGGGCTGGCCTGGCACATTGTACTGGTGTCGATACTGTTCCTGTGTGGTGTGTTCGGGATTTATGCCTATGCGATCGACCGCGGGTATTCAGTGGAACTGGCGCGCACCATGGTGATGAACACGCTGGTGGTCATGGAGATATTCCACCTGTTTTTTGTGCGCAACATTTACGGAACATCCCTGACCTGGAAAGGGTTGCGCGGAACAAGAATAATCTGGACTACGGTAATCGGCGTTGCTGCCCTGCAGTTTGCGATTACCTATATTGCACCCTTGCAGGAGGTTTTTTCCACACGGGCCGTGTCGTTCTTCGACGGTATGCTTATTGTGGCAACCGGTGTCATTCTGTTTGCAATCGTCGAAACTGAAAAACAGATCCGACTGTTGTTCAGGCGCATTGACGGCGTGGTTGCTTGAGCCAAACTCGGGGGAGGGTGCCGGAATGCCACTGAAAGACGAACTTGGACGGTGGGACCGAAAGTCGAAGGATTTCATTTCGGACCTGTTCGACCAGCATCATCAACAACCCGGATTCCTGGCCGGCCTTGTCGGCATGCTTGATGACACGCAATTGCAAAGCGGAGCGACCTGGTTGCTGAAACACCATTTCGATGAAGGCGGAGAGCCGGTTGACGAGAAGCTGGTGGCCGCGATCTACAGGAAAACACCGGGTCTGGTTCCATGGGATGCCAGGCTGCACATCCTGCAATGCATGCCGCGAATGCCGATTGCGCAAGCCGAAATGCGCACCGTAGAGACGTTCATCCGGCACTGCCTGGCGGATGACGCCAAGTTCGTCAGGGCGTGGGCATATAGTGGCTTTTGCGAGTTGGCGCGCCGGTTTCCGGAGTTCCAGGCAGACGCTGTGCAAATTCTGAACGAAGCGCTGTCGGGCGAGACCGCAGGTTCGGTGTTGTCCAGGGTCAGGCGTGAATTGCAGCACGGGTTTTAACTTGCTTGTACGTGTTGCCGGATTGATGAAGTCTTGATTCAAGCGGGCGGAATTATTGCCATGTTTACAATTGCTTGACGCGGAAAACGAGAGTCGCGCATTATCTGCCATGAGGGCCGGTGTTGAAACTGCCGCCGTTCAAAGGTGCGCAACCTTGTCGCGCAGAAAGGCCTTTTCCAGCCGGTTGTCCGACAAGTCGATAGCGGTATTGAAGCACGCCATGGCGTCTTCCGTCCTGCCGGCACGAGCCAGCATATCGGCCCGTGCGGCAAAGTAGGGCTGATAGGCATCAAGCGTGCCCTCGCCTGCCGCGTCATCCAGCATTGTCAGCGCTGCCTCCAGGGACCGGGCGTAGGAAACCGCAACGGCCTGGTTTATGCGAACGACCGGTGACGGCTGAATTTCATGCAGCAATTGGTAGAGAGCTTCTATCTGCGGCCAGTCGGTTTCCTGCCAAGACGGGCTCTGGGCATGCACTGCGCTGATGGCAGCCTGCAACTGGTAGGGACCGAGGCGCCGTTTCGGCAAGACCACTTCCAGAATGCCGGCTCCTTCGGAAATTTTTGCCTTGTCCCATCGCGCACGGGGTTGCGCCTCGAGCGGGATCAATTCGCCCCGGCTGCCGGTGCGAGCTGCGCGCCGTGCATCATGCAGGAGCATGAGCGCGAGAAGGCCGCCGACCTCGGTGTCATCCGGCAGGAGCTGGCGGACGATGCGGGCCAGGCGGGTGGCTTCCTCGATCAGGTCAGTGCGTGTCAGATGGTCACCGGCGGATGCAGAGTAGCCTTCGTTGAAGACCAGGTAGATAACACTGAGAACCGATGCGATGCGTTCGGGGAGAACGTCGCTATCGGGAATTTTGTAGGGAATGCCGGCCAGCGAGATTTTCCTTTTTGCCCGGACAAGGCGCTGCGCCATGGCGTCCGGCCTGTCGAGAAACGCGTGCGCAATTTCTTCGGTGGTCAGGCCGCCAAGGGTACGCAGGGTGAGAGCCACCCTGGTTTTTTCCTGCAGCGCAGGATGGCAGCATGTGAAAATCATCTCCAGCCGCTTGTCGGGGATCACTTCTGCATCACCGTCGCCGAGTGCTTTGTTGTCCAGCTCCATGAGGTACGCTACCTCGTCTTGCCTGGATGCGAAGTTCCGGTCGCGGCGCAGCCGGTCAATGGCTTTCCTGCGGGCCGCGGCAATCAGCCATGCGGCCGGTGAATTCGGCAGGCCGTTTTTCTGCCAGTGGTGCATGGCTGCGACGACGGCGTCCTGCAGGCTGTCTTCCGCCAATTGCAAGTCGCCAACCGTCTTGACGAGAGAAGCGAGTATGCGCCCCCACTCTTCGCGGACCGTCCGGTCAATCGTTCGTTCCAGTGTGAGAGGGGGCAGCATATCGGTGATCGAAGCCTGTCAGGTACCTGAGGCTAGTTGTCCCATACCATGACCGGGCGAACCTCAATTCGCCCATGCTCGGCGGTCGGTATCATTGCGGCGTACTTTACGGCTTCGTCCAGGTCTTCGCAGTCGAGCAGATAATACCCGCCCAATTGTTCCTTGGTCTCGGCAAACGGTCCGTCCATGGTCTCCGCCTGGCCACTGCGCACGGAAACCGTGGTGGCGGTTGCCACCGGTTGCAGAGCATCCCCGGCGACAAATTTACCCTCTTGTTTCACCTGTTCGGTAAAGTCGACATAGCCCTTCATGAACGGGCCGAATTCATCCGTTCCCGGTTGAGGTCCTGAACCATCTGCGGAATAGATGAGAAGCATGTACTGCATTTTGTTTTCTCCTTGCGATGAACCAGGCGCGTCGTGCCCTGGTACATACCAGACGAACGGCGATCATTGAAATCGACATTGCCTTGAGAAAAATTTGCAATCAGCTTTAGGACAAGGGTTTGCGAGCGTGCCGATGCATCCGCTGACAGGGCGGAACGCGGTCTGCACAGGCTTCCCCCGGTGTTTTCCGGCTATTTTACGGTCATGCAGGTGCACGGAGCATTCTGGCTGACCTTGTGTGATACGCTTCCGAGCAACAGGCTGGCCAGCCCGCCAAGGCCGCGGCGGCCTGTCACAATCAGGTCTGCTTTCGATTTTTCGGCCTGTTGCAGAATTTCGTCTGCCGGGTCGCCATTGCCGATAATGCATTCAGCAGGCGTGCAACCCTGGGCTTCGGCCTGTTTCGCGGCCTGCTCCATGACCTGCTTTCCCGCTTCGGCAATTTTTTCCGGGCTGGGTGCAATGGCCACGGCGCCAGACCCGACGGCGATTGCGGTGGTTTCCACTTCCGGGGAGTGAACCAGATGAATTTTCGACTTGTACTTGCCGGCAATGTCGCAAGCCGTTGCCAGCGCATGCTCAGCCTGTTCGGATCCATCAATTGCAACGATGATTGTTTTAAACATGTCGGCCACCTCAATGTTGACGATGGCTGCCATGTTAGGTCGTGGGCAAATGTGATTTCTTGACGCAGATCAAACGCCATCATGCCGGGCTATCCGCCCTTGCTGTCATGCCAGCTGGCCTTGTCAAAAGCGACATGGTCACCGAAGTAGTCGATGGTGGGCGCATCGGCGGGCAGTGTTCCGGCAGAATACTGCGTTGTGGCGCTGTCCAGCCAGCGCGTGTGCTGCTGCCTGCGCACCCAGGGTTCTGCCGGCATCAACGTGCTTGAGCGCTGGACGACATCCCAGATGTAGTAATGATGCGGAACCACTACTTTGGGCTGCAGACGGTCGATGATCGCCTCGGTGTGCTGGAAACCCATGACGTGCTGGGACTCGTCGACCGGCAGCAAGGCGATATCAACCGGTCCGATCGCCTGCCACACTTCGTCCGGCGGATTGTGCCGGTTATCGCCCCAGTGCAGGATACGCAAACCGCCGGTTTCGACGATGATCAGGCAATTGTCCCAGGAGCGCGGGTTGTTTGGCGGTTCGATATCGACATTGCCGAATTCCCTGATGATCTTCTTGAAATCATAGCTGGCGCTTGAACTGTCGGTGGCGTGCTTGTCGGCAATGCCGGTGATGCGCACATCGGCAAACTCATAAACCCCGATGAGCCGGTCGAGGAGCACATGGGCATCCAGGCGGTGCAATGCATCATGATCAAAATGCGCATGTGTCGCGACACCGATGTCGACTGCGGTTTTCGGGAAATCGTAAAAGTACCAGTCCCATCTGCGTGTCGGGAGGTTGCGCCACGGGTCCAGCATGACGGTGATGCCGGAAGGAGACGTGATCCTGAAGGCCGAACTGCCAAAATAACTGAGAGCAACGGTCTGTTCCGGGGCAGGGCGCTCATTCCACTGATGCTCGATCATGGCATTGTGGTTGGTGCGCAGTTGCCAGGACTGAAGACCCTCGTTGATGTCACTCATTTGGCTTCTCCGGATTGGAAACAGAACGGCTTTGGACCTCACCATAAGTAACAGCCGGCAGCGTTGCCAGCCAGGCGAACATGGGAGGTGAGAGTTATACACACAAACAAACAGTACTGATTGTTTGTGGACATTGAGGCGGAATTCGGCATAGGCTTCAACAATAAAAAGGGCCGGGGCTGATAGGGTGGTTATGGAAAAAGTTCGAAAACGGCAGGAAGAACGCCGTGACGAGACCTCTGCAAAACTGCGCGCGGCCACGATTTCGCTCATCGCGGACCGTGGTTATGTCAATACCACCACCACGGAAATCAGCAAGAAGGCAGGTGTGTCGCGCGGTGCGCTGCTGCATCATTACCCGGCCAAGATCGATCTGATTGTTGATGCCGCAGCGCAGGTCTGGCGCCAGGCGATTGTCGAGGTGCAGACACTGTCGGGCGCGCTTGGCCGTGGCGAGCTGGATATTGACGGGTTTGTCGAAGGCGTCTGGGACAGGGTGTTCCAGCACAATTCAGTGACCATGACCCTTGATCTCATGAGTGCTGCGCGCTCCCACGATGAACTGCGCGAACGCATTTCAGGTCATCTTCAGAACCTGTTCAAGGCCTATGATGAAATTGCCGACCAGGCGTTTGCCGGATCCGGCCTGTCGCAGGACCAGCGCCGGGTTCTGGTGTCCATGACCACCTGCATGATCAGGGGGCTGAAGCTGCAGGAACAGATGCATCCCGACCCGGCAATGACGCAGGCAATCCGAGATACGTTCAAGATCATGCTGCAGCAGGTTATCGATTCCGGCGACAAGCAGTCATTACTGCCGGAGCCCGGCAAGCTCAAGCTGAAGGTTGTAGGCTCATGAACATGCCGGCCGCAGTTCCCGCCACAGAGCCATCGGCGTCGGAAATCATTTTGTCGGGATCAGGCCTGTCGCGCAGTTTTGGTGGCGTGCACGCGGTTGTCGACATGGGATTTGAGCTGAAGCGCAACTCGATAACCGGCCTGATCGGCCCCAATGGCGCCGGCAAATCAACCCTGTTCAATCTGGTCAGTGGCGTCGATCGGCCAAAGAACGGCAGCGTTATGCTCAACGGTCAGGATGTCAGCCGGCTTGATGCCTACAAGCGAGCGCGCCTCGGCATGATCCGCACATTCCAGCTGTCACGCGAATTCGGGCGGCTGACAGTTCTTGAAAACCTGATGCTGTCGCCGCAACTGCAGCTCGGCGAACAATTGCTGCCGCTGTTTCTCCAGCCTGCCGCGGTCAGGTCCAGTGACAGGGACGTTTTTCAGCGCGCCTGCGAGGTGCTCAAGATATCACGGCTTGAAAAACTCAAGGACGAGTATGCGGCGAACCTGTCCGGCGGGCAGAAGAAGCTCCTCGAACTGGCCCGTACCTTGATGATCGACTGTGACGTCATCCTGCTTGATGAACCCGGTGCCGGCGTAAACCCGGCGCTGATGAGCACGCTCACGGACATGATCGTCGACCTGAACCGCAATCACGGCAAGACGTTCTTCATCGTCGAGCATGACATGGACATGGTGGCCAGACTTTGTGATCCGGTCATCGTGATGGCCGAGGGCAGCAGATTGATAGAAGGCTCGTTCGACGTCATCCGGGAAGACAAGCGGGTGATCGAAGCCTACCTGGGAGGCTCGCTCGATGGCTGAGTACCTGCTGGAAGCTGAAAACGTCTGTGTGGGCTATGGCAGGGGTGACATCGTTCACGGTGTCGATGTCAATGTCAGCGCCGGGCGGATTGCGACGATCATCGGCCCCAACGGTGCCGGCAAATCCACCATGATCAAGACCATCGCCGGCGTGCTGACGCGCCGCGAAGGCTCGATCCGCATTGATGGTGTGGAAATCGGCGGCAAACCGGCGAGCGAGATCGCACGCTGCGGCGTGGCTTACGTGCCGCAGGAAGCCAATGTCTTCCGCCAGCTGACCGTCACTGAAAACCTGCAGATGGGCTCCTGGATCGAGCCGAATGAATTCGATGGCCGCTACGAGAAAGTCTGTGCCCTGTTTCCGATCCTCAGGGAGCGGGCAAAGGTGCGCGCGGGCAACCTGTCCGGCGGGCAAAGGCAGATGGTGGCTTTCGGCATGGCATTGATGGTCGAGCCGAAAGTTCTGTTGCTGGATGAGCCTTCTGCCGGGTTGTCTCCGGCCATGGTCGAGCAGATGTTCGACACCATCAAGCAGGTCAACCGAACCGGCATCGCGGTGCTGATGGTCGAACAGAACGCCATGCAGGCGCTGAAGATATCCGATCATGGCTATGTCATGGCCGCGGGTCAGGTCGCCATGTCGGCGCCCGCATCAGAATTGCTGGATTCCAGCGAAGTCTCCGAACTCTATCTGGGAACACGGCAATGAACGGTCAACTGATCATAAACGGCATCGTGAATGCCTCACTCATCGCACCACCGGCAATCGCATTCTCGCTGCTGTTCGGAATTTTGCGGTTTCCCAATTTTGCCATTGGCGCCTATGTGACGGTCGGTGCGTTTATCGCCTATGCGCTGAATGTCGGGGCAGGACTGCCCATGTGGGTCGCCGGCCTCGGGGCGATGGCCGGCACGGCCGTTGTGGTCTGGTTGTCGGACGTTTTCGTGTTCAAGCCGATGCGCGGCCACACACCGGTAACCCTGCTGGTGGTCTCCATCGCGCTTGCCCTGATTATCGAACATATCATCCGGTTGTTCTACGGCGCGGATGTGCGTGGTTTCGACCTGCCGCTCGAACGGCCGATAAAGTTCGCCGGCATGCGCATTACCGGCGAGCAGATCGACATCATCGTGATGACCATCGTCATCGGCATCGCCATTCACCTGCTGCTGCAGTACACCCGCATCGGCAAGGCCATGCGCGCCACCGCAGACAATGAGACACTGGCGGAAGTGCGCGGCATCAACACCTCCTATGTCATTGCCTTCACCTGGTTCATCTGCGGCGCCTTGTTCGGCCTGACCGGGGTGTTTGCCGGGCTGGACCTGGTCATCGAGCCGCTGGTCGGATGGTATCTGACCATTCCGATTTTTGCGGCAGCGATACTGGGCGGTATCGGGTCGCCTTACGGCGCCATGCTCGGCGCCTTGCTGGTGGGGCTGGCGGAGGAACTGACAGTGCTGGTGTTGCCGAGCTCCTACAAGATCGGGGTCGGGTTCGTGATCATTGCGGTGCTGCTGCTGATCCGTCCGCACGGATTGCTCGGCCAGCCGGAGATCAAGAAATGAGTGCATACCTGATATCCATGGCCACATTTGTCGGCTTCTTCATGATCCTGGCGCTGGCTCTCAACCTGCAGTGGGGCATGACGGGCATGGTGAACTTCGGCATTGCCGGATTTTATGCGCTCGGCGCCTACACCAGCGGCCTGCTGTCAGTGAAGCTGGGCTGGCCGGTCGGCATCACCATCGCAATGAGCTGTGTGACGGGCCTGATTGCGGGCGGCCTGGTTGCCCTGCTGTCGATGCGATTGCGAGAGGACTATCTTGCCATTGTCACATTGGGCTTCGGCGAGATTGTGCGGTTGATCGCTCTGAATGAAGACCAGATCACCGAAGGGCCGCGCGGCCTGAAAATTGATGCCCGCCCGTTTGCCGACATGTTTGATCGCGAAACCTATCCGCTGGTCTACCTGGCGCTGGTGGCGCTCGCGGTAGCCGTGGTTTTCCTGATCGTTGAGTGTATTCGGCGATCTCCGATGGGGCGGACGCTGCGCGCCATCCGCGAAGACGACGTGGTTGCCGAAGTGCTGGGCAAGAACGTGTTGCGGCACCGGATACAGGTGTTCGCGCTGGGCGGCAGTTTCATGGGACTGGCCGGTGCGCTTTACGCGCACTACGTGCAGAACATCAGTCCTGAAGTCTTCATGCCAATGGTCGCGATCTTCATCTGGATGTCGGTCATTGTCGGTGGAGCAGGTAATAACTGGGGGCTTTTACTGGGAGCCGGTGTGGTCATGACCATTCTGGAAGGATCACGGTTTCTGGGAGACTTCATTGACTTCCTCGACGCCGAACAGCTCTCGGCCATCCGCATTATCGTTATCGGTGTTCTGCTGATCGCGATACTGCGCGTGCGTCCGAGGGGCCTGATACCGGAACCCAAATTCTCGTTTGCCGCTGCATCAGCTGACCAGGAGCGGCAACCTTCTACTGAAAACGCAAAATAAACTGAAACAGGGAGTATCAAAAAATGAGTAGCAAAATCACACGCCGCAGTGCCTTGATAACAGGCGGTGCAATTGCCGCGGCCAGCGTGTTCGCACCGAATATCGCGCGCGCGGCTGATCCGATCAATGTCGGCAGCCTGACGCCCAACACCGGCGGCGGCGGTCCGTTCGGCCCCAAGATCACTTCGGCGCACAAGCGTGTCGTTGAGTTGGTGAACAGCCAGGGCGGCGTGCTCGGCACGACCATCAACCTTTTTCAGGAAAACTCCGAAACCAACCCGGAAACCGCGGTGCGCGCTGCCGACAAGCTGATCAATGTCAACAAGGTCGTTGGCATTCTGGGCACCTGGTCGTCATCGGTAACGCTGGGCATCATGCCGAAGTGCCAGGAAGCAGGCGTCATCCAGATGTGTACGTCTTCATCGGCCGACATCCCGGTCCGCGACGAAAAGGGCTATGTGTTCAACTTCCAGGCGCTGTCGCCGGTCTGGGGACGGGCGATTGCCAGCCTGGCATTGCGGCGTGGCTTCAAGACCTTCAACCTGATGGCGCTGAACAACGACTTCACCCGCTCGATGATGGATGGGTTCACCGAAATCGTCGGCAAGGACAAGCTGCTGCAGGACTCCTTCTATTACAATGGTGGCCAGTCGTCCTATCGTTCCGAGGTAACCCAGCTGATCGAGAAGAACCCGGAAGCGGTCTTCATTCCGTCCTACGTCACCGACTTCACATCCGTGTACAAGGAGATTTTCCGGCAGGGTTATGAAGGCCAGGTGATTTCGGTGTCGATCTCGACCGGCGCAAAGTTCAAGGAAGCCATTGGTGAAGCAGCCAACGGCATTATTCACGGGCTTCCCGTGCCGCCAATCAAGAGCCCGGCCTATGCGGAGTATGTGACTGAAACCGGTCTTGAACCAACTGATGGTGTCCAACATCCGTTCGGCACTGCAGGTCGTGACCAGATGTCGGTGTTGCTGCTGGCGATTGAAAAGGCCGGCTCAACCGATGCTGACAAGGTGTCCAAGGCAATCTGGGAGGTCACTACCGGCGATGGCAAGGAAACGGTTTACAATGTGACTGAAGGTCTCAAAGCCATTCGCGCAGGCAAGGAGATCAATTATTCCGGTGCAAGTTCGAGCATTGAATTCGACAAGGAAGGCATGGTGCTTGGCCGTGACTTCCAGCTGGCCGAAATCAAGGACGGCAAGGATGTCGTGATCGAACGCCTGGAATTCTGAAAACACGAAAAATGGCCGGGTGGTGAAACATCCACCTGGCCCACATGATCGAAATGTTTCAACGAGGAGCAGTTACATGGCACGCGTACGCGATGTTGAAATGGAAGAATTGCCTGAAGATGTACAGCCGATATTTCACCGGTACGCCACGGAGTACGGCCCGTTTCTGAACCAGGTGAAAGTGTTTGCGCATCGCCCGCCGGCGGTAAAACACATAATGGGACTGTTGCTGGAACTCTCCGAAGAAAAAGTTCTTCCCAAGCGCTATCTCGAAATAGCGGTGGTGGTGGTCTCCAAGATCAATGAATGTACATATTGTGTAAAGCATCACGGGCCGCGGCTGGTTGAACAGGGCCTCAGCCCAGAAACGGTCGACAATATCCTGGAGCCGGAAGTCGAGGGCTTTGATGAAGTGGACATGCTGGTGCGCGATTACGCGGTGCAGGTGACCAATAATTTCCAGTATATGCGGGACCAGATCTTCGAGGATCTGAAACAGCACTTTACCGAAGAGCAGGTGGTCGAACTGACCTTGCGCATTGCCTTGTGCGGGTTCTTCAACCGGTTCAACGATGCCTTGCAGATAGGCATAGAAGACAATGTGATGACAGACATGCTGTCCCATGAAACAGCGGCGGAATAGCAAGCAAGGAGACGTGTTATGTACGGAAGGCGTGGACGCATCGGCCTTATGGTTCCAACCGGCAACTCGGTTGTCGAGCCGGAGTTTCAACGCATGGCGCCTGATGGCGTGTCGACCCATGCCAACCGCGTGGAGTTGAAGGACGTCACGCCGGACAGCCTGCTGGCCATGGAAAACGATACGGCCCGTTCGGCACGTCAGATCGCCCAGACGCGGCTCGGTGTCATCGCCTTTGCCTGCACGTCGGGAAGCTTCGTCGGCGGGGCGGGATATGACGACCGGCTGATCAAGATGATCGAGGACGAAACCGGTATCGCAGCCACTACCACCACGACAGCTGTGGTGCGGGCCCTTCGGTTGTTGAACGTTTCCCGCATAGCGTTGGCCACACCCTATACGGACGAGGTGACAAAGCTTGAGGTTGAGTACCTGAATGACAACGGCTTTGAGGTTACGGCTTGGCAAGGCGGAGGTATTACCGATACGGCTGACATTCAGGAATGTGAGCCGGAAGTGTCCTTCAAGCGGGCTCTGGAAGTTGACAATGATCGGGCTGAAGCCGTTTTCATCTCCTGTACGGGGTTCAGAACCATCGAGAATATTGCCGGGCTGGAAGCCGAACTGGGCAAGCCGGTGATCTCGTCGAATCAGGCGACATTTGCCGATTGCCTGAGGATTCTTGACATGCATGAAGTCGCGCCGGGTTATGGCAGCCTGTTTGAGAAGACCTTTGAACGGGTTCGTGGTACCGCGACATCCGGCAAGGCCTCCCGGCAGGCCGCAGAATAGCCTGTCTGCCGGAGGCAATCCCCTGTTCTTGAGCTTCACGGACGCGCGTCAGTTGTCCTGAGAGAACAATGGGAGTGTGCCAGAGGGCGTTTTCATGTAAGGTAAATTTATATTTGGAGTTAGTTTTTATCTCTTTTCGTTAGAAAAACATATACATATAGATAGACGGATGATGGTGCATATCCAAGCAACGGAGCAGTGATTTGTCGTCCGACCCTGTTGAATTAGAGGTTTCGGTCTGGCGCGGTGACAGTGCATCCGGCCGGTTCGAGGACTTCAAGGTTCCGGCCCAGGAAAATCAGACCATTCTGGACGTGGTCACGTGGATCCAGCAGCACCGTGACCCTACGCTGTCCTACCGCTATGCATGCCGTGTCGGCATGTGCGGATCGTGCGCCATGATGGTCAACGGCGTGCCGCGCTGGACGTGCCGCACCCATGTGAAGGTTGCACTGAAGGACAACAGGATCAGCATTGGCCCGTTGCGTAACCTGCCGGTGATCAAGGACCTTGCGACGGACATGGATCCGTTCTTTGACAAGTGGGTTGCGGCTGAAGGCGTGCATCATCCGTCAAGGACGCGCGACGATGCGATCGAGCAGATTGACCCTGAAGATGCCTCGCGCCTGGAAGCCAACAAGGGTATCGAATGCATCAACTGTTCGGTGTGCTATGCCGCCTGCGATACGGTGGCCGGCAATGCAGACTATCTCGGACCGGCCGCCCTGCTACGGGCGTGGACCCTGTACAATGACGCCAAGGACGACGGCAAGCTGAACATCCTCGATGCCGTGTCAGGCAGGGGCGGGTGCCATAACTGCCACAGCCAGGGCAGTTGCAGTCACTACTGCCCCAATGACCTGAATCCGATGGCGGCGATCGCAGGCTTGAAGCGGGCGTCGGCGTTCTCCTTTTTCAAGGGGAGGAAATAGCATGCTGACGGTCAGGCTTTACATGCTTCAGCGCATTACTGCACTGGCGATGGCGCCGCTGGTGCTGGGACACCTGGCTGTGATGATCTATGCGGTGCAGGGCGGGTTGTCGGCAGCCGAGATATTGGGACGCACACAAGGCAGCGTCGCCTGGTTTTTGTTTTACGGTGCCTTCGTTGTCGCCGTGTCGATCCACGCGGGCATCGGGTTGCGCGTCGTTGTCCATGAAGTCGTGGGCCTGAAGGGTGCGCTTCTGGAGATGTTCACATGGGCAACCGCGGCCGGCCTGTTCCTGCTGGGCGCGCGCGCGGTCATGGCGGTGACCTTGTCATGATACGCCCGCACCGCACTCACGCGCTCTGGTACGCTTTCATCCTGCACCGCATTTCGGGTGTCGGGCTTGCCCTGTTCCTGCCGGTGCACTTCTACACGCTGGCGTTGGCCCTGACCGATCCTGAACGTCTCGACGGGTTTTTCAGGTGGACGGAACTGGCGGTCGTAAAATTTGCCGAGTTCGGACTGGTGTTCCTGCTGGCGTTGCACATGTTTGGCGGCCTGCGGCTGATGGCGCTCGAGTGGCTGCCCTGGTCAGACCGGCAGAAGACACTTGCGGCCGGGGCGGCGGCGGTCTCGTTCCTGATCTCCGGTGTGTTTCTGCTGAGGGCGATATAGACATGAATTCGACCAGCCCAATTGAACGCCATGACACCGATATCCTGATCCTGGGCACTGGTGGCGCCGGCATGTTTGCGGCCCTGCATGCACAACAGTCAGCCGCGCCTGGCACCAAGATCACCATCGCGGTAAAGGGCCTTATCGGCAAATGCGGCTGCACCCGCATGGTGCAGGGCGGTTACAATGTGGCGCTCGGAGGCGGCGACACGGTTGAACGCCATTTCATGGATACAATCAACGGCGGCAAGTGGCTGCCCAACCAGGATATGGCCTGGAAACTGTGTGAACAGGCAGTGGTGCGGATCCGTGAGCTGGAAAATGAAGTGGGCTGCTTCTTTGACCGCAACCCGGACGGCTCGCTGCACCAGAAGGCGTTCGCGGGCCAGACCGCCGACCGAACCGTTCACAAGGGCGATCTGACCGGTATTGAAATCATCAACCGGCTGATGGAACAGGTGCTCAGCCGGCCCGTTGAAAAACTGCAGGAGCATCGCGCCATCGGGCTGATCCCGACAAAGGACGGTTCGGCCATCGCAGGTGTGCTGTTCATCGACATGCGGACCGGCAAATTCCGCTTTGTACGGGCAAAGGCGGTGATGATGGGCACCGGTGGCGGGCCGACCATGTACAAATACAACACACCGTCCGGCGACAAGACCATGGATGGGCTTGCCATGGCTTTGCGCGCCGGACTGCCCCTGCGCGATATGGAAATGGTGCAGTTCCACCCCACCGGCCTGCTGGCGGGAGATCACACCAAGATGACCGGCACCGTTCTGGAGGAGGGCCTGCGCGGAGCCGGCGGACAGTTGCTCAACGGCGCCGAACAAAGGTTCATGTTCGACTATGATGACCTGGGTGAGCGCGCCACCCGGGATGTCGTCAGCCGCAGTATCTACTCGGAGATGCGCAAGAACAACTCGTCCAAAAACGGCGGCGTCTATATTTCGATGAGCCATCTTGGACCTGATACTGTGCGCAAGAAATTCAAGGGCATGGTGAAGCGTTGCGAAGACAGCGGTTTTGACCTGGCAGCAGGCCTGGTCGAAGTCGTGCCGACGGCGCACTATTTCATGGGCGGTGTCGTGGTCGATGAAGATACGCGTACCGAACTGGAAGGCTTTTATGTTGCCGGAGAAGATGCTGGTGGCGCGCACGGTTCCAACCGGCTGGGTGGCAATGGAGTTGCCAATTCAACCGTTTATGGCGGTGTTGCCGGCGATGTGATGGGCGCCGATATCCGGAACATGAGCGCATTGCGTGATCCCGATGAAGCAGTGCTGGCTGCGGAAATCGAGCGGGCGCAACTGCCGTTTTCAAAAAGCCCCGGCAATGTGCAGCGACTGCGTCATGAGCTGCAGGAAACCATGTGGGACGATGTTGGCGTGCTGCGTACGGCAACCGGCATGAAACGCGGTGCGCGCCGGATCTCGGAGATAAAATCGGAACTGCGCGAGACAGGTGTGGCATCGGATAACCTGGCGTTCAACCTGACCTGGCATGACTGGCTGAACCTGGCGAGCCTGTGCGACGTGTCGGACGTGATCGCCGCAGCCGGACTGGCCCGCGAGAACTCCCGTGGTGCGCATCACCGCGAAGACTTTCCCGACACCGGCACGATGGAAAGCTCATATTTCACGGTTGCCCGGAAGCAGGCAGACAAAGTTGATGTGGTCCGTGAGGCAGTTCAGTTTACAATCGTCAGACCCGGCGAAACCATATTGCCTGACGGCGAGCCGGAAACACTGGTGGAGGCTGCGCAATGATCCCGATTGATCTGATCCAGAAAACGGCCGAGACACTGATGGACAAGGCGGCCATTGAAATCCCGGACGACTATCTGGAAGGCCTGAAGGCTGCGGCCAGTGTCGAAGACGGCGACCTGTCATCATTCGTGCTGCAGGCGATGCTGGAAAACTACAAGGCGGCCAAGGAAGACCGACGCGCCATGTGCGGCGATACCGGAACGCCGCGCTGGTACGTGAAAATGGGCAATGAGACCCAGGTCGAAGGCGGTCCGGTTGCGCTGGAAGCCGCCTTGCGCCGCGCCACGGCCAACGCCACCAATGGCGTGCCGCTGCGGCCCAACCGGGTGCATCCGCTGTGGCGTACCGACCATGACAACAATGTCGGCATCGGCGCGCCGGAGATTGAATATGCCTACGAGCCGGGCGGCGAGTGGATCGACCTGATCACTGTGCACAAGGGCGGCCTGTTCGGCACCGACTACCGCATGCTGTTTCCGTCCGACGGCATTCAGGGCATCAAGCGGTTTTTCCTCGACAGCCTGGTGGCGTTCGGCAAGCGCGGCCTGGCCTGCCAGCCGGCGATAATCGGTATTGGGCTCGGTGGCTGCAAGGATACCTGCATGGTGCTGGGCAAGCGCGCCGCCTGCCTGCGCACGGTGGGCGACAGGAACTCCGACCCGAAGATCGCCGAGCTGGAGCTGGAGTTTACCGAACTGGGAAATTCCATTGGCATGGGCGCGATGGGTTTTGTCGGCAAATCCATGGTTATCGATACCCATATTGAGGTGGGCTACTGCCATACCGGCGGCATGCAGATGTCCGTGCATGCGTTCTGCCTGTCATCGCGCCGGGCGGTGGCGCGGGTTTTCGCCGATGGGCGTGTGGAACACCGCACCGACCCTGAATGGTTCACTGATTATCAACGCCGGGAGACTGTGGAATGGGAAATGCCCGCAAGCCACGAGAAATCCGCCTGAGCACGACGCCGAGTGCTGAAGCGCTGGCCGACCTGCGCCTGGGTGACATCGTCTACCTGGACGGGTTGATGTATACGGCGCGCGAAGGTGTCTACAAGCGCGCGCTTGAGGATAAGGCCAACATTCCGATGGAACTGCCATCGCAAAGTGCGGCGAACTTTCATTGTTCGCCTGCGGCCCGGATCAACACGGACGGCAGTTTTGAAATGGGGGCGGTGACGGCAACCGCATCGTTCCGGTTTGCCAAATGGCTGCCGGAATGGCTGGCCAAGTCCGGCGCCAAGCTGGTGATCGGCAAGGGCGGTATGACCAGCAAGGATTACAAGAGCTATTTTGTGCCCAACGGAGCGATCTATCTGAGCACGGTCGGCTATGGCACCGGTGCGCTGCTGGGGCGCGGGGTTGAGAATGTCGAAGCGGTTCACTGGAACGAAGAACTTGGCCTGGCGCAGGCCATGTGGGTGATCCGCTGCAACAGGATGGGGCCGTTTATCGTGGCATCGGACCTTGAGGGCAACTGCCTGTTCGAACGGGAAAACGAACGCATTTCTGAAAACCTGCACAAGGCCTATGAGGGCACAAAACCCGCGACGTTGAAACGGTTCGGCGAAACCGACGACAAGAGTGACGAACTGATCGGCTGATCAAACGACAGGCTTGCCGCTGCCTTTAAACATTCCGGTCAAGGTGGTCGTCTGCTGCGGCACCACTGAACAAACCGACTTCTCCCGAACAACAGAAAATACAAAGGACCGATTTATGTCATCTCACGAGTCCGAGACCCCCTGGGCCGACATCGACAGTGGCGTTGTGCGTCATGCAATTGCGGTAGAGCAGCTGGGAAGTGCGACCATCACACCGAATGGCGAGTTCGAAGCGGGCTCCAATGCCTCTTTTACACTGATCTATACGGCGGGGCTGTTTGGCATCGACGACTCCGGCAGCCTGCGTGTTTGTTTTCGCTTCGCTTCCGACCAGAGCAATCCACAGTTCGATGATCCATCCGGTCCCAACTACACTACGGTCGAGGCTTCAAACGGTGCTGTCCTGCAGGTGCGCTGGGATGCCAAGGCCAATGTCCGTCCGTGGGACCGCACGCTCTGGATCAAGGTTGTCAGAGGATACCTGACCGAGGGTGATACCATCACCATCCGCTTCGGCGTCACCGACCAGGGCGGCCCCGGCATGCGACTGCAGACCTTCTGCGAAGACACGTTCGAATTCCGGGTGCTGGTGGACCCGATTGCCACGTTCAACTTCCAGCCGCTTCCGGTGCAACCGATGATTTCCATCGTTCCCGGCGCTCCGGAGCGGTTCGTCGCGGTATTGCCGACGCGTCGACGTGTGAACGAGGAGTTTGCATTGAAACTCAAGGGTGAAGACAAGTGGGGTAATCCTTCAGACAAGTGCGACACGCACCTGACAGTTGAAGCCGACGGGATCATTCACGGGCTTCCGGAAACCGTGCGTCTCAAGCCGGGCCGATTCAAACTCGAGATTCCGGCATTGACTGTCTCCGATCCCGGGCGAGTTGCGGTGCGTCTTCTGGATGAAGGCGGAAACATTGTTGCCAGCTCGAACCCGCTGATGGTCGAGAACACCGATCTGGTGCATTTCTGGGGCGACGTGCACGGGCAATCGGAAGAGACGATTGGTACCGGATCAGCGGATCAGTATTTCACGTTTGCCCGTGAGTTGGCATTTGTGGATGCGTGTGCACACCAGGGGAACGATTTTCAAATCACCGACGAGTTCTGGGCCGAGCTGAATGCACTGACTGCGAAACACGATATGCCGGGCAGGTTCGTTGCTCTTCCCGGTTATGAATGGTCGGGAAACACATCTCTCGGCGGTGACCGCAACATCTTCTTTCCAACCGACGACCGCATTATCCGGCGCTCATCGCATGCTCTCATCGACGGCGGCGATACCGAGGGTACAGACGCACTGACGTGCCAGAAACTTTTCGAAGACCTGGCGAAGAACCAGGAGTGGGATGTGGTGATGTATGCCCACTGCGGTGGGCGTTATGCAGACATTTCCGTTGCCCATGACGGCCGGTTTGAGAAATCTGTTGAAGTGCACTCCTCCTGGGGCAGCTTTGAGTGGATTCTGCATGATGCGTTCAAGCTGGGCTACCGGGTCGGTGTTGTAGCCAACTCTGACGGCCACAAGGGACGCCCCGGCGCAAGTTACCCCGGTGCCGGCAAGTTCGGTGCCATTGGTGGCCTGACCTGCTTCCTGATGGACAGTCTGGACCGGGAATCACTGCTGGACTGCATGCGCAAGCGCCGGCATTACGGCAGCACTGGCGGTGCCAATGGGCGGATGATCATCGATATGGAAGGTTCGTTCAGCGATACGGGAACCATGTACCATGATGACCCGGCCTTGTTTGACAAGCCTGCGGGCACTGCCACAACCAAAGCCTTGATGGGGGATATCGTGCACCTGCCATCAGGTGAAATGAACCTGAGCGTGGCCCTGGAAACCACGTCGCCGATCGAACGCGTCGATATTTTCAATGGCGTGGACCTGATCGAGACCGTGCGGCCATATGGCGATGATGATCTGGGCGCGCGGCTGAGAGTTCAGTGGGAAGGCGCGGAATATCGTGGCCGTTTCCGCGAAGTGATCTGGGACGGCAGCGCCGAGATTTCCGGTAACACTGTCACCGACAGTAGCGCGATAAATTTCCTGAACCGTGACAAGACGCTTGACCGCGAGGGTAATGTGCTTTCCTGGAAGGCGCTGACGACCGGCAACTCTGGCGGCTTTGAGCTGGTTCTGGAAAATGCGCACGATGGCACACTCAAGTTCGATACCCCGCTGATCAAATTTGAGAAGGCGATTGCAGATATCGGTCTTGAAGACACCCTCCATGACGCCTCGGGTGACCTTCCGCGTTTTGTGAAAGTTTATCGTCTGCCGGCAGAAAATAACCATCGCAGCTTCAGGTTCACCCGGAAGATTGATCTGAAAGAGGCCGGCGACAATCCGATTTATGTCCGCCTGACACAGGAAGACGGCACGCGTGCCTGGACCAGCCCGATCTACGTGTACCGGTAATTGATGCGCTTCACCCGTCAGTTGAACTGTCCGGCCGGCCGTTGGCCGCAACTGCTGTCAGGAGCCTGGTATGCATTTCGTCAATCACACGGGTTCTTGCGCTGTCGTCACGGCTGATGAGGCCCAATTGCCGAACCGGCGCATGCGGCCCCAGTGACAGGCGTTTCAACGGCAACTGGTTCATGGACGGAACGCAACTCCTGGGTGCTATGGAGACGCCAAGATTGCGCAGCACCATGCTGGAAATGGCTTCCAGACCCTCCAGCTCCATGGTGTCGTTCACTTCAATTTTCCGGGCCTGCAACCATTGCTCAATCATCATGCCTACCACAGCATTTCTGGAAAACCGGATGAACGGATTGTTTTGCAGAAGGTGGACAGGATCGTCGCTGTCGGTTTCGGCGGAAGCCAGAAGCTGCATTGGTTCGGTCGCAATGTCCTGCCAGCTCAGCCTGCGTGGCAGCAGGTTGGGTTTGGAAACGATAGCGGCATCAAGATTTCCCCGTTCGACCTGTAGCAGCAGTTCATTGGTCAATCCGGGATAAACACTGACGTGCAGGTCGGGGAACTCTTCCTTGAGCATGGAAATTGCTGTGGGCGTGAGCCCTGTCAGCGTGGTCGGAACAGCACCAAGCGTCAGTTTTCCGCGCAACCCGTCATCGCCCAGAACTGACGGCACCAGCGCGTCATAAGCAGCGACTACTTCGCGGGCCTTGCTGACAAGGGCCCGGCCGGTGGGGGTCAGCACAGGAGTGCGCCTGCTCCGGTCAAAAACAGCCAGGCCCCATTCTTCCTCCAGGGTTTTCATCTGCTGGCTGACGGCGGCATGGGTTACGAAAACAGCATCGGCTGCCGCGCTGAACGTGCCGTGTTCTTCCACTGCGATGAGTGTTCTCAATACGCGAATAGACATGGACAGTGTTTGACGTAATTTTTTCTTTCAGTCCATGTTATATTTTGTCACTTTGTGCAAGGCTGACTTAATAATATGTTTTCTCGATAAAACATGGGTTGCCAGACTGGCTGCCAGCAATAACGTTAGCCGTGACGCATCAATCACAGCACCATGAGGGAGAAACAAATGAAATTTGCCAAAGCTGCTTTTGTTGGGGCGATTGCCCTCGGGATCACTGCCACGGCGGCATTGGCCGAGTATCCGGAGCGTCCGATCAACATGGTCATTCCTTACGGTGCCGGCGGGGCAACTGACATTTCTGCACGTACAATCGCCGAGCCACTTGGCGCAGCCGTCGGCAAACCGCTGGTGATGTCCAACATTACCGGGGCAGGCGGAGCCACAGGTTCCGTTGCCGCGCAAAACGCAAAACCGGACGGATATACAATGTTGTTTGCGCGTGTCGGTTCGCACTCGGTCAACCCGGCGATGAAAGCGACCTTGCCCTACACGCTGGACGACTTTCGCTTCGTCACCGTCTATGAAATCAATCCGGTCGCCTGCGCAGTGACGCCTGCGTCGGGCATCAAGTCAATGGACGAACTGATTGCCAAGGTAAACGGAGGCGGTGTCGCGTACAGTTCTTCAGGTGTCGGGTCACTGTTGCATCTGGCAGCTGCCATGGTGCTGAAAGAATTCGGTGTAGAAAAGCCGCTTGAGGCGGCGACCCACATTCCGCAAAAAGGCGGTGGCGCGGCCGCAACTGCGGTTCTGAACGGCACGGCGACATTCCTGTGCACGAACTCGTCCGCCCTGGCCAGCTTTGTGTCCAACGGCCAGCTGGTTCCGCTGATGGTTACGACACCCAAGCCTGTGGCCGGGTTTGACGCGCCAACCGCCGCTGATCTTGGCAAACCGGCGCTGGAAAAGCTGGTTGGCTGGACCGGAATTGCAGGACCGGCGGGGTTGCCTGACGAGGTGGCTGAAAAGTGGGGAACGTGGATGGCGACCGCCACCGCAGACGAAGGCTTCCGCAGCAAAATGGAAGCGCGCGGGTCCGTCATTGAATTGATGAACCCGAAAGATGCCAACGAGTTCATCCGCGGCCAGTACACGATTTTCCGCGCCCTGGTTGACGAGCTTGGCATGAGAATCGAGGGCTGATCTTCCTCCCTGTAGAGCCCGCACGGGCGCCGGTCCCTTCAGAGCGGCCCGGGTTCATCTGAGCCCAAGTAGCTGATCTGGAGGCCCGGCGTCTTTTCAAACCGGAGGCGGCCATGGAAGACAGAACTATCCAGATACATCTCGGTATCGGCGCCATAGCCACGTCTGTGTTCCTGATAATAGTGGCCATTCCGTTCTGGGTATCCAGCCCCAGCAATGTGCCGAACATTATCCTGTCGCCGTTGTTCTGGCCCAATGTGCTGGCAGCCATTACCGGTCTGATCGGGGCAGGGCTCATCGTCACATCGATTACCCGGCCGCGATCGGAAACGCCTGCGGTGTCTGATGTTGCTGACCGACCCGCCGCCTTCAGGCGCCTGGCGGTCATGGCTGTCATCATGACTGCGACTGTCCTGGTCATGCCGTGGGTAGGGTTGGTGTGGACTGCCATGGTTACTTTTGCTGCCACGGCGTTCCTGGTGAAGACAAAACACCCGCGGGCAGCACTTGTGTGTGCGCTATTGATCCCGTTGCTGCTGTATGTGTTTTTTGCCCACATTGCCGGTGTAGCGATACCGCAAGGTGACTTTGTGAGGCTGCCATGAGCTTTGTCGACAGCCTGCTGGCCGGACTGCAACTGGTCAGCAATCTTGAAGCGTTCCTGGCACTGGCGTTGGGCGTTGCCATCGGCGTAATCGGTGGAGCCATTCCCGGCATGTCGGCCACCATGGCAGTTGCGCTGACGCTGCCGTTTACGTTTTCCATGACGCCGATTACCGGGATACTGCTTCTGCTCGGGGTCTACAAGGGCGGCATATTCGGCGGTTCGATTCCGGCTATCCTGATCAAGACACCGGGTACGCCGGCGTCGTCGGCAACAGTGTTGGACGGCTATCCCATGGCGGAAAAGGGCCAGGCGGGCAAGGCTCTGGGCATGGCGCTGTGGGCCTCGTGCACAGCCGACCTTGTCAGCAATCTTGCCCTGATTTTCTTTGCCGGATTCCTGGCCTCGTTTGCGCTCAGTTTCGGGCCGCCTGAATTTTTCACGCTGATCCTGTTTTCACTGACCATTATCGCAGGCGTGTCCGGTGACAGCCTGCTGCGCGGCGGGTTGTCGGCGATGCTGGGCCTGCTGCTGGCGACCATCGGACTCGATCTTGTCTATGGCACCAACCGTTTCACCTTCGGTAACCCGAACATGATGGGCGGCCTGAATTTCATCGCCGTGCTGATCGGGTTGTTTGCCATTCCCGAAATACTGAGCATGGTGTGGAATCCCAGTTCGCACGACGGTGTCGCCCGAAGCCTCGGCAAGAACAAGGTGACATTTGAGGAGTACAAGCGGTCTTTCAAGTCGATCGTCCGGGGCAGTTTCATTGGCGTTTTCCTCGGCTCAATTCCGGGTATTGGCGCGGCGCCCTCTGCATTTCTTTCGTATTCCGAAGCGCGGCGCAAATCACCCAACAAGGAGAATTTCGGCAACGGCGAGATAGAAGGAGTTGCAGCGTCGGAAGCCGGTAATAACGGCGTCGCGGGAGCAACGCTCATTCCGTTGCTGGCCCTGGGCGTACCGGGTGACGTGATCACGGCGATCATCATGGGTGCATTCATGATTCACGGACTGCAGCCGGGCCCGATGATGTTCGTCCTGAACGTGGACGTCATCTACGGACTGTTCATAGGTCTGATCGTGAGTTCCATGTTTTTGTTCTTTATCGGTTCGGCGGCCATCAGGGGCTTCAAGTATGTCGCGGACATTCCACGTGGCGTGCTGTTTCCGGCGGTGCTGATCCTGTGCGTTTATGGCGTGTTTGCCGTCAACAACAACATATTCGATGTCGGCGTGATGTTTGCCATGGGCGGGGTCGGTTTCGTCATGCTGCGCTACAAGGTTCCGGCGGCGCCGTTTCTGATCGCTTTCATCCTGGGGCCGTTGCTCGAAGACAACTTCCGCCAGTCCATGCTGATGTCGGGCAGTTCCGGGTGGGTGCTGTTCCGCGGGCCCATTACCTGGTTCTTCTGGACGCTGACGGCGATCACCGTGTTCGCAATCGTGCGTGCCGGCATCCGGGCCACGCGACAGCAGGCAGTTGCTCCCACCGGCAATGACCCCTGAAACGTTTTAGCCCTGATCAAAGGAATTCAAACATGAGAGGTGCTGACCTGCTGGCGCAAACGCTTGCCGCTGCTGGTGTGACCAAGGTGTTTTCGTTGTCTGGCAACCAGATTATGCCGGTCTATGACGCGTGCCTGGAAGTGAAGATCGAGATAGTGCACACCCGTCACGAAGCCGCGAGCGTGTTCATGGCAGATGCCTGGGCGCAGCTGACCGGCGAGATCGGCATATGCCTGGTAACCGCGGCACCGGGAGCCGCCAACGCGTTTGGGCCATTGTATACCGCGCGCCAGTCCGAAAGCCCGGTCCTGTTCCTGACCGGAGACTCGCCCATGGTTCAGGATGGCCGCGGGGCGTTTCAGGAGCTTGACCAGGTGGCAATGACGGCGCCTGTGACCAAGCTTTCCCTGCGCGCCACAGACCCCAGCATGCTGGGGCGTGATACGGTGAAGGCAATCCAGCTTGCCATGTCAGGTCGGCCGGGGCCGGTACACCTGGCATTGCCGTTTGACGTGCTTGAGGCGGATGCGACCGGTGCGCAGGTGCCCGGACCACCGGTGTTCCGGCCACAAGATCAAGGATTGAACCCCGACGATGCGCGCACTGTCATCGAAGCGCTGGAACCGGCCGCAGCGCCATTGGTGTTGTGTGGGCCTGCGCTGAGC
Source organism: Anderseniella sp. Alg231-50 (assembly GCF_900149695.1). Classification (NCBI taxonomy): domain Bacteria; kingdom Pseudomonadati; phylum Pseudomonadota; class Alphaproteobacteria; order Hyphomicrobiales; family Parvibaculaceae; genus Anderseniella; species Anderseniella sp. Alg231-50. Next base: position 2,526,581 of record NZ_LT703003.1, on the reverse strand, counting down.
TTTTCACGGTGCGGCAAGCAACTCTCAGAACTGGCAGTTGCATTGGATGCGCCGGTGGTGGCCATGGAAAGCCCGCGCGGCCTGAAGGATCCCGCGCTGGGTGACTTTGCGAAAGCGGTTGCCAAGGCTGACCTGGTTGTCAGCCTCGGTAAGCCGGTGAATTTCTCACTTGGATTTGGCGGCACCGACATGTGTTTGCCGACATGCAGGTGGATCGTGATCGATGCCGAGGCAGACGAGCGCAAGCGGGCCAGGCTGAACCTCGGGGATCGCCTGGATCAGGCCATTAATGCAGACCCGAAAGCTGCGGCAGCGACTTTGGCGAAACAGGGTTCCGGCGGCGCTGAGCGCGAGGCATGGCGCAGTGAGGTGACCGGTTACATTGCAGCACGAAACTGTCCAGCCGGTGAACCGGTTCCAGGTGAGGCAATAACACCGGCACAGCTGTGTGCTGCCGTGCAGCGCCATGTGGCTTCGGCCGCCGAAAGCGTCGTTATCAGCGATGGCGGCGAGTTCGGGCAATGGTCGCAGGCTGGTACACATGCTGACTACAGGATCATCAACGGCCCGGGCGGGGCTATCGGCGGCGCGCTGTGTTACGGGCTGGCTGCAAAACTGGCGAGGCCCGACGCTACCGTCTTCGCCCTGATGGGAGACGGCACCGTTGGTTTCCACCTGGCTGAATTTGAAACGGCGGTGCGGGCAAACACGCCGTTTGTCGTGGTGATCGGCAATGACGGGCGCTGGAATGCCGAACACCTTATCCAGATGCGTGATTACGGACCAGACCGGCTGATCGGGTGTCAGTTGAGCGATGCGCGCTATGACGAGGCGGTCAAGGCACTGGGCGGTCATGGCGAGTACGTTACCGATCTTGCCGATCTGGATGACGCGTTGTCGCGTGCGGTGACTTGCGGCAAGGTGGCGTGCGTAAATGTCGTTATTGAAGGTGTGCCGGCTCCTGCAGGCTCTGCTCACTGAGCAGGTAAATTCAGAAACGAGGTCAGTCCATGAAGAGGTTTTTTCGACGTGCTACCATTACCGGTGCATTCTGCGCAGGAGTTGCCGTCACCATGCCGGTGTCAGTGCAGGCCAGTTCTCCAGGCCCGATCCAGAAGGCGATTGATGAAATCGGAGCTGCCTTCGCGAGACAGAATTTTGACGAGATTAAAACCTTTTTCGCGCCCGATCACCTCGTAGTGACCACCTATACCGGTGTCAGTCCGGTGAGCGAATATCTTCCGGACGCGATCAGGAATCTTGATATCCGGTCAGCCAGGATCGAGGATCACCAGTTGGTCAAGCTGGGGCCGGGTGTCTACATGCGCACCTATTTCGTGGAAAACCAGGGCACTTTTCGTGGCAAGACCTTGCCTGAGCGTGTGCTGGCGACCCAGATCTGGGTGCTGCGCGACGGCAAGTGGGTGCAACGGCTCTACCAGGAGACGCCACTGTCACCGCGGTAAACTGTTACAACCGCTACTTGCGATCCTGCGGTGTCCGGGCAGCCAGCACGGCGCTGACCAGGTCCTCGGGAACATCCGCCAGTGTCTCGGTGGTCTGGGCGTCCAGAACATCACGGGTCACGGTCATCGCCGACCGGTAGGCAGCCAGGTAATCCCGGCACTCCCGGCAGACGGCCAGGTGAAACTCGAAAATGCGCCGCTGCCTGTTGCTCATGCTGCCATCGAGGTAGGAGAGAATGAATTCCTCGAATTCGGCACAGGTGATCATCAGTGGCAGCTTGAACATGATGCTTCTGATGCGCTGGCGGACTGAGGTGGGCATGATCTTCATAAGGCTGCTCCTTCGAACAACGGGCTTAGAAGTTTTTTCAATGCGGCGCGGGCACGGTGCAGCCGCACCTTGACATTGGCTTCGGTCAGGCCGGTCATGTCGGCTACTTCGGATGTTGACAGTTCCTCGATGTCCCTGAGCATCAGGATGACACGGTAGCTGTCCGGCAACCGGTCGATGCACGCCAGTACCTGCTGCCTGCGGTCGCTGGACAGCAACACGGCTTCAGGCGTCTGGGCCAGTTGGGACAACCCGGACGGTTCATCTATGCGGCAGCCGGAACCGTCAAATTCCGGCAGCAATTGATCAATCGGCTGTTCATTCAGCCGGCGCTGCTTGCGCAGGGCCATCAGGGCCTGGTTGACGACAATCCGGTGAATCCAGGTCTTGAGAGCGGCTTCGCCGCGAAACGTCTCCAGGTTTTTGAAGACATTTGAAAAGGCGTCCTGCACCACATCTTCGGCAATGGCGCTGTCTTTGACAATCCGTCTGGCCAACGCCAGCATCCAGCCGAGATTGGCGCGGACGAATGCTTCGGTTGCGGCCCTGTCCTTGCCAATCAGAAGCTGCGGCTTCTGTTCTGCGCTGGCAACAAGATCTGTATTTTCGGGCAGGTTCAATTCGCAATCCCCGCGCGGGGCCGCACGCGCATGATGTTTGATCTGAACGACACAATCCAGTTCACTGTAACCCTTTTGGAACGGCGGCATCCAACAATTATCCGCAGGGCAAGCTGCCGCACGTTGAAAGCAAAAAACCATGACTGCCGCATTGTTGATTATCGCCATCGTCACGGCTTGTTACACGATCCTTGCCAAGCGCCTGGCATCGACCCCACTGACTGCACCCATGCTGTTTATCGCCTTCGGCGCGCTGATGTCGGTAAGCGGGTTGTTCAAAGCCGACCAGGCCGAGCACATTCTGCATTTCACCGCAGAGATAGCCCTCATCCTGCTGTTGTTTCTTGATGCGTCGCAGATCGACCTGAAAGTGCTGCGCCGGGATCATGGCTGGCCCATTCGGATGTTGCTGACCGGCCTGCCGCTGTCGGTGCTGATAGGGTCCGTATTTGCATGGCTGCTGCTGCCCGGGTGGCCGGTTGCAGCCGTGGTGCTGATGGCGGCTCTGCTGGCGCCCACTGATGCGGCCCTCGGCCAGGCTGTTGTTTCCAATACCATTGTCCCTGATCGGGTGCGGCGTACCCTCACAGTGGAAAGCGGGCTGAACGACGGACTTGCCCTGCCGCTGGTGTTGTTGTTCGCCAGCCTGCTGTCCGCGGAAGTGTCGCAAGACGGAACTTACTGGCTGGTGTTTGCAGCCGCCCAGCTGATACTGGGGCCGATTGCCGGTATTGTCATGGGCTGGCTCGGAGGCCGGGTGCTGCTGTGGTCGAAGGCAAAGAATTACACATCAGAGGTCTATGAAGGCGTCGGCGCCATAGCTCTGGCAATTGCGACCTATCTGCTGGCCAACCAGATTGGCGGTAATGGTTTCATTGCGGCGTTCGTGGGAGGCCTGACCTTCGGCAATGTGGTCAAGGGGCAGTGCAAGTTCATCTACGAATTCACCGAAAGTGAAGGGCAGATGTTGAGCTGGGGCGCCTTTTTCCTGCTTGGGCTGGTCCTGGTTCCCACCGCCGTGAACCATCTGGACGCTGCCGGGCTGGCCGTCATTCTGACAAGCCTGTTTATCGTCCGCCCGCTGGCGGTGTGGATGTCACTGGCCAGGACCGACACCTCTGCGATGACCCGCCTGTTTCTCGGCTGGTTCGGCCCGCGCGGTCTTGCAACTGCCCTGTTTGCCCTGCTGGTGGCCCAGCAGAATGGTCCCGAAGCGGCCGAACCGATCCTGATGCTGGCGATCAATGCAGTCTGGATCAGCGCACTGTTGCACGGTGTAACCGCCGCGCCGGCAGCCAAATGGTATGCGAGAAAACTGGGCAAGGTGACTGATTGCGCGGAAACGCAACCAATCCACTCATCTGCCAAACCCCTGCGGACACATCAGCCGCCAAACGTCAATTGAACCCAATACAGGATGCCTCAATCATGAAAAAAGTCGCCATCACGAAATTGTCCGAGCTTGCAGACCGCAAACCTGCATACGCGATATCCGGCGAGGTGGACCTCGTGGTTGTCCGGATAGATGATGCGGTGTCGGTGTTCTACGGGCGCTGCCTGCATCGCGGTGCGCTGATGGCTGACGGTTTCGTGCGTGGCGACAACCTGATCTGCGGGGTGCACAACTGGGATTACCGGCTGGACAGCGGTGTGTCGGCCTATGCCAATGACGAGGTGCTGCCGAAATTTGCGTCCTGGACAGACGGTGACGACGTTTTCATCGATGAAGACGAGGTTGCCGAATGGGCGCTGAAAAACCCGCAGCCGTTCAACCGGGAAGCTTATCTCGGGCTTTATGCTGATACTGCACATGGCACGGCCGAGGAACCCTATAACAACCTGATCCAGCGATACGCGCGCGACGGTTTGTCAAAGACGGGCCATCACGGCGCGGTGGACGCCATGGGCGTGCCGCGTGACGAGTTGCCGACCTGGGACGACATTCAGCTCATTACCGCCCAGTTGTGGAAAGCGCCGCTGCTTGATGATGATGCTGTCGGTACCGATGTGGTGATTGGCCCCAAGGCAAAAAAGCCGCTGCACCTGAAGATACCCCTGTTCGTGTCGGACATGTCTTTTGGCGCGCTGTCGGAGCCTGCCAAGGTTTCCCTGGCCCTGGGGGCTGAGATGGCTGGTACCGGCATCTGTTCCGGCGAAGGCGGCATGCTGCCGGAAGAACAGGCCGCCAACAGCCGTTATTTCTACGAACTGGCATCCGGCCGTTTCGGCTTCGACTGGGACAAGTTGGCCAAAGTGCAGGCGTTTCATTTCAAGGGCGGGCAGGGCGCCAAGACCGGAACCGGCGGCCATCTGCCGGGCAAGAAGGTCAAGGGCAAGATTGCCGAGGTGCGCGGACTGAAAGAAGGTGAAGATGCCATCTCGCCACCCAGGTTTCCGGACTGGACTTCGCCTCAGCAGATCAGGGAATTTGCCGATGAAGTCCGCGAGCGCACAGGCGGTATTCCGATTGGCTACAAACTGTCGGCCCAACATATCGAGAAGGACATCGATGCGGCGCTGGAGGTTGGTGTCGACTATATTATTCTCGACGGGCGCGGCGGCGGTACCGGCGCTGCCCCGATCATCTTCCGGGATAATATCTCGGTGCCGACCATCCCGGCGCTGGCCAGGGCGCGTGCGCACCTCGACAAACAGGGCAGGGATGACATCAGCCTGGTCATTACCGGCGGACTGCGCAAGCCGGCCGACTTCATCAAGGCCCTGGCCATGGGCGCGGACGCGATTGCCGTATCGAACGCGGCCATGCAGGCAATCGGCTGTATCGCCATGCGGGCGTGCCATACCAATAATTGCCCGGTTGGCATTGCCAGCCAGAAACCCCACCTGGCCAGCCGCATAATCGTTGAAAATTCTGCCCGGCAACTGAGCAACTTCTTTGAGGCGAGCGTGGAGCTGATGCAGGTCATGGCCCGCGCCTGCGGTCATGACCATCTGAGCAAGTTCAATCAGGACGACCTGACAACATGGAAAAAGGACATGGCCGATGTTTCCGGCGTGACCTTCGGCGGCGCGGCGTAAGGGAGCACAGCAATGACCAAACAGCAACTCGACTGGTATTCCGCAGGACTGGCCAAGGACCTGCCTGAAGGCCGCGTCAAAACCGTAACAGCACGGACCACTTCCATCTGCCTGGTGCATTTCGATGGCCAGTGGTCGGCAATGGACAATCATTGTCCGCACCAGAACGGCCCGCTCGGCGAGGGCGCAATCGAAAAAGGCGAAGGCGGCAAAAGCTGGATCCGCTGTCCGTGGCACGGCTGGGACTTTGATCCGCTGACCGGTAAACCGCCCGGTGGACATGAAGACAGCGGCCAGCAGATGTATCCGGTTGAACTGCGCGACGGCGAGGTATTCATCGGCCTTGAGGCAGAACCTCCCCGCGAAACCACAGTTACCGACGTCATGGTCGAGACAATGACGAACTGGGGTGTGCAGTCGGTGTTCGGCATGGTGGGGCATTCGAACCTCGGCCTGTCGGATGCCATCCGGCTGGCGGTTGAAGACAAGCGCCTGAAGTATTACGGCATCCGCCATGAAGGGGCAGGGGCATTTGCGGCGTCCGCTTATGGCAAGCTGACCGGCAAGCCCGCAGCCTGCCTGACCATTGCAGGACCGGGTGCCACCAACCTGATGACCGGCATGTGGGATGCAAAGGTCGACCGGGCACCTGTCCTTGCACTGACCGGGCAGGTGCAAACCCAGGTTCTGGGCGCGGGCGCGTTTCAGGACATCGACCTGAGGTCGGCGTTTCAGGCGGTGTCGGCCTTCTCGCAACCGGTCTTGAGCAGTTCAAACCATGCCGAGCTGATGTCGCTGGCCTGCAAGACGGCAATCGTCGAGCAGGATGTGGCTCATCTGATCTTTCCCGATGATGTCCAGACGCTGCCGTCTTCGAAACCTGCATCCGGGCCGTCCGGGCGCGTGTCGCGGCAGGGAATCCAGCCGCAGGAGGCTGACATCGAGCAGGCAGCACAGATGATCGCGGAAGCCAGGCGCCCGATCCTGGTGGTCGGTCACGGGGCTTTTCCGGCCCGCGACCAGGTTGTCGCCATGGCCGGGGAGATGGGCCTGCCGGTCATGACCACGTTCAAGGCCAAGGGCTTTATCCCGGACGACCATCCCAATGCCGGCGGTGTCATGGGCAGGTCGGGCACACCTATTGCGAGCTGGTTCCTGAACGAGGCCGACCTGGTGCTGACATTGGGGACGAGCTTTTCAAATCACACCGGCATCACGCCAAGCAAGACAATCATCCAGGTCGATCATGACCGGATGCAACTGGGCAAATTTCACCGTGTCACCCTGCCGGTGTGGGGAGACATCGGCGCGTTTTGCAGTGCGATGCAGGGACGGGTGAAGTCAGGCGCAACCGACCAGTTGAACGAACTGGCAGATCGCTGGCGCATGTGGCGCGACGAAAAACACCGCCGCCTGGCTGAAGAACACGGCGAAGGCGTGCATTCGTTTGCGATTTTCGATGCTCTGGGCCGTGTCGCGCCGGATGATGCCATTTTTGCGGTGGATGTGGGCAACAACACCTATTCCTTTGGGCGTTATCTCGAAACCAAGGGCAGCCAGCGGGTGCTGATGTCGGGGTATCTGGGCTCCATCGGGTTCGGCTTTCCCGCCGGAATGGGCGCATGGGCGGCCACGCAGGATGTTGCGGCTCTCAAAGGGCGAAAAGTCATTTCCGTATCCGGTGACGGCGGCTTTGGCCAATACCCGATGGATTTCACCACGGCGGTGAAGTACGGGATGGATGTCACCCATATCCTGCTGCACAACGGACAATTGGGCAAAATCAGCAAGGAGCAGCGCGCTGGTGAGTGGCCGGTCTGGCAAACCGACTTGCACAATCCGTCATTTGCCGCATTTGCCAAACTGTGCGGCGGTCACGGGTCGAAAGTGAGTGACGCGAAGGACCTGGAAGCGGCTATCCGAAAAGCCCTGGGCTACAATGGACCGGCCCTGGTCGAGATCATGGCTGATCCGGAACTTATCTGATTGCCGGTTTCCGGGTGCGTTTCGCTGTCGGGCGGTTCTCGCGAGACTTGCGGCAGGCCAAATTGTGCCCGCCTGGGTGGTGATATGGAATGACACTGCAAGCACACAGAGTGAACGTTGATTCCAACACCTCCCGGCAGCCCATTGTTCTTGAGGGTTGGAGACATATATCTGTAACAGGAGGGTGCGTGTAGCCTGCTGGCGTGTTTCAGCTGACTGCAGGAAGGAGTTCAGATGCCGACCGTGCCGAGTGGGATACTGTATTTCATGGTGTGGAAGTATGCCCTGTACGGTGGCTTGTTGCTTATCGGAAGCCGTGTTTTCAAGCACTTTGGTGTGTTCGATATCTATCCGCTGAGCGGTATTGCGGTTCTAAGCGGGTTTGTGCTGTTGCTCGTCTTGTGGTTCGAGCACGGAGACGACCGGTTGTCCCTGTTGTGGCAGGTGGATGCGGAGCGGACCAATTGTGACCGGATGGCGAAGGCCTTCCTGTATGTGTGCTGCTGTATTGTGTGGCCCAAGTTCGTCATGAGTGATAACTCGTAATGTCTGTGCCGCATTAACCGTCCTCGGCTTTCTGCAGTTCAAGCGGACGCCTTGCTGTAGCAGGCACGTAAACTATGCTGTGATGGAAGCGCACCAGCAACAAAGCGAGCCCGTCTATTGTTCAAGACCGTTGACCTCGGCACCAGACATGTTGGCCCCGTCAGCGTAAGCGTTGCTTGCGGTGAGTGCCTGGCCATTCAGGGGGCTTCGGGATCCGGTAAATCCCTGTTGTTTCGTGCGATCGCAGACCTTGATCCCAATCAGGGCGAGGTATACCTGAACGAACAATCGCGCGAGGAGATGCCGGCGTGGGAGTGGCGCAGGCAGGTGGCATTCGTGCCCGCCGAGACCGGATGGTGGGCAGATGGTGTGCGTGACCATTTTGATGCCGGCGGTGATCTGGACCACCTGCTTGAGGCTGTCGATCTGAAAGATGCGATGGACTGGGATGTGAACCGCCTGTCGACCGGAGAGCGGCACCGGCTGGGTATCATCCGTGCCTTGCAGACCGGGCCGAGAGTGTTGTTGCTGGATGAACCAACCGCATCGCTGGATGCGGACATGACCGGTGCTGTCGAGAGCCTGATCAGACAGCAGCTGGCGAAAGATGTCTGCGTATTGCTGGTCACCCATGATCCGGAACAGGCCGGGCGCCTTGCTGACAGGTCGATGCGGATGGCGGGTGGCCGGTTGCATACCGAAACCGGTGAAACGCCATGAGCAGTTATATTTCACTGTCATACCTCGATCTGGTGGGCGCATCGGTGTTCCTGATACTGAACGCACTATGTTCTTTCGCCCTGAAGCTGGGCCTGGAACGGCAATTGTTGTTTTCCAGCCTGAGAATGATCGTGCAATTGCTGATGGTCGGGCTGGTGCTCAAGGCAGTGTTTGCCGCATCCTCGGCCCTGCTTACCCTGCTGATCGCCGCCATCATGATCACGTTTGCCGGCCGCGAAATCCGGGTGCGCCAGGAACGGCGACTCACGGGACTTTGGGGTTACGGGCTTGGCGCCACGTCCATGATGTTTGCCGGCACAATCGTCACGGCCTGCGTGCTGGCGATACAGATTGAGCCGCAACCCTGGTGGACGCCGCAAATTGCCCTGCCTTTGTTCGGTATGGTGCTGGGAAACACCATGACCGGCGTCAGCCTGGGACTGGATACGCTGCACAGCACCGTCTACCGCGAACGAACCGCCATAGAAGCGCAATTGCTGCTGGGAAGAACCCGCTGGGAGGCGGTCGCGCCGTGCGTCCGCCGCTCGCTGCGCAGCGGGTTCACCCCTATCATCAACGCCATGGCGGCCACAGGCGTGGTGTCGTTGCCGGGCATGATGACAGGACAGATACTGTCAGGTGTCGACCCGCAGGAGGCGGTAAAATACCAGATCCTGATCATGTTCATGATCGCAGGCGCAACCGGGCTCGGGGTTCTGGGTGCCGTGTTTGGCAGTGTCTGGCGGCTGACCGATCACCGCCACCGCATCCGGCTGGATCGGTTGAGTGCCGGATCGCGGTGAACAGGTCTTCCGTTGTACCTGCAGCTGCCATATCTGTGTTACTGCGTCGTCATCCGCGGTTGCGCATGATGTGGGCATCCAACGCGGCCAGTCCCTCATCGAGCCCGTTGCGGCCATAGCCAAGCCTGAAGCGGTCAGTCGGTGTCTCGCCCAGCTGTGAATTGTAGATACTGCCGGGCAGCAGCAGGACGCCGCTCTCCTCCACCAGCGAGCGGATAAAGTTCTCAACGCCGTCAGCGCCCTTGTAGCGTGGAAATGCCATGCAGGAGCCATCGGGCGCCTGCCAGTCAAACAGGTCCGGATAGCGGGCGAAGAAGGCCTCCCACTTAGGCAGGTTTTCATCGACGATGGCGCAGTTTCTTGCCAGCAACCGGGCGCGGTTGTTCAGCGCAATTTTGGCGAGCCGCTCACTGGGGCCGGAGTTGCAGATGGACAGGTAATGCTTCATGCGCTCCATCTTGCTGGTGAGTTCAACGTCCTGGCAGGCAATCCAGCCGATCCTCAGGCCCGGCAGGCCGTAGGATTTCGACATGACCCCCAGTGACAGCCCGCGCTCGTACACATCGGCGATCAAGGGCAGGTGCTCGGTACCGGTGCGTCCCAGCCCGTTGAAAATCTCATCGTGCAGAATGTAGATGCCGTTTTTGCGGCACAGGTCAATCAGCGCCTTATACCGATCCAGCGGCAGGATCGCGCCGGTGGGATTATGGGGGAAGTTGATCGTCACCAGCCTGGTGTTCGGCTGAATGGCATCCGCAACCCGGTCGATGTCCAGCGACCAGTTGTCATCGGGATCAAGCGGCACACCGGTTGCGGCGCAAATAGCCACCGGCAGGGTTTCGTGGGACTGGTAATTGGGCGTGACGACAATCGCGTGGCTGTCCTTGTCCAGGATTACCGTGTTGGCGGCGAAAATGCCTTCGCTGGCACCGGCAAAACACAGCACGTCCTGCACTTTGCGGGTTTCGAATGTAGACGCGATTGCTTCGCGCAGGTCGGGAGCGCCAAAAGTCTCGGTGTAACCCAGCCAAAGACTGTCGAACTCCTCGCGTTCGGCAGGTGTCGCCATCGCCAGCAGCTCGCGCATAGAGATGCTTTCGGCGTCCGATGCGGTCATGTGGTATTTGGCATGAAACTCCCACTTGGAGAAATGTGTTTCCAGTCTGAAGTCCGGCAACGTCGTCATTGTGGTTCGCCTGTGTTTTGATCGTATCGAAGATGTTGTTATAGATGCCGGAAACGATCGGCAACATGGCAATGTCGGGCATGACCGATAGCAGGGGAGGGGAGGCGACAATGATCAGTCTTACACGCCGTCAGATTGAAGCCTTGCTGGAGTATGATCACGCAGCAGGGTTGATCGAGGACGCGTACCGGGCTTCCAGTCTTGGCAAGGTGAACCTGCCGCCGGTTGGACATATCGTGTTTCCCGACCATGACGGAGACTGCCATATCAAATACGGGCATGTCGAAGGAGATGAGGTGTTCGTGATCAAGGTCGCGACCGGGTTCTATGGTAATGCGGCCCGCGGCCTGCCCAGTGGAAATGGCATTTCGCTGGTGCTGAGTGCTCATACCGGTGCCGTGAAAGCCGTGTTGCATGATGAAATGTGCATGACGGATTTCCGGACAGCAATTGGCGGGGCAATCGCGACCCGCCTGTTATGCAGGCCGGATGCCGAACGGGTCACCATCGTCGGAAGCGGTGTTCAGGCGTACAAGCAGGCCGAAGCACATGCCAGGCTGATGCCGGATCGTCGGCTGGAGTTTCTGGTGTGGGGACGCGCAACGGAAAAAGCGGCTGCAGTGGTCAAGGAACTTGCGGCTTCGGGGCTGTGGGCTGAAGTCACGGAAGACCTGGAGGATGCCTGCCGGAATGCAGATGTTGTCATCACCACCACTGCTTCGACCGCACCGGTCATTCAGCATGGCTGGGTTCAGCCCGGCACACATATCACCGCTATAGGCGCGGATGCGCCCGGCAAGCAGGAACTGGACACGCAACTGGTCGCAGAGGCAGACCTGCTCATTGTCGATCTCGGATCACAATGCCTGGATCATGGCGAAGTCGCCACGGCCGCGCGCGCCGGATTGGTTGGACCCGACCGGCTGGCCGAACTTGGAGAGGTGCTGGACCAGCGCAAGCCGGGCCGGACAGCGGCCGACCAGATCACCATTGCAGACCTGACCGGAATCGCGGCGCAGGATATTGCAATAGCGCGCATGGTCGTTTCCGCGTTTGAGCGGTTGGAAGAGGCGAAGTAAACGCTCAGGTCTTGCGGTCATCAATCAGCGGGTTCGGCTTTGCCAGCGTTTCCATCGCTTTCACGTCAGCCAGCCTGATGGTCGATCCCTCTACCTCCACGCCGTAAGGCTTCAGCGTATTGAAGGCGCGCGACAGATTTTCCGGTGTCATGCCCAGGGCAGATGCCAGCGTGCGCTTGTCGTGCGGCAATTCAAGCGACCCGTTGCCACCCTGGTCGTTGTGATAGCGCAACAGCCGGTTGGCCAGACGCTCGACCGCCGTTCTCAGCTTCAGGTTCTTGTGCTCCTTGACCACGCCGCGATAGCAGCTTGCCAGTTCCTGGACGATGGCGCGGGCAAACTCGGCATCCTGCTGGAAAGCCTGGCGAATGTTCTGCGAGGGTATGAGCAGGATCTTCGAGCGCTGCGCGGTGCGGGCCGACATGAGATAAACCGCATCCTTTAGTACGGCGGCCAGAATGAAGGTGCCGACCGGACGTACCAGGCCCATGGTTGATTCCCGTCCGTTGGAGCGGGCGTACAGCTCGACTGATCCTTCCACGACGATATAGAGAAAGTCGGCAACATCGCCTTCGGCAATCAGGTCAAGCTGCGGCGGGAAGGTTTGCAGATAGGCGACCTCCATCAGCGCATCGAAGTGTTTTTCCTCCATGCTGCTGAACAGGCCCAATGCCCTGACTTCCGGCAAATCAGTCGCTCGCACATTCCCTCTCCTTGATAAATATCAAGACTACAATTGATCAAAGTAGCAAGCCTGACGCGTCATCGCAATTCGCTTTCTTGACCGATATTTGCGGCCATCTTGTTTTGTGCACCACAGACAGTTGTTTGGCTATCGGCCGCTGAAATCCTTGACATAGATCAACCCGGCAAGCGCGCAATTGCCAACCCTGATCCCGTCTTTAACCAGTCTGCACGGCGAAAATCCCGTGCAAACCATGAGGGGTTGGATCAATGCACACGCTTGATGGCGTCACTCGCCCGGACCAGTACCGGGCACTGGGACTGAGCACATTTGCGTTCACGGTATGCTTTGCAGTGTGGACGATATTCTCGATTATCGGTGTCAAGATCAAACAGGATCTCGGCCTGTCGGATACGCAGTTTGGCCTGCTGGTCGCGACACCTGTCCTGACAGGATCGGTCAGCCGCATTTTCCTTGGTGTCTGGACCGAGCAGTTCGGCGGGCGATTGATGTTTCCGCTGCAGATGCTGGTTACGGCCGTGGCCGTGTGGTTGCTGACGTCGGTACAGACCTATGAAGTCTTCCTGGTGGCCGCCCTCGGGCTCGGCCTTGCCGGCGGGTCTTTCATTGTCGGTGTGGCTTATGTCTCGCAATGGTTTGAAAAGGAACGCCAGGGCACTGCTCTCGGCATATTCGGAGCAGGCAATGTTGGTGCAGCCGTTACCAACTTTGCGGCGCCGTTCCTGGTGGTTGCAATCGGCTGGGAAGGTACGGCACGGGTTTACGCCATAGTGCTGGCGATTACCGCAGTACTGTTTTATGTCCTGGCCAAGGATGACCCGGCCCAGGCCAGCCGCAAGAAGACCGGCAGCAAGGCAGTATCGGCCGCGGAACAACTGGCACCGCTGAAAGACATTCAGGTCTGGCGGTTTGCGACCTATTACTTCTTCGTGTTCGGCGCCTTTGTCGCGCTGGCTTCTTTCCTGCCGCGCTATTACGTGGGTGCTTACGGTTTGCCGCTGACAACAGCAGGCGTGCTGGCCGGACTTTATTCACTGCCGGGTTCGGTGTTCCGTGCCCTTGGCGGCTGGATGTCGGACAAATGGGGTGCGCGCTTCGTGATGTACCTGACTTTCTTCGTCTCGCTCGGCTGCCTGTTCGTGATGAGCTATCCCGATACCAGCTATGTGGTGCAGGGCATTGAAGGCCCGATCACCTTCGACATTGGCCTGAGTGTTTCGATTTTCGTCGCGCTGACGGTGGTACTTGGCTTTGTCATGAGCCTCGGCAAGGCAGCCGTCTACAAGCACATTCCCGTCTACTACCCGCACCATGTGGGTTCGGTTGGCGGCCTGGTCGGCATGATCGGCGGTCTGGGCGGTTTCGTCCTGCCCATCTCGTTCGGCATCCTGCTCGACTATACCGGCGTATGGACGGCCCCTTACATGCTGATGTTCGTGCTGGTCGCCGTCTCCACCATCTGGATGCATATCGCCATCCGTCGCATGGAACGGGCCCGTCATCCTGGCCTGGAAGCCGAGAAGTATCTCTCGGATGTGCCTGAGAAACCTCTTGGCAAGCCCAAGGCATCCCAACAGGGCAAAGCGACCGCAGGCGATCTGAAACCTGCCGAATAACAACACTGTCGCAGGCCGCCACGGGCGGCCTGCTTCCAGAGCACATGCCGGATTTTCCCGGTGAACAGATTGAGCGGGTGCTTCACCGCCCGCACCGAAACAGGAGAGAGACGTGGGACAAGATCTTCGCAACTGGAATCCGGAAGACGAGGCCTTCTGGGAAAAGGAAGGCAAGAAAATTGCCAACAGGAACCTGTGGATTTCCATTCCCAGCCTGCTGTGCGGTTTTGCCGTGTGGCTGTACTGGGGGATTATCACGGTTCAGATGCTGAACCTCGGATTTCCATTTGAAAAATCCGAACTGTTCACGCTCGCAGCCATTGCCGGCCTCACCGGCGCAACCTTGCGGATACCCAGCACGTTCTTCATCCGCATTGCAGGCGGGCGCAACACGATATTCTTCACCACTGCGCTGCTGATGATCCCAGCCGTTGGAGCCGGACTGGCACTGAGTGATCCCAGCACACCGTTGTGGCACTTCCAGATACTCGCCTTCCTGTCGGGTATTGGTGGCGGCAACTTCGCCTCATCCATGTCAAACATCAGCTTCTTCTTTCCCAAGCGGACACAAGGCTATTCGCTGGGCATGAATGCCGGACTGGGCAATTTCGGGGTCACGACCATGCAGATCCTGGTGCCGCTTGTCATGACGATCGGCATATTCGGCGGTGAAGCCATGATCCTGCAGAACACCAGCGGCACGCTGATCGGCAAAATTCCTGCCGGCACCGAAACCTACATACAAAATGCAGGTTTCATCTGGCTGGTTTTCCTGATCCCGCTGGCGGTCGCCGGATGGTTCGGCATGAACAACATCCGCGATGAGCACGTTTCGCCAAACATCTCCAATCCGCTCGGCGCCTTTGCGACCATCACTTTCATGCTGCTGATCGGCATGGTTACAGCCGCTTGCGGGCTGTGGTTCATGCTGCCGGAAAGCGTTGGCGGGTCAGGCTTGAACGTGTCGAAGTGGATCGTGCTTCCGCTGGTTATTGCGGCAACCGTTATTCTGCTGAAACTGATCCCCGGCCAGATTGGCCGCAACCTGACGCGCCAGTACAAGATATTCGGCAACAAGCATACCTGGGCGATGACCATCATCTATACGATGACGTTCGGATCGTTCATCGGCTATTCGGCAGCCTTTGCCCTGGCGATCAAGGTCATCTTCGGCTTCCAGCATGTCGTGGTCGACGGTGTCCTGACCCATGACACAGCAAACCCGAATGGTCCAAGCGCCCTGATGTATGCCTGGATGGGCCCGTTTATCGGGGCGCTGATCAGGCCGCTCGGTGGCATGATCTCCGACAAGATCGGTGGCGCGAAAGTCACCCAGATCATATCGGTGGTCATGGTGGCCAGTGCGCTGGGCGTCGCCTACTTCATGAAGCAGGCTTATGCGTCGGCAACACCTGAACAGTACTTCGTTCCGTTCCTGTTGTTGTTCCTGGTGCTGTTCACCGCCACCGGTATCGGCAACGGCTCGACCTTCCGCACCATTGCGGTGGTGTTTGACAAGGAACAGGCGGGCCCGGTTCTCGGCTGGACTTCTGCAGTAGCGGCGTACGGCGCCTTCATTATCCCGAAGGTGCTGGGCGAGCAGATCAAGCTCGCGACACCGGAGCTGGCCTTATACGGCTTCGCCGTCTTCTACACGCTGTGCATCGCAATCAACTGGTGGTTCTACCTGCGCAAGAACGCCTACGTGCAAAACCCGTGATCTGAACCGAGTAGCCGGCGGCGTGTCAGAACGCCGCCCCACCGAACAGACTGGAGAAAACCAAAATGAGTAACCTGCTCAACCGTCTCAACTTCCTGGCCCGCAAGAACACGGGAACCTTCTCTGACGGTCATGGTGTCACCACCAATGAAGACCGCTCGTGGGAAGACAGCTACCGGAAACGCTGGCAGCACGACAAGATTGTGCGTTCAACCCATGGCGCCAACTGCACCGGCTCGTGCTCATGGAAGATCTATGTGAAAGGCGGCATCGTCACCTGGGAAACCCAGCAGACCGACTATCCGCGCACCCGGCCCGACCTGCCCAACCATGAACCGCGCGGATGTTCGCGCGGGGCCAGCTACAGCTGGTACATGTACTCCGCAAACCGGGTCAAATACCCATTGGTGCGTGCCAGGCTGCTGAAGCAGTGGCGCAGGGAACGTGCGGTCCGTACGCCGGTTGCGGCATGGACCGCCATCCAGGAAGACCCGCAAAAGCGCCAGGACTATATCAAGGTGCGCGGCCACGGCGGTTTCGTTCGCGCCAAGTGGGAAGAAGTCAACGAGATCATCGCGGCTGCCAACGCCTACACGGTGAAAAAGTGGGGGCCTGACCGGGTTATCGGTTTCTCCCCAATCCCGGCAATGTCCATGGTCTCCTATGCTGCAGGCTCGCGCTACCTGTCTCTGATGGGCGGTGTGTGCATGTCGTTCTACGACTGGTACTGCGACTTGCCGCCGGCCTCGCCGATGACCTGGGGCGAGCAGACCGATGTGCCGGAAAGCGCCGACTGGTACAATTCCGGCTTCCTGATGCTGTGGGGCTCGAACGTGCCGCAGACCCGCACGCCTGATGCGCATTTCTACACCGAGGCCCGCTACAAGGGCGCCAAGTCGGTCGTGGTATCGCCGGACTATTCCGAGGCGGCGAAGTTTTCCGACATGTGGCTGCATCCCAAACAGGGTACCGACGCAGCGCTCGCCATGGCCATCGGCCATGTGATCCTGCGCGAGTTTCATCTCGACCGCCAGGCAGAATATTTCGAAGACTACTGCCGCCGCTACACCGACATGCCGATGCTGGTGAAGCTGGTCAAGAAGGACGGCAATTATGTGCCGGACCGGCTGGTGCGGGCATCCGATATCAGGGGCGCGCTTGGCGAGAAGAACAATCCTGACTGGAAGACAGTCGCAATTGACGGCAAGACCAGGAAACTGGTGGCGCCAAACGGCTCCGTAGGATTCCGCTGGGGCGAGCAAGGCAAGTGGAATCTGGAGGCCAGGGACGGGAAGGGGAAAGATGTCGAGCTTGCCATGAGCCTCATCCTTGATGAGCATCATGACGAGGCCGCACCGGTCGCCTTCCCGTACTTCGGTAATCGCGAACACGATCATTTCGAAGGAACGGATCATGACAGCGTGCTGGTGCGTTCGGTACCGGCCAGGACTGTCAAGCTGACCGACGGTGATACCCTGGTTGCAACCGTGTTTGACCTGTTCGTGGCCAATTACGGGCTCGACCGCGGACTGCGCGACGGCAACTCGGCCAAGACCTTTGACGATGACCTGCCCTACACGCCGGCCTGGGCCGAGAAGATCACCGGGGTGCCGCGTGACCAGATCATCGCGGTTGCCCGCGAGTTCGCCTCCAATGCCGAGAAAACCAAGGGCCGCTCGATGGTCATTCTCGGGGCCGGCCTGAACCACTGGTACCATATGGACATGAACTACCGCGGCATCATCAACATGCTGGTGATGTGCGGCTGTGTCGGCCAGTCAGGTGGCGGCTGGAGCCATTATGTGGGCCAGGAGAAACTGCGCCCGCAGACCGGCTGGCTGCCGCTGGCATTCGGTCTCGACTGGAACCGTCCGCCACGGCAGATGAACTCGACTTCGTTCTTCTATGCCCACACGGACCAGTGGCGCTATGAAACGCTGGAGGTGGATGAAATCCTGTCGCCGACGGCGCCGGACGGACCGTGGGACGGGACCCTCATTGACTACAATATCCGGGCTGAACGCATGGGCTGGCTGCCGTCGGCTCCGCAGCTCAAGGCAAACCCGCTGGAAATCGCTGCGGCTGCGGCGAAGGCCAAGAAGGACCCGAAGGACTATGTTGCCGCGCAGTTGAAGGCCGGCAAGCTGCAGATGTCTTGCGAAGACCCTGACGACGAGGCCAACTGGCCGCGCAACCTGTTTGTCTGGCGGTCAAACCTTTTGGGTTCGTCCGGCAAGGGACATGAGTATTTCCTCAAGCACCTGCTCGGCACATCACATGGTGTGATGGGCAAGGACCTCGGCGAGGAAGGCCGGGTGCGCACCACTGAAGCCGAATGGCATGAGGAGGCTCCGGAAGGAAAGCTCGACCTGCTGGTAACGCTTGATTTCCGGATGTCGACGACTTGCGTCTATTCCGACATCGTGCTGCCGACCGCTACCTGGTACGAGAAAAACGATCTCAACACGTCCGACATGCATCCCTTCATTCACCCGCTGACCAGTGCGGCTGATCCGGCCTGGGATGCGCGCAGTGACTGGGACATTTTCAAGGGGCTTGCGGAAAAATTCTCCGAAGTCTCTGCCGAAGTCCTGGGTGTGGAGAAGGATGTGGTGCTTGTGCCCATCCTGCATGACACGCCAGGCGAACTGGCCCAGCCAAAGGATGTGAAGGACTGGAAGGCAGGCGAGGTGGAGCCGATTCCCGGCAAGACCATGCCCATGGTTGCGGTGGTCGAGCGTGACTATCCGAACCTCTACAAGCGCTTCACCGCGCTCGGTCCGCTCATGGACAAGCTGGGCAATGGCGGCAAGGGCATCTCCTGGAACACCGAGCACGAGGTTGAGCTGCTCGGCCGCCTCAATGGTGTTGTGACGGAAGAGGGTGCAACCAAGGGCCGGCCGCGCATCGATACGGATATTGATGCCACCGAAGTGATCCTGTCTCTGGCGCCGGAGACCAACGGTGAGGTTGCGGTCAAGGCCTGGGACGCACTGTCGAAGGCAACCGGGCTCGAGCATGCCCACCTTGCAATACCCAAGGAGGATGAGAAAATCCGCTTCCGGGATGTGGTGGCGCAGCCCAGGAAAATTATCTCGTCGCCAACCTGGTCGGGCATTGAAAGCGAGAAGGTCTGCTACAATGCCGGATACACGAACGTCCATGAACTGATCCCGTGGCGCACGCTGACCGGCCGCCAGCAGCTCTACCAGGATCACCTGTGGATGCGGGCGTTCGGAGAAGGGTTCTGTGTCTACCGTCCGCCGATCGACACAAAATCGATCAATCCGGTTATCGAAGCCAAGTCGAACGGCAAGCCGCAGGTGGTGCTGAACTTCATTACGCCGCACCAGAAATGGGGCATCCATTCGACCTATTCCGACAACCTGATGATGCTGACGCTGAACCGTGGCGGTCCGGTGGTGTGGATATCGGAGACAGATGCCGCCAAGGCTGAACTTGTCGACAATGACTGGGTCGAGGTGTTCAACAGCAATGGCGCGATTTCGGCCCGCGTCGTGGTTTCCCAGCGCATGAAGGAAGGTACGATCTACATGTACCATGCGCAGGAGAAAATCGTGAACACACCGGGCTCGCAGGTGACAGGCCAGCGTGGCGGCATTCACAACTCGGTCACCCGGGCCATCACCAAGCCGACCCACATGATCGGCGGCTACGCGCAACAATCCTATGGTTTCAACTACTACGGCACGGTCGGGTCCAACCGCGACGAGTTCGTGGTGGTTCACAAGATGGACAAGGTCGACTGGATGGAAGGTCCGTATGTCGAACCGGTAACCCCCAAAGTGGAGGCAGCAGAATGAAAATCCGCGCTCAAATCGGCATGGTGCTGAATCTCGACAAATGCATCGGCTGTCATACCTGTTCGGTGACCTGCAAGAATGTCTGGACCAATCGCGAAGGCGTCGAATACGCCTGGTTCAACAATGTCGAGACCAAGCCAGGCGTCGGCTATCCCAAGCAGTGGGAAAACCAGAAGAAATGGAACGGCGGCTGGACCCGCAAGGCCAATGGCCGGATTCAACCGAAGATGGGCCCGAAATGGCGCATTCTGGCGAAAATCTTCGCCAATCCCGACCTGCCGGAGATCGACGACTACTACGAGCCGTTCGATTTCGACTATGGCCACCTGCAGACAGCCGGTGAAACTGAAGCCTCGCCCACGGCAAGGCCGCGTTCGCTGATCAGCGGCGAGCGCATGCAGAAGATCGAATGGGGCCCCAACTGGGAGGAAATCCTGGGCGGCGAGTTTTCCAAGCGGTCGGCCGACTACAACTTCGACGGCATCGAGAAGGAAATCTACGGCGAGTTCGAGAATACCTTCATGATGTACCTGCCGAGATTGTGCGAGCATTGTCTCAACCCGACCTGTGTGGCGGCATGCCCGTCCGGCGCCATCTACAAGCGCGAGGATGACGGCATTGTCCTGATCGACCAGGAGAAATGCCGCGGCTGGCGCATGTGCGTATCGGGCTGTCCCTACAAGAAGATCTACTACAACTGGTCATCGGGCAAATCGGAAAAATGCATATTCTGCTATCCGCGTATCGAGGCCGGCCACCCGACGGTGTGCTCGGAAACCTGTGTGGGACGGATCCGCTACCTCGGTGTCGTGCTTTACGACGCCGACCGGATTTCCGATGCCGCGTCGACGCAGGATGAAAAGAACCTGTACGAAGAACAGCTCAAGGTGTTCCTCGACCCGAATGATCCGGCGGTCATCGAGCAGGCGCGCAAGGACGGTATCCCGGAAGCGTGGCTGGAGGCCGCCAAGAAATCGCCGGTCTACAAGATGGCGATGGACTGGAAGGTCGCGTTCCCGCTGCATCCGGAATACCGCACGCTGCCGATGGTCTGGTACATCCCGCCATTGTCGCCGCTGCAGTCTGCTGCTGAAGCCGGCAAGATCGGCATGGACGGCGCCATGCCGGATGTCCGCTCCCTGCGCATCCCGGTGAAATACCTGGCCAACCTGCTTACCGCCGGCAAGGAAGCCCCTGTCGTATCGGCGCTGGAACGGATGCTGGCCATGCGCGCCTATATGCGGGCCAAGACCGTGGACGGTGTCATAGACGAAGTGGTGGCCGAGAAGGTCGGCATGACCGGCCAGATGATCGAGGACATGTACCACGTCATGGCAATCGCCAATTACGAGGACCGTTTCGTCATCCCGACCAGTCATCGCGAGATCAGCGAGGACGCCTATGACGTGAGGGGGTCATGCGGGTTCTCGTTCGGCAATGGCTGTTCTGACGGCGACACCGAGACCGACCTGTTCGGCGGCAAGCGGACCAGGACGGTTCAGACCCCAACCGATATTTTCAAGGAGCGCGTGTAATGAATACGACCCTGAAGGTTCTCTCGCTGCTGCTGACATATCCGACGGCAGATTTGCTGAACGGACTGCCGGAGCTGAAGACGGCACTGGAACAGGATGCTGCCCTTGGTGACCGGGAACTGAAACTTGTCACCCGCCTGGTCGACGATATCGGCAAGCTCGACCTGTACGATGCCCAGGAGCGCTATGTGTTCCTGTTTGACCGCACCCGTACGCTGTCCCTGCATCTGTTTGAACATGTGCACGGCGAAAGCCGCGACCGCGGCCAGGCCATGGTCGACCTGATGGCCATGTACGAGACGGACGGTTTCGAGATCGACGCCAAGGAACTCCCTGATTTCCTGCCGATGTTCCTGGAGTATCTGTCCAACAAGCCGGCGGCGGAAGCCCGCGAACTGCTGGGGCAGACAGCGCACATCATCACCGTCCTGAAACAGCGGTTGCGCAAGCGTGACAGCATCTATGTCAACGCCTTCGTTGCGCTTGAGGCAATCGCCCGGGGAAAACCTGATGCGAAGCTGGTGCGCGAGCTGCTGGCCGTGCCGGAAGACGATCCGAACGACCTGGAGGCACTGGACCGGATCTGGGAAGAAGAGGCGGTGACCTTCGGTGGCAATGCCGGCGAGGGAACCTGTGGAACCGACCGGATACAGCGCCAGATGCGCGCCCATCAACGCAAACCGGGCGACGACCTGCCCGGCCAAAACAACCGGATAGGAGGCTGACATGCCCGGTTACATCAACACACTGCTGTTTACCGTTTATCCGTACGTGGCGCTGGCGATCATGATCATCGGTTCCATATTGCGTTATGACCGTGAGCCCTATTCCTGGCGCTCCGGCTCCTCACAATTACTGCGGCGCAAGCAGCTGATGTGGGGGTCGGTGCTGTTCCATGTCGGCATCTTGTTCCTGCTGCTGGGGCATTCCGTCGGGCTTTTGACCCCGCATTCGGTCTATGAGCATTTCCTGTCTGCGGAAGCCAAGCAATTGCTCGCCATCATTGCCGGGTCGATTGCAGGTGTCATCTGCTTCATTGGCCTGTGCATGCTGATGCACCGGCGGTTTTTCGATCCGCGTATCCGGGTCACGTCGACCTTTGCCGACAATGCAATCCTGGTCATCTTGTGGGTGCAACTGATGCTTGGCCTGATCACCGTGCCGTACTCGCTTCAGCACGAGGATGCCGGTGTCATGCTGGCGCTGTCGGAATGGGCCCAGCGCATTCTCACGCTGCAGATTGACGGCACAGCCAGTCTCGTTGCCGCGCAGGCATGGCCGTATCAGGCGCATATCCTGCTGGGCCTGACGATCTTCCTGATCTTCCCGTTCTCAAGGCTGGTGCACATGCTGTCGGTTCCGGTTCGCTATTTCTGGCGCCCCGGTTACCAGGTTGTGCGTGAACGCAACCGTCGCGGTTCATCGCGGTTGCCGGCGGAGTAACAGCACATGACCTCAATCTATCAGAACCCGACCCTGCATATCCGCGAACCCGGCAAGAAGGAAGCCGCTCAAACGGGATATGACGGATATGTTGAACCGGACACCAAGATCCCGCCCAGGCCGGCAAAGGTGATCAAGGATGTCACGGTGAATGGAGTGCTCATCCCGGAAGCCGACATCATGGCTGAAGCCCAGAACCATCCCGCAGATACACCCGGTGCCGCCCTGGCCCAGGCAGCCCATGCGCTGGCGGTGCGGGAACTGTTACTGCAGGAGGCCGGCAGGCTGAAGGTTGCGGCACCCGCCCCGGCCGGTGAAGGCCGACGCGAGGAGACCGGTGACGACGTTGTCATAAGGCTGCTGATCGAGCAGGAGATCGATGTGCCGCAGGCCGGTGAAGAAGAGTGCCGGCGGATCTATGCCGTGAACAGACACCGGTTTTGTTCCGACACGATCTATGAAGCGCGCCACATTCTGTTTGCCGTTGAAGGTGACGATACCCAGGCCCGTGAGGCGGTGCGCGGCAAGGCTGAAAACCTGGCTGCTCATCTCAGCCTGCATCCGGAAGAGTTTGCCGGTGTTGCTGAAGAGTTTTCGGACTGCCCGTCAGGCCGGCAGGGCGGCAATCTGGGGCAGCTCACAACGGGTTCGACGGTGTCGGAGTTCGAACGCGCACTTGAAACCATGAGCGCCGGGGACACCACGCCAAAGCTGGTTGAGAGCCGATTCGGTTTTCACCTGGTGGTGGTGGACCGCAAGATCGATGGCGAACAACTGCCCTTTGAAAACGTGCAGGCCCGCATAGCCGCGTGGCTCGATGCGGCGGCCTGGTCGAAGGCGGTTGCACAGTACATTTCCATTCTTGCCGGCAAGGCGGACATACAGGGCGTCGATATGGAGGCATCCCATGGTTTTCTGGTGCAATAGAGCGTTTCAGCTTGTTGTGTTGAATCAGGGTTGATGCCTAACAGACTGTTTTCACGTGTCTTTGTCTGCACAACTGACACACCTGGCGAAACAGGTCACAGGAGGAAACAAAAATGAAGAAACAGGAGGAGACAGAGGTTCTTGCCCTGGAGACGCTTGGCAATGCGCCGCCGTCATCGCAACTTTCCGAACCGCTGGATTACATTTTCGCGGAGCATTTTCGGCAGCGTGTCCTGTGCAACGCGCTGGACGAAATTGCCGATCAGGAACAGCCTGACCGGCAGATGATAGAGGCGGTCCTGCGGTTTCTGAGAGTCGACTTCGCCCCGCATATGCTGGACGAGGAACATGACCTGTTTCCCATGCTGCGCAGGCGGGCAGAGCCCGAAGACCGGATCGATGACGTAATCGGCCAGTTGACCCAGGAGCATGCGGCAGACCGGCTCGATGCCAAACTGATTACCGAAGGACTGGCCAAGGTGCTGGCCGGCAAGGCAGTCACCGGGGTGGCATCTTCGCTCGCCAAACTGCTGCACCGGTTTGCAGAAAATGAACGCAATCACCTTACCCTCGAGAACGCGATCATCCTTCCGCTGGCCCGCATACGGCTGACGGCGGATGATGTGCGCAACCTGGCGCAGCGGATGGCAGCACGCAGGGGTGTCGATCTTAAGGAGCTGGGTGATGCTGTCTGACCTGCTGGACCACAATGTCCGCTGGGCGACGGCGAAGCACGACGAAGACCCGGAATACTTCGACAGGCTGTCCAGCCTGCAACGGCCCGACTATCTGTGGATCGGATGTTCAGACAGCCGGGTGCCGGCCAACGTCATTACCGGGCTGGAACCGGGTGAAGTTTTCGTGCATCGCAATGTTGCCAACCTGGTGCACAGGGCAGACCTGAACCTGTTGTCGGTGCTGGAGTTCGCTGTCGAGACACTTGAGATCAAGCACATCATCGTGTGCGGCCACTATGGGTGCGGCGGGGTGCGGGCTGCCATGGACGGGCACCGGCACGGCATTATTGACCACTGGCTGCAGCCCATTCGCGACGTTGCCGATGTCAGCGCGCAGGAACTTGCTGCTATTGAAGACGGGCAATCGAGGCAGGACCGGCTGTGCGAACTGAGCATTCAGTCCCAGGTCGCCAGCCTGGCACGAACCCCGATCATCCAGTCGGCCTGGCGGCGTGGCAAGCCGTTGCGGATCCACGGCTGGGTTTACGGGCTGAAAGACGGGTTGCTGCGAAACCTGGATTGCTCGACCGAAGGGCTGCCGGTTTCGGTGCCGACCGTGGTAGCCGACAACAACTGCAAACCAGGAGATGTAATCAATGGCTGATACAGCCGGTCTTGCCGCATGTGGGTGCGATGATCCTGTCCAGGTGAAACCGCGGATGTCGGTGCATGATGCCGTTTGCCGGGCACATGCGCTCGTCACGAAACCGGCAGAGTTTGAGCTGATTGAGCTGGGCGGCGCCGGCAATCGCACCTTGAGCAAGGACCTGCATGCGCCTGCACCAATGCCGTTCTTCAATAACTCGGCGATGGACGGGTTTGCGGTCAGGACGTCATGTTTTACCGGAAACGGGCCGTGGAAACTTCCGGTCACGGGGCCGCTGGCGGCAGGACCGCGGCCGGTCCCCTCTGTTGCCGAAACACCGGTAGCGGTTCGCATATTCACCGGCGCGCCGGTACCTGAGGGCTTTGATGCCGTGGTCATGCAGGAAGACGTCGGCATGGATGCAAGCCATGCAGTGTTCATGCGCAAGCCGGTGGCGGGCCAGAATGTCAGGCAGCAGGGAGAAGACATCTCGCGAGGCGCCTTGCTGGTCAGGGCAGGGACCCGTCTCGGGCCGCGGCATATCGGACTGCTTGCAGCCAACGGGTACTGCGCGGTCAACGCCTACCGACGCCCCAGAGTTGGTGTCTTTTCGACCGGAGACGAGGTCATCGAAGCGGGGCAGTCAATGTCGGTTGGCCAGCTGTTTGATGCCAACCGGCCGATGCTGATCCGGCTTGCGCGCCAGGCAGGTGCCGATGTCACGGACCTTGGCATCATCGGTGACACGCTCGACGCGACCACAAGCTGTTTCGCACGGATGGCCGGGAAATTCGATCTGATCGTCTCATCGGGAGCGGTGTCGGTGGGAGGACATGATTTCATCAGGCCTGCGCTGGAGAAGGCCGGCGGCGAGGTGGCATTCTGGCAAGTCGCCATGAAGCCCGGAAAACCGGTCATGTTCGGCAAACTTGGCGATACCGTTGTCGCCGGGCTGCCGGGCAACTCGCTGGCCGCCTATGTCGGGTTCAAGTTGTTCATCGATGGAATGGTGGCAAGGTTGTCGGGCCGACAGGATCACGTCCATCTCACAACGACCCCGGCGATTGCCGGGTTTGACTGGAACAGATGGCCGGGACGGACCGAATACTTTCCGGTCAGACGGGCAGGGACAGACAGGTTTGGCGTACCGGTCATCGAGCGCCTCGGCCGGGGTGGCTCAGCTTCGCTGGCGCCGCTGTGCCACGCAGACGGCATTGCCGTAGTGGCGGCCGATATCGATACCGTGGCGGCGGGAGACATGCTGAGCTGGCATGAGCTGTCAGATAGCGACTGATTGATGCGGCCGGCCGCGGGGAACTTGCCTTACTTGGTGCCGAACATGCGGTCGCCTGCGTCGCCCAGGCCCGGCACGATATAGCCGTGATCATTGAGATGGCTGTCGATGGCGGCTGTAAAGATCGGTACATCGGGATGCTTGGCGGTTAAGGCCTCGACACCCTCCGGTGCTGACAGCAGGCACATGAAACGAATGTCCTTTGCACCGGCCTCCTTGAGCCGGTCTATGGCTGCGGAAACCGAGTTGCCGGTTGCCAGCATCGGATCGACCAGGATGACGGGACGGCTTTCAATCTCGTCCGGCAGCTTCAGGTAGTACTCGACGGCCTTCAGTGTCTTGGCATCACGATACAGCCCGATATGGCCGACGCGGGCCGACGGGACCAGGTCCATCATGCCGGACAGCAGGCCGTTGCCGGCGCGCAGGATGGACACCAGGCACAGCTTCTTGCCGGCCAGGAACGGTGCGTCCATGGATTCAATGGGCGTTTCGATGGTGCGCGTGGTCAATGGCAGGTCGCGCAGAACTTCATAGGCCAGCAGCAGTGAAATCTCGTTCAGCAGTTTGCGGAACACGGCGGACGGTGTCGTCTTGTCCCGCATCAGGGACAGCTTGTGCAGGACAAGGGGGTGGTCGATCACGGTTACCGGTGACGTCATGAGAGAAACCTTTTCATACTGGGCAGGAACGGGAACGCACTGGATAAAATGGATACGCACTCATTGCAGTTTGGGCAAGTGGCGGGTGTGGATAACGGAAAGAAAATTTACCAATTGATAAATTTTTTGAACTTGCATACCCTGACACCATCCGCCTGACACATCAGGCAGCACCGACAATCAGCAGCAAGAGGCCAGGGAGACAGTCCATTGAACAGCAAACAGCATATGAGCGGCGTTGTTGCAGGACGGCTGGAAACATCCGACATCGAGGATAATTTCCAGGACCTGCATCCACCGCTTAACGCGCACGAGGCGGTGGTTGCTGCGGACCGGTGCTACTTCTGTCATGACGCGCCGTGCGTGACTGCATGTCCGACGTCAATCGACATTCCGATGTTCATCCGCCAGATTTCGACCGGCAACCCGCTCGGGTCGGCAGAGACGATTTTCGATCAGAACATACTCGGCGGCATGTGCGCCCGGGTGTGCCCGACCGAAACACTGTGCGAGCAGGTCTGCGTGCGCGAAGTGGCGGAAGGCAAGCCGGTCAAGATCGGCCTGCTGCAGCGCTACGCAACCGATCATGCAATGGACGCTGACAGTGAAATCTACAAACGCGCCGAACCATCAGGCAGGAAGGTGGCCGTGGTCGGGGCAGGGCCTGCAGGCCTTGCATGCGCGCATCGCCTGGCGATGTACGGGCACGATGTTGAAATCCTTGAAGCCAGGGAAAAGCCCGGCGGCCTGAACGAGTTCGGCATTGCCGCCTACAAGACGGTCGACGACTTTGCCCGGCGCGAGGTTGATTTTGTGCTGTCTATAGGCGGCATCGATATCCGGTATGGCCAGAAACTCGGCGACGGCATTTCACTGGGACAACTTCAGGCAGACTATGATGCGGTGTTCTTAGGTGTAGGCCTGGCGGACGTGAATGCGCTGCGGATGGAAGGCGCCGATGCTGAAGGTGTCGTTGATGCGGTGGATTTCATCGCCGGGCTGCGCCAGTCGAAGGACAAGGCAGACATCGGTGTTGGCAGGCGGATAGTGGTTATCGGCGGTGGCATGACGGCGATTGATGCAGCGGTACAGGCCAAGCTGCTCGGGGCCGAGGATGTAACGATCTGTTATCGCCGGGGCAAGGACCGGATGAACGCATCGGTGTTTGAACAGGATCTAGCCACCTCGCGCGGTGTCGTCATCCGGCACTGGCTGCAGCCACAGGAAGTCAACATCGCGGATGGCAAGCTGCGGTCTGTAACCCTGGAATACACATCGCAGGACGGCGGCAAGCTGGCCGGTACCGGCGAGACGATGACCATCGAGGCGGATCAGGTGCTTGTGGCCATCGGCCAGACGCTGGAGGTGTCGGGCCTGGGCTCGCCGGTCAAGCTTGATGGCGGGCGCATTGCGACCGATGCGGATGGCCTCACGTCTGCTGAAAAAATCTGGGCTGGCGGTGATTGCACCAACACCGGCGACGACCTGACGGTGACGGCGGTTGCCCAGGGCAGGGACGCGGCAGAGGCGATCAACGAGACACTCAAGCAGTAGCGTGACTTTCTAAAAGGCGCGTCAAAGGAGAGAGTACCATGGCTGACATCACAAACACTTTCGCCGGTATCAAGTCACCAAACCCGTTCTGGCTGGCGTCAGCGCCGCCGACCGACAAGGCTTACAATGTGGAACGCGCCTTCAAGGCCGGGTGGGGCGGCGTGGTGTGGAAAACGCTTGGCGAGGACGGACCGCCGCTGGTCAACGTCAACGGACCGCGCTATGGCGCGATCTGGGGGGCTGACCGCCGCCTGCTTGGTCTCAACAACATCGAACTGATCACCGACCGGGACCTGTACGTCAATCTCCGAGAAATCAAGCAGGTCAAGAAGGACTGGCCGGACCGCGCCATGGTGGTGTCGATCATGGTGCCGTGCGAGGAGGCGGCCTGGAAGGCCATACTGCCGCTGGTTGAAGAAACCGGTGCAGACGGTATTGAGCTTAATTTCGGCTGCCCGCACGGCATGAGCGAACGCGGTATGGGATCAGCGGTCGGCCAGGTGCCGGAATATATCGAAATGGTCACGCGCTGGTGCAAGGCAAACACCCGCATGCCGGTGATCGTGAAACTGACACCCAACATCACCGACATCCGGTTTCCGGCGCGCGCGGCACAGGCCGGTGGTGCGGATGCGGTCTCGCTGATCAATACGGTGTCGTCGATCACGTCGGTCAATCTCGACAATTTCTCGCCTGAACCCTCGATTGACGGCAAGGGCTCGCACGGCGGCTATTGCGGTCCGGCGGTCAAGCCGATTGCCTTGAACATGGTGGCGGAAATCGCCCGCGACGCAGAAACCCGCGGCCTTCCCATCTCCGGCATTGGCGGCATCACTACATGGCGTGATGCGGCAGAATTCCTGGCGCTTGGCGCGGGTAATGTCCAGGTCTGTACCGCCGCCATGACCTATGGCTTCAAGATCGTATCGGAGATGATCGAAGGCCTGCAGAACTGGATGGATGCCCAGGGCCATGCAAGCCTCGATGACGTCATCGGACGCGCAGTGCCCAATGTCACCGACTGGCAGTATCTCAACCTCAACTATGTCACCAAGGCGAAGATCGACCAGGACATGTGTATCTCGTGCGGCAGATGCCACATCGCCTGCGAGGACACATCGCACCAGGCGATCACCCAGGAAGTGAACGGGGTGCGGCGTTTCGAGGTGATCGATGAAGAGTGCGTCGGCTGCAATCTGTGCGTGAACGTGTGTCCGGTTGAAAACTGCATCACCATGGAACCGCTGGCGACCGGAGCGGTCGACAAGCGAACTGGGGAAAAGGTCAGTGGTGACTACGGCAACTGGACGGAACACCCGAACAACCCGTCAAGGGTGGCTGCGGAGTGACACATACGCCTCTGTCGCAAGGCCGTTGCGATGAGTGAGCAGGAAACCGCGGTGCGCACTTCCGCCTTTGCCACAGGCCGGCAGAAGCTGCTCGGTCATCTGGCATCCTTGATGTTTGCCCTGCTGATCGCCGGTTCGTTCTCGATCGGCGATCTGGCGGCACCGTTCATTGCACCGGCGGCACTGAACGGCGTGCGCTTTGTTATCGCGACCGCTCTGGTCGCTGCCGTCGCCCTGGCGATTGCGAACAAGCCGATTGCCAGGCCGGACGCCGTGTGGCGCTATGCAATCCTGGGCGCGCTGATGGCGACCTACTTCATCCTGATGTTCGTGGCGCTGCAGATTGCCGAACCGATCTCCACCGGGGCGGTGTTCATGCTGGTGCCGCTGATGAGCGCCGGGTTCGGCTGGCTGTTCCTGCGCCAGACGACGCCCGGCATTGTCTGGCTTAGCCTGTTGACGGCCGCAGCCGGTGCCATCTGGGTCATATTCCAGGGGGACCTGGATGCCATTCTCAGGCTCCAGATCGGCAAGGGCGAGGCGATCTTCTTCGTAGGCTGTGCAGCCCATGCGGCTTACGCATCACTGGTGCGGAAGTTCAACAAGGGCGAACCGGTGCTGCATTTCACACTCTACACCCTGGTGGCATCCACCTTGTGGATAGGGGCTGTCGGGGCCCGTGATATCGTGGTGACAGACTGGACGGCACTTCCCGCAATTGTCTGGCTCGCGGTCGCCTATCTGGCAGTGTTCACGACGGCAGGCACGTTCTTCCTGATCCAGTTCGCCTCGCTGCGCCTGCCGGCGTCAAAGGTGTTGTCCTATACCTATTTCACGCCCGCCTTCGTGATCCTGATCGAAGGCAGTATCGGGCACGGCTGGGTCGGCCCGTCAATTCTTGCCGGCGCGCTGGTGACGGCGGCTGCAATGCTGGTCATGGCGTTTGCACCGGACCAGTGAGCCGGCAGTCCATGGTGCGGACCTGCCTGTTAGGCCAACAGCATAGGACTGCTGTGCGAGCAAAGCGACCATCGATCCCAGGTGCACTAATGTCGGCTCCTGACCCCGAGTGGACTCTGCTGCCTCCCGGATAAAGTTATGCGGCCGTTTTCTGGCGACAGTAACATGACGCCCTGATCGGGACCTCAGCCCGAGCCATTGCCCTGTCGAGTTGCAGCTTGATGTGCGCCGCCTCAGTCTTTTCTCCTCGCTTGACGAGACATTCGTGCAGTCCATGCAAGCTCCATACGTTCCCGGGGTTCTGGCAAGCACGACTGAGTATTGAGTCCAGACCGAGGTCCGCTCGATACACGGCTTCGGCTTCCTCGTAGTGGCCCTGTTCAAGCAGCAACGCGCCCAGGGCATGGCGGGTCGGCTGCATCCAGCCCCAGGGCTCATCGTATTCAAGGTTGTCATCCAGTTCGACCGACTTACGCAGATGGTCGAACGCCTCGACGTGATTGCCTTTGTGATATTCCAGTTCGCCAAGCATCATCTGTTCGGCGACCGCCAGCACATCCTTGGCCGTGTTGTTGATGACCAGGCGGCTTTCAGGCACAGCGGCGCGGGCCTCATTGAACGCTTTAACCGATTGCTCCGCTTCGCTTAGTTTGCCGAGATTGGCCAACGCCACCGTGCGGGCGTATTGCAGCACCGCCGTGGTGTAGCAATAGAGCTGCTTGTCGTCCGGGAACGGTGTGTCGAGGATGTCCTGCCACTGCCCGAAGCGGATCTGGACGTGGTGTTTAACGGAGATGAAGCACTCGAGGAAATCTCCGAGTATGCTTATGGCCGATTCCGGCAGGGTTTCGGCCAGTTCGTCGGCCGACTCGTGGGCTATTGACGGCTGGCCCAGGAACATCGCTCCGTAGATCCTGAAGTGATAATCGTGGGCGCGGTAGAACGAATAGAAATTGTCGGCCCCTCGGTGCTGATAGTACTTGCGATTGGCAACAATTGCCTCGCCATTGCGATCAACCACATTCTGGTAATCGCCGCACAGGACATCGATATGCGTCGGCATGTGCCTGAGATGGCCCGCGTCAGGTACCAGCTGGCGCAATCGGTCACCCTGGCGCAGGGCGCGTTCCGGGTGCGGCGACATTTCCATGACGTGGATGTAGAGGTGAAGCAGACCTGCATGGTCCCAGGCACCGTCGATGTCCGACAATGCGGTTTCGATGACTTTGATGATTTCGGTCGTGTCTGCGTTGTCGGCAATGGCGCCCGATTTCAGATCCCACAGCTGCCATGGCGTACGGTTCATCATCGACTCGGCGAAGATTGTGCAGACCTCGAGGTCGTGCGGATAGTCATTGTGCACTTTGCGCATGGCATCGGCGAAGGCGTCATGCCATTCAGAGAAGTCTTCCGTAGCCGGGTCTTCCGGATAGCGCTGAAGCAGAGCGGAGACAAATGCCGCCTCGACCGGCGTGACGCAGTCGACAAGGCCCTTTGCAACCGCCAGCGCTGCAGCTGCCTTGGCGAGCATATCGACCTTTTCGTCAGGGTCGTAGGTGTCCCATGCGTGGTTGTAATTTGGCCCGATCGCATAAGCGATGCCCCAAAGGGCCATGGCGCAGTCAGCATCATGGGTCAATGCCTGCTCAAAACAGTAGATGGCTTCTTCGTGATTGTAACCATAGATCCACATCAGGCCCTGGTCGAACCATTGCTGCGCCTGATCCGAACTGGTCGATACCTTCCGCGAATAGGTCCCCAAATTGTAACTGGTCATACTTCCCTCATCACCCCTTACCTATGAGCTCATAATGTGAGGCCTGACATCGGCAATCGTCAAGGCAGGCGGCCTTTGCCTGACTTGCCGGGACCCGGAACCATGCGCACCTGAACGTCGAAATCGTCACAGATGAACGGTATCTGACGGAACTGTCTCACTAACTGTTTTTTAACCGTGTTCCTGAACCCGGCCTTTACCGACGTTAGGGCAAGATAGCTAAAGTTTTAGCAAAATCATTCAGGTTTTGCTGACCAAACGACGGCGTTTGAAACGTGGGAACATTGCGATCGTGACGGATCAGAATCTAGGGCTGCCAAAGCGCCGCGAGCACCGTGGCGTGTTTTACGTTGGGACCGGTGTGATGTGCGCCGTTGCCGTGACCCTGGCCGGTTGTACGGACGCGTCGAAAAAGAACGGTCCATTTGCCGGCTCCAGCCACAGGAAGCTCCTGGAAGCTGAACAGGCCAAGTTGGCGAAATCCGAACGGGCGCTCAAGAAAGCTGTCCGAAAGCTTGCCGTGGCGGTGACTGCAAACAAGACCAAGGACAGGAAACTGCTGGCTGCACGAAGCGCGACCAAGAAGTATCGCGCAGAACTTCAAGCTGCCGACAACGATATTGCGGATCTGGAAACGAGGCTTGCCGAAGCAAGGACATCGCAAGTCAAAACGGGGGCAGAGGAAGATAGTTTTCAACAGTCTGCGCACTTGATCGAAAGCCTCAAGGCCAAACTCGACAAGTCCGGTAAAGAACGCGACCTCCTGAAAGCTCAACTGGATAAGGCACAAAAAAATGCAGCGAAGCCTGTAGATGAAACGTTGGCTGCAACGTCTCACGAGGAAAAAGAAGCAAAACAGCGGATCGGGCATTCGGGCACTCCGTTAGAGTCGGTCGTAAGCGAAAAACGCGTTCCGAACCAAAAATGCGAACGCTTGCTGCACCAGGCGGCGAAGCTGGACGAAGAACTCAGACAATCCCGTGCCAAACGTGAAAGGCTGAACGAAAAGTTGCTGGCATCGCTGGACAAGATGGAGTCGATTTCGACACAGCACACGCGCGAGCAGCAAGCTGCGGCGAAAGAAGCAGAAACACTTCGTGATCAACTGGCAAAGGCAAAGCAACAAGTTACCAATGCCAAGGCCGAAGCAAGATCCACGCACGGTGCTTCCATACCCGACAACCAATGCAGCGACCGCTAGACAAAAAACAAGACTGCGCCCGATAGACAGTCTGCCGATCCGCGGGGAACCCGGTTCGCGCGGATGATCTAAAGTTTGTCTCTCACAGACTCCAGCGCCATGAAACCTCCGCCGGTTACATCATGTGGCCGGTTGATCTCCGGATTGCCTGGTTTCCCGGCAAACCAAGTGCCGGACCAGGCAGGCGAACGCGGCCATCAGCAATTGGCGGTGTGACCGCTTCAGAAAATCTTGTCGTCATACTGTTTCTGCAGGGACTGGAATTCCTGCCAGTGGGTTTCGGCCACTGCCCAGTCGCCGGTAGCTACTGCGTCGCCCACCGCCTGCAGCGTGTTGGACATCTGGTGGACCATGGGGTGTGCAGAAGGATTGCTCATGGAGTCTGCATCCGCAGCCAGTTCCGGCGCAACCGTATCGACGAGAATGGCAATGTGCTTGGCATCGCGAGCCGGCAACAGGGTGTTGAGAGTGGATGCAAATGTCGTCAACTCCTCAAACGCCAGCCGGAACTCACTGTCTTTGCCGGCAAACACCTGATAGGGCTGCTCGCCATCGCCAACGGCTTTCAGGTAAGCGGTCAGGTCGGAGCGTTGTACATCATCAAGTCCCAGCGATTTGCTGTCATTGAACCAGTCCACAACGCTCGCCAGTGTCGGTAGCGAGCCGTCATGCATGTATGGAGCGCTGAAATTGATATTGCGCAGGGTCGGCGTCTCAAAGGCTGTCGCCGTACCGCCAGGGAAAGGCGGTTCAGAACTGCCGATGTCGTAGGTCTTGCCATCCCGGAAGTTGCGGTCAGGAATGTGGCAGGTTGAGCAGGCCCGCCCGTTCAACCCGTCGAATGGTGTGTTGAACAAGGTTTCACCGCGTTTGGCTGCATCCAAAGCCAGCTTGGTCAGTTTGCCTGTGCGATCAATCTTCGGATTGGGCAGAAAATCGAATTGCCGCATATAGGCGACCAGTGCGTCGAGCTGGAAAGGAGTTGGTTCCTTACCTGCAAATTCCGTGACAATCACATTGCGGGTAAAGCGGCGCAGACTCGGCTCGCGTCCGTCACGGCCATAAGGGGCGGTAAACCGCAAGCCGCGCAGCGACGGTGTGTCCAGATGGTCGTCGGTGCGGTCGTTGAACAGCGGGTTGAAAAAGGCACTGTCGACGTCCATGCCACCGGCACGATGGCTCAGGCCCGGAATGAAGAAGTCCCGGTTTACATCCGAGCGGTTGTGGCAGGTTGAGCAGGCAATTCCAAGTTCGCGCGCCGGATTGCCGAAAATCTCGGCGCTGTCGAACAGCATGTCGCCATAGGCAACCAGCGGCAGGTTAGCTTCATCCTCGCCCGCCTCTTCGAACTGCAGCACCAACCGTGGCAACTCGCGTTGATCGGAAATATTTGATCCCGGTGGCAGGGTAGCGGGCAGGTCAACTGTCTTTCCCTTCACAATCGCGGTTTCGGGAATTGCGCTCAGTCGGTCACGGTTGGCAAAATCGGCCGGCGCATAATTGGCAGTCAGATAGGTCTCTATGGTCGCGCGCGCTTCGGCAAATTGATCAACATCGGGATCAAGCGCTTTGGTGCCCAGAGCCTTGCGGAATCCCAGCGCTGATTTTATCTCCAGCCAAGCCAGATTCAAATCACGGGAAGCGTCGGGATCGGCTGCCTTGATGCCATCTTCGAACGCACGAAACAGCGCCCGAGCCTGCGCGACATCCGACTCAGCTTCAACTGTTCCCATGTTTTTTGTGGCTGCAGCCAGATGACCCAGAATTTTCCGCTGGATCGCTGTCGTGGCAGCTTCAAACATCGCCTGCCGGTCCTTGGCAGCCAGGGCTGTACGCAAGGCGGCCTGCTCGGCTGCGTTCAGGCGTGATAGAGCTGGAACGTCAACAGTGCCGCCATTGGCGGGATTTTCCCAGTTGTACCTGATCTTTTGCCAGGGCACAGGGTTAAGATTGCCGAGGAACAAGGTCGTTCGATAAGCGGCAGCTTCGGGCGCCCAAGGCGCCTGTTTCATCTCGGTGGCAAGGCTTGCTGATGGCAAAACCATCAGCGCCAAAACTGTCAGGATACGTTTCATGCTAGCTCCGCGTTATGTTATTGCTGGCCATGCCGACAAGGTGACCGGCAATCCAGATCGCCTGTTCATTCTGGAATGAACCGGTCTTGTTGAGCCGATTGGCCAGGGTTGCGCCCATATTTGGGACACGTCCCCCCGGCCTGTTTGGTCAGGAAAACTCGGGCACCTGCACGCATTGGCAACCGGCCATGAAGTCAGAATTGAACTTCCCCTGACCAGGTTGTCTTCCGCGTGTTTCCTGCTGAGCCCTGCAGTACACATAGGTTCTGCGCGCTACTGCTTTTCCGACCAGTCCTTGTAGCTGAGATAAAGCTTCAAGAGTTCATTCGG
Organism: Anderseniella sp. Alg231-50; assembly: GCF_900149695.1. Lineage (NCBI taxonomy): Bacteria > Pseudomonadati > Pseudomonadota > Alphaproteobacteria > Hyphomicrobiales > Parvibaculaceae > Anderseniella > Anderseniella sp. Alg231-50. Next base: position 2,490,509 of record NZ_LT703003.1, on the reverse strand, counting down.
AGAGTATTCCTTGTTTGTGGTCGTCTGGACCAGTTTCACAAAGGCGGCAAATTCCGAGTTCTTCTTGATCTTCGGTTTAAGCCCGGTGGGTATCACCTGGCGCGATGCCACGGCCTTGCGAATGATTTTCGCTGCCGGCCCGTACTGCTGCCAGCCCTTGACCTCTCCGGTGAAGTCCAGCTTCTGCCATACGTCCTTGCGTGACGCTGTGGACAATTGGTCAAACTTGTCGATGAATGTTCTGATGAACCGGGTGACATTGGCATAACGCGCGGTTTTGTCTCCCCAGTTGTATACCGCCAGTATGGCAGCCATTCTGGCGGTCTGGACAGGCTTGCCCGGCTGCACCAGATTCGGATAATCCTCGGCAGTCAGAGGATCTGGAAAATAGGCTCGCAGAACGGTTTTGGTCATTGGCACCGGCAGGAAATGCAAGCCCGAACCGGCCTTGATCTTGCGCAATTTCGATGACGGTTTACGGGTTACTACAACCATGGCTGCGGCCCTGCCGTCACGCACCCGCTGCACACCTTCCTTGAATTCGACATGGATGAGTTTGGGTTTCAGGCGGAGATCGCGGAGCAGAGTCAATGCACTCATCTCATTGCCGGTGCCAGGCCGCCCGACGATTATGGTTTGACCGTTCAACTGCTTGACGTCGGTGTATTTTGTATTGGCCAGAATATGCAGTTGCTCATCATACAGCTTGGTGACGTATTTGAGTCTGTTTCTGGCACCGGGCAGTATGCCGCGCTGCTCCATATGCCGCATGACATCGGAATGAACCATACCAACATCGATGCCCTTCAGAAAAAGCAGATCTTCAATATTCTGCAGCGATCCGTAGCCAATGACCGGCAATACACGCAGCTCGCTTTTGACGTCGAGAACGCTGGCAAGATCGCCGGCTAGTTGCTGATAGGTGTTGGAAACACCGTCCACGCCACCGGTGATGAGCGTCACCTTGCCGGCGTTCGCTCTTTCGCGGATAGCAGCTTCCGACTGGTTCTGGGCGTTGGCCGGTGCGCTGCTCAGTACAGGCGCGAGCATGATCAACCAGAGGCCTGCAAGAAGCAGGGCAAATGGTTTGAGTTTCGGGGATAGGGAGCCTTTAAGATAAAGCATTGGTGACCTCTTCAATGCAGGAGCAGCATCATATAGCCCCCCAGTGAAAAGTTCTCAGAATGCGTCCTTATTGGTTACGTCTCGGCAATAGAATCAACCTCAGATTGAGTTGACGTTTCGTCATATCGCAGCATCAAATGGCATAAATGTGACGGAGCAGCCGTCACCTTTGGCAGATTGACATTCCCGATGATGCCCAAACAGATGTTTCTATCTGTCCGGATGGCCAGCTGCTCCCGAGATAAACGTCGGTAATCTCTGTATTTGGCATAGCGGATATCAGGCGCGTCTGGCTGAATGTCTGCTATGGGTTCGAAGCAGACATTGCGGATTGTGTGAATCCGATAGGCCATGTTCTAGGGTTTCAGGCCGTCCAGAAACAGCTTCTCGAGATAGCGTGCGGCATCTTCGAAGCGGCCTTCACCTGACTTGGCCGGCCCCAGAACCGCGCGCACCTGGACGTCGAAATCGGCGTAGTGCTGGGTGGTTGCCCAGATCGAGAAGATGAGATGGTGCGGGTCGCATTTGGCCAGCCGTCCGTCTTTCATCCAGCGCCGCATGATGGCGGTTTTCTCATCCACCAGTGTTTTGAGGTCACTCATCTCTTCCTGGATGTGCGGTGCGCCGCGCAGGATCTCGTTTGTGAACAGGCGGCCTTCACGCGGGTAGTCGCGGGCCATTTCCAGCTTGCGCCGGATATAGGAGCAGATTTCCGACAGGGGATCGCCGTCCGCGCTCATTTCCCGCAGGGGATCAAGCCAGGTGTCCAGAAGGCGGCCGATCAGCAGGCGATGGATCGCCTCCTTGGTGCGGAAGTAGTACAGGAGGTTCGGTTTCGACATGCCCGCGGCCTTGGCGATCTGGTCAATGGTCGATCCGCGAAACCCGTGCACTGAAAACACATCGAGGGCGGCGTCCAGAATACGGTCTTCCTTCTCCTGCTGGATGCGGGTGCGCTTGCGGGTTTCTGCAGCTCTGGGCTTGGCCAAACGATGTTTCTCCTTCTAGAGCAACATGGGTTCGGACAAACCCATAAAGTTGCTCTATCACTTTGAAAGCGATCAGGTTTATGATTTTTGGTTGAATCAACCAAAATCATCCTGATCTAGGCCGGCTTTGGTCGGAGTTACGGCCCTGAACGGTCATTTTACATCTTGAGGAACGATGTGAAACCTGTAATCTTTACCAATTGATCAAAATTTTCAATGTTGCACGGGAAAACAAATGACAGCACCTGGCGAAAACCTGCGTATCAACGGCGACCGGCTGTGGGACACCATTCACGAGATGGCGAAAATTGGGCCCGGTGTTGCCGGTGGCTCCAACCGCCAGACGGTGACCGACGAGGACGGGGAAGGCCGCAAGCTGTTCCAGAGCTGGTGCGAGGATGCCGGGTGCAGCATGGGTGTCGATCAGATGGGCACGATGTTCATGCGGCGCGAGGGAACCGATCCGGACGCCCTGCCGGTCTATGTCGGCTCGCATCTCGATACCCAGCCCACCGGCGGCCGCTATGACGGCGTGCTGGGTGTGTTGGCCGGGCTTGAGATTGTCCGGACCTTGAATGACCTCAACATCAAGACAAAGCACCCGATCGTCGTGACCAACTGGACCAATGAGGAAGGCGCGCGCTTTGCGCCACCGATGCTGGCATCAGGCGTGTTTGCAGATGTACATACACAGGACTGGGCCTACGCGATTGAAGATGCCGAGGGCAAGAAGTTCGGGGATGAACTGGAGCGCATTGGATGGCGCGGCGATGAAGAGGTCGGCACCCGCAAGATGAAGGCGTTCTTCGAACTGCACATCGAGCAGGGTCCGATCCTGGAAACCGAAGACGTGGATATCGGTGTCGTAACCCACGGCCAGGGGCTGTCGTGGACGCAACTGACGGTGCACGGCAAGGACGCGCATACTGGCTCGACGCCGATGCCGATGCGCAAGAATGCCGGTCTCGGCATGGCGCGCATTCTTGACCTGGTCGATGAGATCGCCTGGTCGCACAAGCCTGATGCGGTGGGCGCTGCCGGTCATATCGAGGTCTATCCCAACTCCCGAAACGTTATTCCCGGCAAGGTGGTGTTTACGGTGGATTTCCGCTCACCTAACCTGGCCGTGATCCAGGACATGGAAAAACGCCTCGCGGAAGGTGCCAAAAAAATCTGCGATGACATGGGGCTCAGTGTGGAGGTCGAGAAAATCGGCGGGTTCGACCCGGTGGAGTTTGACGAGGATTGCGTGCAGGCGATCCGCAGTGCCGCCGAGCGGCTGGGGTATTCGCACCGCAATATCATTTCCGGCGCCGGCCATGATGCATGCTGGATCAACAAGGTGGCGCCGACGGCAATGGTGATGTGTCCGTGTGTCGGGGGTCTGAGCCACAACGAGGCGGAGGAAATCTCCAAGGAATGGTCGACGGCCGGTGCGGAAGTGTTGTTCCATGCCGTCGTTGAAACTGCTGAAATCATCGGGTGAGAGGGTAAGAAATCATGGCCAGTACAGTCATCAAGGGCGGCACAATCGTTACCGCGGACCTGACCTACAAGTCGGACGTCAAGATCGAGGGCGGCAAGATCGTCGCCATTGGCAGCGGACTTGACGGGGACAAGACCCTGGACGCGACAGGCTGTTACGTCATGCCGGGCGGGATTGACCCGCACACCCACCTGGAAATGCCGTTCATGGGGACTTACTCGTCGGATGATTTTGAAAGCGGCACCCGCGCTGCCCTGTCGGGCGGAACCACCATGGTCGTCGATTTCGCGCTGCCATCGCCCGACCAGTCGCTGCTCGAGGCGATCCAGATGTGGGACAACAAGTCGGGACGCGCCAATTGCGACTATTCATTCCACATGGCGATCACCTGGTGGAGCGAACAGGTTTTCAATGAAATGGAGACCGTGGTTCGCGACAAGGGCATCAACACCTTCAAGCACTTCATGGCCTACAAGGGCGCATTGATGGTTGACGATGACGAGATGTATTCATCATTCCAGCGCTGTGCCGAGCTTGGCGCCATGCCGCTGGTGCATGCGGAAAATGGTGACGTGGTCGCACAGTTGCAGGCCAAGCTGATGGCCGAAGGCAATGACGGTCCTGAAGCCCATGCCTATTCGCGCCCGCCGGAAGTGGAAGGCGAGGCAACCAATAGGGCCATCATGATTGCCGACATGGCCGGTGTTCCGCTCTATGTGGTGCACACGTCCTGCGAGCAGTCTCACGAAGCCATCCGCCGGGCCCGGCAAAAGGGCATGCGGGTTTATGGCGAGCCGCTGATCCAGCACCTGACGCTGGACGAAAGCGAATATGCCAATGCCGACTGGGATCACGCCGCACGCCGGGTGATGTCACCGCCGTTCCGCAACAAGCAGCATCAGGATTCACTGTGGGCGGGCCTGCAGGCAGGCTCCCTGCAGGTGGTGGCAACCGATCACTGCGCCTTTACCACCGAACAGAAACGGTTTGGGGTTGGTGACTTCACCCAGATTCCCAACGGCACCGGCGGTCTTGAAGACAGGATGCCGATGTTGTGGACATACGGGGTCAAGACCGGCCGGCTGACCATGAACGAATTCGTCGCGGTAACGTCCTCCAATATTGCCAAAATCCTCAACATCTACCCGAAGAAGGGCGCCATCCTGGTGGGGGCGGATGCTGACCTCGTGGTGTGGGACCCGAGCCTCAAGAAGACCATCACCGCAGACAAGCAGCAGTCGGCCATCGACTACAACGTGTTTGAAGGCAAGAAGGTTGAAGGTCTGCCGAGGTACACTTTGACAAGGGGCGAAGTTGCGATAGAGGAAGGCGCGGTCAAGACGCAGGAAGGCCATGGCCAGTTCGTCAAGCGTGAGCCGTTCCAGGCAGTCAACAAGGCGCTGTCGGAGTGGAAGCAGATTACCGCTCCGCGCAAGGTGCAGCGTTCGGGAATTCCGGCGAGCGGCGTTTGATGTCACACGATGTGGTGTCGGCGAGCGACCTGTCTCTAACCTTTCAAACGGACGATGGACCCGTGCATGCCCTGTCGGGCGTCGATCTGACCGTCGGAAAAGGTGAGTTCGTTTCGTTTATCGGCCCGTCCGGTTGCGGCAAGACGACATTCCTGCGGGTGATCGCCGACCTGGAAAAACCCACCGGCGGCGAGATCAGGGTCAATGGCGTCGATCCGGAAACAGCGCGCCAACAGCGCGCCTATGGCTATGTGTTTCAGGCAGCCTCGCTGTATCCGTGGCGTACCATCGAACGCAATGTCGGCCTGCCGCTGGAAATCATGGGGTATTCGGCGGCTGAAACCCGCGAACGCATTGCCCGCACACTGGATCTCGTCAACCTCACCGGGTTTGAGAAAAAATATCCCTGGCAGCTTTCCGGCGGCATGCAGCAGAGAGCGTCGATTGCCCGTGCCCTGGCGTTCGACGCAGACCTGTTGCTGATGGACGAACCGTTCGGCGCGCTCGACGAGATCGTGCGTGATCACCTGAACGAGCAATTGCTGAAACTCTGGGACAAGACCAACAAGACGATCTGTTTCGTCACCCACTCCATCCCTGAAGCGGTTTATCTCTCCACGAAGATTGTTGTCATGAGTCCGCGGCCGGGCAGGGTGAGCGATGTCATCGAAACCACACTGCCGAAACAACGCCCGCTGGACATCCGTGAGAGCGAGGAGTTTCTGAAAATCGCGCACCGGGTGCGCGAGGGTTTGAGGGCAGGGCACAGTTATGACGAGTGATTGGGCCTGATCATGGATGGCAAGGGCAAAACCATTCCGGTTCTCACGATCATCTCGGCGGTCGTCGTGATCTGGTATGCCTGCGTGGTGTGGATGAACGCACCGTTCGAATATGACAAGGCTGAGCGGGCCGGTACCGAAATCGGGTTTTCGCAACTTGTCTCCAACACGATGAACCAGGAACGACCGGTCCTGCCGGCAGCCCACCAGGTTGTCGAGGAAATGTACAAGACCATTGTGCTGAAGAAGATCACCTCCAAGCGCAGCCTGGTCTATCATGGCTGGATAACGCTGTCGGCGACACTGTTAGGCTTCGCGATCGGCACGGCGCTTGGCGTTCTGCTGGCGGTGGGCATTGTTCACAATCAGGCGATGGACAAGTCTGTCATGCCATGGGTGATAGCCAGCCAGACCATTCCGATCCTGGCCATCGCACCGATGATCATCGTGGTGCTGAACGCCATCGGCCTGTCGGGCCTGTTGCCCAAGGCGCTGATTTCCACCTACCTGTCATTTTTCCCGGTGGTGGTCGGCATGGTGAAAGGCCTGCGCAGTCCGGACCGGGCCCAGCTGGACCTGATGCACACCTACAGCGCGTCGCCCGCACAGACCTTCTGGAAACTGCGCTGGCCGTCGTCGATGCCGTACCTGTTCACTTCGCTGAAGATCGCCATCGCCATTTCACTGGTCGGTGCCATTGTCGGCGAACTGCCGACCGGCGCGGTTGCGGGACTTGGCGCGCGCCTGCTGGCCGGTTCCTATTATGGCCAGACAATCCAGATCTGGTCCGCCCTGTTTACTGCGGCAATCCTGGCAGCTGCGCTGGTGATGATCGTCGGCTTTGCCCATTCTTACGTGCTGAAGCGCATGGGGCAGAAACCGGAAGGGGGCGCAGCATAATGTGGCTCGTGGTCCTTGCATTATTGTTCTGGCTCGGCACCTGGGGCCTGAACGAATGGCTGTCTCGTCAAAAGTTTGCCGGTCACGGGCTGCAGAGAACCGTCAACCTGCTGATCCCGGTGTTGTTCGGCGTGGCCATCCTGGTCTTGTGGGAAGGATTTACCCGCGGCCTTGAGGTGCCGAGAGTCCTGTTGCCGCCGCCGTCGATGATCTGGGAGCGCATCGGAAATTCACTGCCCATCCTGTGGGCCGACTTTCAGCAGACATTCCTGAAAGCAGTGCTTGCAGGTTATGTGCTGGGCTGCGGCTCCGGGTTCCTGGTCGCGCTGTTGTGCGACCGGTCGTCGTTCCTGAAACGCGGGTTGTTGCCGCTGGGCAATTTCGTATCCGCATTGCCGATCATCGGTGTCGCACCGATCATGGTCATGTGGTTCGGTTTTGACTGGCAGTCCAAGGCGGCCGTCGTCGTCATCATGACGTTTTTCCCGATGCTGGTGAACACGGTGCAGGGGTTGTCAGCGGCTGATCACATGCAGCGCGACCTGATGCGCACCTATGCCAGCTCCTGGTGGCAGACTTTGACCAAGTTACGTCTTCCCGCTGCGTCTCCTTTCATATTCAATGCTCTTAAAATAAACTCCACGCTTGCACTGATCGGCGCAATCGTGGCCGAGTTTTTCGGGACGCCGATCGTGGGAATGGGCTTTCGCATTTCCACGGAAGTGGGGAGAATGAATGTGGATATGGTCTGGGCTGAAATTGCCGTGGCAGCCCTGGCCGGTTCGACTTTCTACGGTTTGGTGGCGCTTGTTGAGCGTACCGTCACATTTTGGCATCCGTCCATTCGAAGCGGACGGACATAACAAGGGAGTAGTTTTATGAAGCGAACACTCATGAGTATCGTGCTTGCAGCAGCCATGTCGGTTGCTGCAACGGCGGCAATGGCTGCGGACAAGCTGGCCTTGCAGTTGAAGTGGGTCACCCAGGCCCAGTTTGCGGGCTATTACGTCGCCAAGGACAAGGGCTTCTACAAGGAAGAAAACCTCGACGTGGAAATCAAGCCCGGCGGCCCCGACATAGCGCCGGTTCAGGTGCTGGCCGGCGGTGGCGCCGATGTGGTGCTTGACTGGATGCCGTCTGCACTGGCGTCCCGGGAAAAGGGTGTTGCGCTGGTCAACATTGCGCAACCGTTCAAGACATCCGGCATGATGCTGACCTGCCGCAAGGATTCCGGGATCAGTTCGCCGGCTGACTTCAAGGGCAAGACACTCGGTGTCTGGTTCTTCGGCAACGAATATCCGTTCCTGTCGTGGATGAGCCAGCTTGGCATTGCAACCGACGGCAGCGCCGACGGGGTGAAGGTGTTGAAGCAGGGCTTCAATGTGGACCCGATCCTGCAGAAGCAGGCCGACTGTGTGTCGACCATGACCTACAATGAGTACTGGCAGATCATCGATGCCGGGCTGTCTGCCGATGACCTGGTGGTGTTCAAGTATGAAGACCAGGGCGTCGCGACGCTGGAAGACGGCATTTACGTGCTGGAAGACAAGCTCAAGGATCCTGCCTTCGAGGACAAGATGGTGCGTTTCGTGCGCGCGTCCATGAAGGGCTGGAAGTTTGCCGAGGCAAATCCGGATGAAGCTGCAGACATTGTCCTGGAAAATGATGCCTCCGGTGCGCAGACGGAAAAGCACCAGAAGCGCATGATGCGCGAGATCGCCAAGCTTACCGCAGGCTCCAATGGAGCCCTGGACGAAGCTGACTTCAAGCGCACCGTCAGCACGCTTTTGAAGGGCGGGTCCGACCCGGTCATCACCAAGGAGCCGGTTGGCGCGTGGACATCGGCGATAACCGACAAGGCGCTCAAGTAGAAGCCTCTAGAACAAGTACTGCGGAGCAGGGCGGCTGATCAGCCGCCCTTTTTCGTTGAAAACTGTGGGTAGAAGCGAAATGCGGCTGGAAAACCTGTAATCATTCCAAAAATTGCTGGCTTCGCCGAATTTCTTTGGCTACCATTTATTTGACCAATTGGTAAAAATACTGGAAGAAGGATTGCCTGAAAGCCTTGGGGGGACGACGGGACGCGTTAATTTCAAACTACCTAGTGGAGAAAAAGAATGACCTGGAACACGAACAGACGCCAGTTTAACATGATGCTGGCCGCCGCAGCCGGCGCAACGACGCTTGGTGCAAAACCCGCCTTTGCCGAGACAATCAAGGTTGCAGGCATCTACACCCAGCCGATCCAGCAGAAATGGGACGCGCGCCTGCATCAGGGGCTCGAGGCGGCCAAGGCAAAGGGTGATATCGAGTACGTGTTTTCGGAAAAGGTCGCCAATACGGATTACATCCGGGTGTTGCGTGAGTACTGCGAGTCCGGCGTCAAGCTGATTGTCGGTGAAGCGTTCGGTATCTCCAAGGAAGCCCGCAAGGTCGCCGATGAATATCCTGATATTGCCTTCCTGATGGGTGACCCGTTCAAGCCGCACGGATCGAATTTCTCGGTGTTCGACAACTATATTCACGAGCCTTGCTTCCTGATGGGGATGATTGCCGGCGCGATGACCAAGACCAACAAGCTCGGCATGGTCGGCGGCTATCCGATCGGTGAGGTGAACCGGTTGTTCCACGCCTTCATCGACGGTGCGAAATCGGTCAATCCGGACATCCAGTACAAGGTTACCTTTATCGGGTCCTGGTACGATCCGCCGAAGGCCAAGGAAGCTGCGTTCGCGCAGATCGAAGCCGGTGCCGACATCATGTATGCAGAACGCGCAGGGGTTGTTGATGCCGCTCGCGAAAAGGGCGTTCTGGCGTTCGGCAATGTCAATGACATGAACAAGGAAGAAAACGGTACCGATGTCGTTGTCACGTCGGCGCTCTGGCACATGGAAGAAGCCATAGCCTATGCCATCACCCAGGTAAAAGCCGGCAACTTCAAGGCTGAAGACTACAAAGAGTGGACCATGATGCGCAAAGGCGGTGCCAGCCTTGCTCCCTATTATGAGTTCGAGGACAAGATACCGGCTGAAATCAAGGCAAAGGTGGAAGCCACAAAGGCTAAAATTCTCGCCGGGGAAATGGACGTGACCATCACGGACTCTGAGCCAAAGTCCTCCTTCTAAAGTCAGCTGGAAGAGTGGAAAATACGCCAGTACTTGAGTTCCGGAGCGTCACCAAGCGCTTCGGAACCCTCACCGCCAATGATGATGTGTCACTGACACTGCAGCAGGGCGAGGTGCTTGCCCTGCTGGGCGAGAACGGTGCCGGCAAGACAACCCTCATGAACATCCTCTTCGGTCACTACCAGGCCGACGAGGGTGACATACTTGTTGACGGCGAGGTGCTGCCTCCCGGGTCAACGCAGGCCGCCATCAATGCCGGTATCGGCATGGTGCATCAGCACTTTACCCTGGCCGACAACCTCACGGTGCTGGAAAATATCACTCTGGGCACCGAGAGCCTGTGGTCCTGGCGGCAGGATGAGGCAACGAGCCGGAAAAAGCTTGCCGGCATGATCAGTGATTACGGCCTTGTGGTTGATCCCGATGCCATGGTGTCCGAGTTGTCTGTGGGTGAACGCCAACGGGTGGAAATCCTCAAGGCGCTTTACCGTGACGCCCGCATTCTCATTCTTGATGAACCGACGGCGGTGCTGACCCCGCAGGAATCCGAACGCCTGTTCGCGACACTGAAATCGATCACGGCGAAGGGCCTTGCGATCATTTTCATCTCCCACAAGCTGCACGAGATACTGGCCGTCAGCAATCGCATTGCGGTGCTGCGTCGCGGCGCCATTGTCGGCACGCTTGAAACTGCGTCGTCGAAGCGGGAACAACTGGCCGAGCTGATGGTCGGGCGAACCGTGACCCGTCCCAAGCTGTCGGCAATCGAGCCTGGCGAACTGGTTCTCGACATCAGCGACGTGTCGACCAGCGGAACCGGCGCGACAGAGCTCAAGGAAATTGAACTGAAAGTGCACCAGCATGAAATTGTCGGCATTGCCGGTGTGGCCGGAAACGGCCAGGGCACTCTGGCCGATATCCTGTCGGGCCTCAGGAAAGACTTTTCCGGCACTGTTCAGCTCAACGGCCGAATGCTGGATGCCGGAAACCCGCGCGCGATTGTCGCCTCCGGTGTCGGACGGATTCCCGAGGACAGGCACGCCCGCGGGGTGGTTGCCGCCATGGACATCTGGGAGAACCTGATTTCCGAGGATATTCGTTCGGACGAAGTTTGCCGGGCCGGTTTCATCATCAGCGGCAGCAGTGCCCGGGCGCGGGCAGAGAAACAGATTGAAGAATTCGACGTGCGCTGCAAGGGGCCGGATGCGGAGACCAAGCTGCTGTCCGGTGGCAATATGCAGAAGCTCATTCTGGCGCGGGCACTGTCGAACACACCGTCATTCATCCTGGCCAACCAGCCGGTGCGCGGGCTTGATGAGGGTGCAATTGCCTATGTACAGGAGCAGTTGCTGGATGCCCGCAGGAGAGGCGCCGCCATCCTGCTGATTTCCGAAGACCTTGATGAGCTGATGACCCTGACCGACCGGATTGCCGTGATGTCTCATGGCACGCTCAGCAGCGCCTTGGCGACCGGTGAGCGCTCAATCGCCGAGATCGGCCTGATGATGGCAGGTCATGGCAATCATGAAGATGCAGGCACGGGGAGTCACGCCAATGGTCATTGAACCGCGTGAAACCGTTTCCGTCTGGCGCGCCGGGCTGGCGCCGGTATGGGCCATCCTTGCCTCGCTGGTTATCTGCGCCGTGCTTATCTCATGGGCCGGCGCATCCATCCCAACGGCATATTCGCTGTTGTTCAAAGGGGCGTTCGGGTCGGCATTTGCACTTAATGAAACACTGACCCGCTCAATCCCGCTGATCTTCACCGGGCTTGCCGTGTCGGTGGCGTTCAGGGCGAAGTTCTACAATATCGGCGCTGAGGGCCAACTCTATGCAGGCGCCCTTGCTGCCACGTTCTTCGGGACAGGTCTGGTTACGCTGCCACCTGCGCTCATGGTGCCTTTCCTGGTCATCATGGGGGCTCTGGCTGGCGGTGCATTGCTGATTGTGCCGGTATTGCTGAAAACCCACCTCAAGGTTGATGAGGTTGTTACCACGCTGCTGCTGAATTTCGTCGTGCTTCTGGTGGTCAGCTACCTGATCGAAGGGCCCTGGAAGGATCCGGCATCACTTGGTTGGCCACAGGCGGCGTCCATCATCGATGAAGGTGTGCTGCCGACATTGCTGGTCAAAGGCAGGCTGCACTTCGGTCTGATCATTGCCTTGTTCATGGCGGTGATCATCTGGCTGATGATGCGATTTACCGTGCAGGGCTACGAGATCAGGGCGGTCGGGCACAACGCCAAGGCGGCAGAATTTTCAGGCATCAATGTCAATCGCACCGTGATCATGACGGCGATGATTTCCGGCGGCCTGGCAGGCATTGCAGGCGTCAGCGAAACCGCCGGCCTGAAGGGATATCTGACACTCGACCTGTCTCCCGGGTTTGGCTACACCGGCATTGCCGTTGCCATGCTTGCGCAACTCAATCCGTTGGCTGTGGTACCCGCGGCGATATTCCTGTCGGCAGTCTATGTGGGTGCTGACGCCATGTCGCGCGCAGTCAATATTCCAACATACATCGCCGACGTTCTGGTGGGCGTTTCCATATTGGCGGTGCTGTGCAGTGTCATGCTGAGCCAGTATCGCATCAGGTGGCGCACATGAGCGATCTTGTAGACATCCTGCTGACGGCAGGTTTCTGGGCTGCCACGATCCGTATTGTCAGCCCGTTGATATTCGGCACGCTGGGTGAGCTTATCTGCGAACGGGCAGGGGTTTTGAACCTTGGCATTGAAGGCATCATGACGGTCGGCGCGATGTCCGGCTGGATGTGGGTTTATCAGGGCGGCGACCTTTGGACCGGTGTCGTGTTTGCGGCCTGCGTCGGCGCGATATTCGGACTGCTGCATGCGATTTTTACTGTCCACCTGGGGCTGTCGCAGCATGTGACCGGCATAGGCATTACGCTGTTTGCATCATCGCTTAGTTACTTTGTCTACCGGATGTTGTTGCCGGATGCCACGACTCCGCCGAAGATCGTCCCGTTCAAGCCCATCGCGGTTCCCTGGCTGTCTGACCTGCCGATCATCGGCGAGGCCCTGTTCACCCAGTCGGCGCTGACCTACCTCGCTTTGCTGGTGGTTCCGATGGTCTGGTATGTGTTGTTCAGGACACCGGTCGGACTGGCCGTGCGCATGTCCGGGGAGAACCCGGTGGCCGTCGAGGCGCAGGGCATCAACGTGCTCGCGGTTCGTACAGGTGCGGTCATGGTCGGCAGCGCGTTCATGGCGGTTGGCGGGGCCTTTATTACCATGTCCTGGTTTGACGCATTTTACTTCGGGATGATCAACGGGCGCGGCTGGATTTGCGTGGCGCTGGTGATCTTCGCGTCTTGGCGACCGGGCAGGGCGCTGCTTGGTGCGCTGTTGTTTGCCGGACTTGAGGCTATCCAGGTTCGCGCCCAGCAGTCTGCCGGCGCGTTCATTCCCTACCAGTTCTTCCTGATGCTGCCTTATGTGATGTCGATCCTTGCCATGATCGTGATGGCACGGAAAACCAAATATCCCCAGGCTTTGCTCGTACCGTTCCGGCGCGGCGAAAGAGTTTAGGGTCAGGACCCTGAGTCGTGATCTCGAAGTCCTGACCAGAAAGAGAGGTCCAGATGCTCAATGAAACTGATCGAAAATTCCTTCGCATGGCCTATGACGAAGCCAAGGCCGGGTTTGACGAAGGCGGTTGCCCCATTGGTTCGGTACTGGCGCGAGGCGAGGTCATGGTGTCGCGCGGACGCAATCAACGGGTCCAGCAGGGTGATCCGATAGCGCATGGTGAAATGGATGCACTGCGCAAAGCCGGCCGGCAACGGACTTACCGCGACATGACCATCTATACGTCCTTAAGCCCGTGCATGATGTGTAGTGGCACCATCATCCAGTTCGGTATTCCACGCGTGGTAATCGGCGAAAACACCACATTCGGCGGCAATGAAGACTTCCTGCGGTCGAAAGGTATTGAGGTATTGGTCGCGGATGATCCGGACTGCATTGCCCTGATGACGCGCTTCATTGCGGAAAAGCCAGAGCTTTGGAATGAAGATATTGCTGAAGAGTGATGTGTAAGTTGATGAATCAACAACAACTTTTACAATAGAGAGATTATTACAACACCAATTACCCAAATATTCGCTGAAATTCTTGCAAATCCAGTATCATTCTGTGAATAGGTGGTATACGGTGTAATTGTCAGATTTGGTGAATGCGATAGGGGGTGTCGTCGCAGTGTTTTCGATAAAACCGGAGACTTTATTCAAGCTGGAACAACGTTGCTGGCAGCTTGCGGGCATGTGGCGCGCTGCCGCGAAGCGCAGGCTGTGGCTTCCGCAACCGGTTGCACAGCCTGGTTCGGCCGAACACTATCTTTGCGTATTCGCCATCGTCCGCAATGAAAGCCCCTACATTGGTGAGTGGATCGAGTTCCATCGCATGATGGGGGTCAGCCACTTCTTCATCTACGATAATGGCAGCAACGACGGTACGGCCGAACAATTGTCGCCATACGTCAAGGAAGGGCTGGTCACTGTTGTCAACTGGGCAGACTTTCTCAAAGGATGGGAAGGTGTGGCCGGCTCGAAAGGTCGAAGTCAGAAACTGGCGATGTTGCACTGTATTGCCAATTTTGGTCATCTTGCCGAATGGATGGCATTTATTGACGCTGACGAATTCCTGTTTCCGACCTCGGCGGGCTCCCTGACCGAGGTGCTGCATGACTACGAAGATCTCGATTCGCTTTCTGTGTACTGGCATATGTTCGGCACATCGGGTCACGCGCGCAAACCTCCAGGCCTGGTGACAGAGAACTACACACAGAGGCTCAGAAAACCCAAGGCGTCGTGCAAACATCTTTCCCGGGTCAAGACCATCGTTCGCCCGAGTGCGGTGCGCGGGGTGCACAATTCCCACGTCTTCATTCTGAGGCACGGTTATCCGGAGTCATGGACGGAGCAACGAGAAAAGATCGGGCATGCCGATCACCGTCTCGCCGCCCGATCGACCGATGTGCTGCGTATCAATCACTATTACAGCAAGTCGCTGGCTGAGTACCGCGAACGCCGGTCTGTGCCACTGCTGGGCCAGCGCTCTGATTTCAGAGGAGATGACCAGCTCCTGAGGCACATCGAGAGCGATACTGTCGGGGACATTTCAATCCAGCGATTTGTTCCGGCGCTGCGAAGCCGCCTTAGTGCGGAGTCAGCGGACGGAAATGTTGTTCAGATGATCGGGCCGAAGCGTGCCGGGCGTGATGAGTAATGGCAGGTTGTTGCCTTCGCCGCATTCTTGCTCAGCGACCGTATTGGATGTAGCATCGTTGTGCGGATGACAGCAAATCCGACCGGCATGATGCCAACGGCATGATCCCATCCCGTGATAGCGGGATCTGGAACCACCTGCACCTTGGCCTGCAGACGTAGGAGAACTTGCGATGTGACGTCCTGCACAGCCGTGACGGCGTGCATCTGATAATCAGTGATGACGCATCGCGGCGGCTGCCAGGCTGCCGCGATCATCATTGAAGATTTGAACGGACCCCAAATGCAACGCGTTTTCCCGAGCCTTGTACTGGTTTTACTGATCGCCCTTCTTGCGGTATTCCTGGTCAACCTGCCATCGCTTCATCGCGAACAGGGCCTGCCTGTCTTCCCGGCATTGCTGGCTGGTCAGGCCTGTTTTTTTGGCCTGCTCATTTGTACGTACTGCCTGTATGCCCTCCTCATCGAACCGGGCAGCAACAAAAACCGGTTAAAGCGTCAACTGGCATCCGGCAACACGATGCCGTGGCTGGAAAACAAGCAATGGGCCAGCAGGCAAATGTCCCATACCAGGGCGGGCAAGGTTCTGTTTCTGTGGCTGTTTGTGGTCAATTGGTGGGGTGCAATCTGGTTTTTTGCCACTGATCGGGGCGATCAGTTTTGGGAGCAGTCTTTGCCGGTCATGTTGCTCTGCGGATTGTTTCTGCTTATCGGGGTGGTGATGTTGTGGTCGGCCATAAGAAACAGCATAAGCTGGATTAAGTTCGGCACCAGCAACCTGGTTATTGACACGCTGCCCGGGCGGCCCGGCGAGGTTTTCAAGGGACGTGTCGAGATCGGATTCAAACCCGAATCCAGGGCGGTGACCAAACTGCAATTTGCCGGGTTTGTGCGCCACTGGACCCAACACATGTCGGCGGAAGGCAGGCGCCGTATCAACGACCGCCGTGATGAAGCGCCGTTTCACGAATGCGATGTTCGGATCAAGGCAGCACAGATCGAGATAAGCGGCCGGGGTTTTTCAATCCCGGTCAATCTTGATATTCCGGCCGATGCCCGCTCATCCGGGGCCTGTGGTGATGATTGCGAGGTGGTCTGGAAACTCGCTGTTGAGACCAAGGCACCGGACGGAAGCAGTTTCGACGCAGATTTCGAGGTGCCGGTTTTCGGCAAGACCGCAATTTGAAATACTGCTGATGCCCGACCAGCGCGCACAATGGATGAGATGGTGACATGAAGCATTTATTCTGGAAGATCGTGCTGTCTTTGAAATACTGGCGTGTGCTGCTTGGCCGGACCAAAAAGGTCGGACCGGAAGCCGGGCCGGACGCATCCAGGGTTGTACTGTTTGCCGCAACACTGTTTCTGCTGGTGCCGATCTGCATCGGATTGGGCTTCGGTTATCTCGCCTGGCAGCACGGTCAGCGACTGGAGAGCCAAAGGGCGGTGGACAAGGACGGTGTTGCTGTGACCGCAAGCATTGAGGGGTTGAAAGTGGAAAAGTTCCACAATGATGCGACCAGGATGGGAGACGGAGCCAATCGCACTGAACCGTCCCTGTTTTGCGTCATCCAGGTGCGGTATTCCAAGCCCGGTTCATCAACGGTGTTGCGGAAAGTCATCTGGCTCGAAGATGACACTGTCTGCTCCCGGTACAAGCTGAATGATCCCATTGCCGGCAGGTTACTGCCCGATAATCCGGACGTCCTGGTTCTGGATGAAGGACGGTTGGCCGAGTACTGGTACTGGATATGTTTGCTGTTGTTGGCCCTGTTTTCCGGTGGCCCGCTCGTGCTGCTGGCGCGCGTGATCGCGGCTCGCGGGGGCGGCGCGGGAAGACCGGCATGATGAAGATACCGACGATCTTGTTTTTGTGTTGCGCGGTCTTTGCACAACCGGCTTTTGCCGCCTCCGGAGACGCTGTTCCCGCCGCGGCCAGTTCAGCGGCCGGCGCAGAAGGATTTGTTGCCGCCGGCTGGTCGCTTGAACATCGCATCGCGACCGATCTCAATGCAGACGGGCTGAACGATCTGGTGATGATTGTTCGTCAGGACCATGAAGACACCGATACGGATGAAAAACCGTTCGACGCCATGCGGCGGCAAATGCTGATAGCGTTCAGAGACAAACAGAGCGATCAGTACCGGCTCGTGCATCAGGACAACGCATTAATTCCGGCGCGTGAAACCGTCAACGTTGAGGATTACCTGCCTTCCTACAAGCCATTGGAAACCAAACCTGCGGGTTTCTCGATTAATCTTGAACTGTTCATGAGTGCCGGTGGGTGGGAAACGGAGCTGCGTACATTCCAGTTTGAATATCGTAACGGGCATGTCGCGCTTGTTGCCTTTGACAGCCAGCGTACCAATCGCAGTTCGGGAAAGACAAACGGTGTCAGGATCGATTACCTGGCCGGGCTGGCAGTGAAAAGCAGCGGCAATATACAGGATGACCCGGTCAAGGAGGTCTCGGAAAGACTGGCAGTGTCCAGGTTGTATAATCTGCAAGATATCGGCCCGGCGTTCGAGTTCAATCCGTTTCCGGAAACGGATTGATGTTTCATGTCGCTCACGCCAGCAGCCTTGCGGCTGCGCTCCGCTGGGGCGCACTTCGTGCGGCGGCCGGTCGGCCTTGCCTCGACACTTACGTGCCTCGGGAGGAATTCATCACAACGGTTGTTCAGGGTCGGAGAACGGGAAGTTTTATACCGCTCACGCAAGCAGCCTGTCGGCTGCGCTCCGCTTGGGCGGGCCTGACCGGCCCGAGGCCCGTCGGGCCTAGTGGGCGTATGTCACTCCGGCAGGTGCGATTTGTGATGCATTATTCTGGTCGAACAGCTTTATTCAGCACTGCGTGCTTCGCGCCGTTCTCCAACCCCGAACAACCGCAGAGATCAATTCCTCCGAAGCACTTGGGTGCTGAGGCAAGCGCGACCGCGCGCCGCACGAAGTGCGCCCTAGCGGAGCGCAGCCGACAGGCTGCTTGCGTGAGCGGCATAAAATCCACCCAGGTCTCAAACCCAACCCATCCAAACAAAAACCCCCGCTGCGCAGGCAGCGGGGGTCTTTCAGTTTTTGTTCGGGTGTGTCTGGCTTATTCAGCCGGGTTGACCACCGTTTCCATACCGGCCTTTTCGCGCCGGCTGTCATTGTAGATGGCCTTGATCAGCGCAAAGCACATCAGCACCATCACAATGGAAAACGGCAAGGCCCCGATCACCATCGCCGTCTGAATGGCCTTCAGGCCACCCACCAGCAACAGGGCTGCAACCACAGCTCCCAGCGCAACACCCCAGAAGATGATATGCGGACGCGCCTTGGGACCTTCATCACCGGCTGCATTGATGGTGTTGACAATCAGCACCGCACTATCAGCCGAGGTGACCAGGTAGGTCATCAGCAAGACCACGATCATGAACGACATCAGCCACGACAGCACTTCGGCTATCGGTGCCAGCATGAAGTTGGTCATGGCAAAGATCTTGTCACCGTCAGGCGCTGAGGTGATGACACCGCCTGCGCCACCGTTCAGTTCCAGGTCAATGGCTGTGCCACCGGCCCAGGTGAACCACACAAAGCACATCAGCGACGGCACGATCATGGCGCCCAGAACAAACTCGCGGATCGACCGGCCCYTGGAAATACGCGCCAGGAACAGACCCACGAACGGCGCAAACGCCACCCACCATGCCCAGTAGAACACAGACCATGCGCCCTGCCAGTTGGCCAGCTTGGTCGCCACGCTGTCCGGATTGCCGTCACCGTGCCAGACCCGGAACATCATGTCCGGCATGGCAATCAGGTAATCCCAGACACCGACCACAAGCGCCTGCAGGCCGAAGAATGTCGAGCCGAACAGCAGGAAGAAGCTGAGCAGCGCAATGGACAGCACCATGTTGATGTTGGACAGCCACTTGATGCCCTTGCCGACACCCGACAGCGCCGACAGYGTCGAGGCTCCCATGATGGCCACGATGGCCACGATGATGCCGGCAGAACTGGCCGTGCCTTCCGCGGTCTGCAGGCCGCCAATGCCGATACGGGCAAGCCCGGACACAAACTGCTCGACACCAAAGCCCAGCGTCTGGGCCACACCCAGAATAGTGGCCACCACGGCAACGATATCAATGACATTGCCGAACGGACCGGACAGGGACTTGCCGAACAGCGGCGTCAGCGACGACCGGATGGTCAGCGGCAGGTTGCGGCGATAGCTGAAGAACGCCAGCGCCAGCCCGGCGATGGCATAGCACGCCCACGCGCCAAGCCCCCAGTGCAGGAACGACCACTTGTAGGCCATGCGGATATTGTCGGCATTGCCGCCATTGGTCAGGCCCTTGATCACTTCCGGGTTGTTGCCGAAATGATACACCGGTTCCGCCACCGCCCAGGTCAGCATGCCGACACCGATACCGGCGCCGAACATCATGGAAAACCAGGAAAAGTTGGAAAACTCCGGCTTTTCCCCGTCCCGGCCCAGGTTGAGCTTGCCCGCTGCAGGCCAGATAGCCAGCAGGATGCACACCAGGACAAACAGGGCCACGACCCAGATGTACCAGCTGGCGAAGTTGCTCAGAATGAATGAATTGAACTTGTTGAGTACAGATCCGGCCTGTTCCGGAAAGGCCACGGCCCAGATCACAAGTCCGCCAATGATGAATTTGGACGCAATTGTTACGTCCTTACTGAACCCCCGGTAAAACCCGGCGTCCGCCGTCTTGATCGGAAGATCAGTAAGTGCTGGCTTGACTGCCATGTATAGTTCCCTCCTCAGTTTACCCCATTTATTGTACTAACAAGTGCCGTTTGCAGTCCAATCACCTTATCTGGTGGGTATCTGCGCGGCTTCGCTGCCAATAAGAGACGAAGGGTAACTTGAATAAATTGTTCGATAGATGGTAAGGTTTTCGATCAAAGTTTCATAAAACGGCAACCTTTCAACGATGGCCAAAAAAGCTCTTCTTCAGGGATTTGGAGATGTCGACTTCAGACTGTTGCGCGTATTTCGCACGGTTGCCCGGTGCGGCGGCCTGGCAGCATCCGAATTCGAGCTGAATATCGGGCGTTCGACGATCAGCAGGCACATATCCGATCTTGAGGTGCGCCTCGGCATGACCTTGTGTTATCGCGGGCCTGCCGGTTTTTCCCTGTCCGGAGAAGGCGAAAAGGTGCTGGAGGCCACGGAGATGCTGCTGGCAGCGGTTGAAGGTTTCCAGAACGAGGTTGACGATATTCACCGCAATATGAGGGGCACCTTCAAGCTGGCCTTCTTCGACCTGTCCTCGACCAACCCGGCGGCTCATGTGCATGCTGCCATTGCCGACTTCGAGACGGTGGCGCCTGAGGTCAACCTCGAATTGTCGACCGAACCGCCGAACGTCATCGAGGCAGGTGTCATCAATGGGCGTTATGACCTGGGGATTGTGCCTGTCCACCGGCAATCGGCGGTGCTGAGTTATGCCGATCTGTACCGCGAGGAAATGATATTGTACTGCGGTCGGGGACACCCGTGCTTTGACGGTTCAAACAGCAATCTCGACCTGAAACAATTGTCTGCATTCAAGTACGCCGGCTTCGGTTTCAATTCACCCAACATGGTTGTCGGCCAGCGTATGAACTTCCGGATATCGGCACGTGTTCACAATGAAGAAGCACTTTCGGTGCTCATACAGTCGGGCAAGTATCTGGGTTTTCTGCCTGACCATGTAGCGGCTCCCTACGTGGCGGCGGACATCATGCGACCTGTCGAAAAGGACAAGATTCGTTATACAACACAGCTTGCGGCAATTGTCAGGAAACGCCCGGAACTCAACCGCAAAACGGATAAGTTCCTGCGCTGCCTGTTGCAGGCGCACCGGCGGGATGGCGCTACAGGATAGCTCTGCTTCGACGCTGAAATTTCGGCATTAACGTATTGTAATTGCGCTAAAATCGCCAAGTTCCTGCAGATGTTGTTCAGCACTCAGGCACTCCAGACGTCCAGTAATGCGCTGGCGGTGTCATCCTGCATGTCGGCATACAACACAATGTTGAGCGGCAAGCTGCCATAGCAGCCGCTGAGGCTGACCAACTGGCCGCTTTCGATCTCGTTATGAGTCATGCTGACGGGTAACCAGGCGACCCCCAGTCCCTTCAGGACCAGTTCCTTGATGCCGTTGGAAAATGCTGTCTCATAGACCGGGTTTGTTGTCTGGCTGCGGGTGGCGAAGCGTTTTTCTGTTCCATGGAACATCGAGCCGAAATGACTCTCTTCCGGATAGATGATTGCCGGGCTGTCGTCCGATATCGATCCGTCGCCGGCAACGGCATAACGCATGCTGCCGCCAACGACCGGCACCAGCCTGTCGTCACCCCAGGTGCCGCGCCTGACTGTGTCGCCAAACGGCAGCGGGGCTGATCCTTCGGCCTCATAAAACATCAGCATGGTGGCATCACCGCGCAGGAACATCGAAACACAGTCCCTCTGATTGCCGGCGCGCACGCGAAACTTGAGTGCCGGAAAATCCTTCTGTGCCTGCAATGCCATGTCGGGAAAGGTCGAGTAGATGGATGAATGCTGGGCTGCAATCGTGGTCGTGGTGCTTGCCGGGTCATAGGTCGAAATCCTGCCGCGCAGCTCGCGGATGCGGGCGGTGAGCGCCCTGATTTCAGTTTCATTTGCCGCCAGTGACGGGCTCAGGTCAACGCGATTGACCTTGCGGTCCAGCACCGGTGTACCGAGCCAGTCTTCAAACCCGCGGATACGGCGGGAAAACGCCGGTTGGGTGATGTTTCGCCGGTTCGCGGCACGGGTCATATTGCCTTCCTCCAGCAATACCAAAACATCTTCAAGCCAGCGCAAATCCATGATTTTTCCTTCCTTTGCCCATACATTATGTATGGGTAGGCAGAGAAGAAAGCATTATTTTTTGCTCGCAGGTTGAGGGACCCTTTGTGCAACCAATCACAAGGAAGACAAAATGGCTCAGCCTTTACAGTCAGTGGCTGCCGCAAACCGGCAGTCTCCCGAGACAACCACAAGCTTGTGTAAAGCGCTCTCGATTGCCCTGGCCAGATTCCCACGTGTGCGTCTCGGTCACCTGCCGACACCGCTGGAACCCATGGACCGGCTCAGTGAATTGCTGGGCGGGCCTCGCCTGTGGGTGAAAAGGGATGATTGCACCGGCCTGTCATCGGGCGGTAACAAGACGCGCAAGCTTGAGTACCTGATGGCCGACGCCCAGGAGAAGGGCGCCAATACAATCATCACACAAGGCGCGACCCAATCCAATCATACGCGCCAGACAGTGGCTGCGGCGGCAAAGCTGGGAATGAAGTGTCATATTCTCCTGGAAGACCGGACCGGTTCCAATGACGCCCAGTACAATCACAACGGCAATGTGCTGCTGGACATGCTGCATGGAGCCACCGTTTCAAAACGGGCCGGCGGCAACGATATGGCAACCGATATGGAAACACTGGCTGGCCGGCTTCGTGATCAGGGTGATGAGCCGTACATCATTCCCGGTGGCGGTTCGAACCCGATTGGCGCGCTTGGTTACGTAAACTGCGCCCGCGAACTGGCGGAACAAGCCGTCGATATTGGTTTGCAGATTGACGCACTTGTCCATGCCACCGGCAGTTCTGGCACCCAAGCCGGATTGGTCACCGGACTGGCGGCTATTGAAAGCGATATCCATCTGCTTGGTGTCGGAACGCGCGCACCGCAGAAAAAGCAGGAGCAGATGGTTTTCGACCTGGCTCAGAAAACGGCGACTCATCTGGGGACCGGACTGAGCATTTCGCGCGAAAGTGTCCGGGCGAATTGCGATTATGTGGGGCCCGGGTACGGAGTGCCGACTGAAGGAATGAAGAAAGCCGTCAAGACACTGGCCAGGACGGAGGGCCTGCTGTTTGACCCGGTCTATTCGGGCAAGGGCCTCGACGGGCTGATCGATCTGATCGGCAAGGGCGCATTTGAGGGCATGGACAATGTCGTCTTCCTGCATACCGGCGGCAGTGCTGCGCTGTTCGGTTATCCGGAAATCTTCGATCTGCCCGGATACACGGAGTAACGTTCAAAAAAGGAGTTGTTTAACCCTGAGTGCCGGAAAGTTCAGTCGCGGACATCAAGACCGTGACCGCGGTTATGGATCGGGGAGTTGATATGGAAAAGGCCGGTCAACTTATCTTTGAACGACAAGGCAGTGGGTTTCCGCTGGTGCTCGTACATGGGTACCTGGCCGGCGCCGGGATCTGGCGAGAGCAGTTTGAGTTTTTCCGGGACCGCTTTGATGTACTGGCTCCCAACCTGCCGGGCTTCGGTGACAGCGCCCACCTGACGGCCCCCGACACCATCCCTGAATTTGCCGAACAGGTGCTGGATGGATTGCAGGAGCAAGGTGTTGAGCGGTTCCATCTTCTCGGTCATTCGATGGGCGGTATGATTGTGCAATCCATGGCCGCGCGTGCGCCGCAGCGGATTGCCAGCCTGGTTTGTTATGGCACCGGTCCGGTCGGCGCTCTGCCCGACAGGTTCGAGACAATCGAGACCTCGCGCCGGCGCCTGGAAACGGATGGCATGGAGAAGACCGTCAGACGAATTGCTGCAACCTGGTTCTTGGACGGCGATGCATCCGGTGGCTATGAAGAATGTGTCGACCTTGGACTGAAGGCGTCCATGCAGGCAGCATTGGCAAGCCTGTCGGCCTGGGAGACCTGGGATGGACGACCTGATCTCAGCGCAATCGCGGCTGACACGCTGGTTGTCTGGGGGGATCGGGATCGCTCCTACGGCTGGCCGCAGCCGGAAGCGTTGTGGCGCGGTATTGCAAACAGTTCGCTGGCCGTGGTTCCCGGTTGTGCCCACAATGTGCATATGGAAAAATCAAGTCTGTTCAATACAATCATAGGAGATTTCTTGCCCACCACGCCGTAGATCAGGTTGATTTTTTGATTCAATAGAGGGAGTAAACCTTATCGTTTTCAATATGTTAGGAGAATTTTCTGGTAAGGCGCGAACTGTACCTGCCAGCGTTGTCCTAACCAATGCCTGAACCATAAATGCGGTTGCTGTTGTTGAAGCGGCCGTTTCGTAAACCAGGAGGAGACTGTGAAATGAAGAAGATTATTACCGGCGCAATTCTGGCGCTTTCGATGACCGTATCGAATGCCGCTCTTGCCGTTGAAAAAGTGAATATCGGCGCACCTGCATGGACAGGCGCTCAAGCCATCGCCCATCTCATTCAGGAGATTGTGGTGTCGAAAATCGGTGGTGAGGCCAACCTTGTGCCGGGTGACAATGCGGCGATCTTCGCGGCGATGGATTCCGGCAAGGGTGACATCGATGTTCATCCCGATGTCTGGCTGCCGAACCAGAAAAGCTTTACCGATAAGTATGTGGACGGCACCGGCAAGGTTGCGCTGTCAGAAAATCCATACGAGGGCAAGCAGAGCTTTTGTGTCACCAAACAGTTTGCCGAAGCCAACAAGGTCACGTCGATCTTCGACCTTGCCCGGCCCGAGATTGCCAAGCTGATGGACTCCGACGGCAACGGCAAGGGCGAGATCTGGGTCGGTGCGCCGGGGTGGGCATCCGCCAATGTGAACCAGGTCAAGGTGCGCGACTATGGACTGCTGCCGTTCATGGAGCCGGTACGCGCTGACCAGTCGGTCATGACGGCAACCGTCGGTGACTCGATCAAGAAGGGCATCGGCTATGCCTTCTACTGCTACTCACCGCACGCCATCTGGTTCCAGCATGACGTTGTGCGCCTGGAAGAGCCTGCGTTCGATCCGGCCAAGTACAAGGCCCTGCAGCCGTCCGAAGACCCCAACTGGTACGAGAACTCCAAGGTGATGACCGAGGATGCGCTCAAGAAGGTGCAGATCGCCTATTCGAAATCGCTTGCGGAACGTTCGCCTGCGATCACCGACCTGCTGAAGAACATCAAGCTCACCGGGGAAGATGTTTCAAACTTCGCTTTCCAGATCGAAAGCGGCAAATCGGCAGACCAGGTTGCCAAGGAATGGGTCAAAGCCAACTCAGCCCGCGTCGACAGCTGGCTGGGCCTCTAAAGGTCGCGACCTGAGCAACGACATTCCGGTGCCCGGCTGGGCCGGGCACCGGTTCGAAAAAACTCCCGTAATCCTGGATCGGTCTTTCCCATGAGCAATAGCGCATATGCCATCGAGATTTCCAATGTCTGGAAGATATTCGGCGACAAGGCGGATGACGCGCTTGCCGACATCAAGGCCAATGGTCTGACCAAGAAGCAGGTTCTGGAAAAACATGCCTGTGTCATCGGTGTTGCCGATGCGAGCATGCAGATCAAGCCCGGTGAAATCTTCTGTGTCATGGGGCTGTCCGGCAGCGGCAAATCCACCCTGGTTCGCCATATCAACCGGCTGCTGGAACCCACCGCCGGGCAGATAGTGGTCAACGGCGAGGACATCATGGCGATGGCGCCGGATGTGCTGCGGAAATATCGCAACGAACATATCTCCATGGTGTTTCAGAACTTTGGCCTGATGCCGCACCGGTCGGTTCTGGACAATGTCGCGATGCCGCTGGAAATCCGGGGCATCAACAAGAACGATCGCATTGAAATTGCTGAACGCACCATTGACCTGGTGGAACTGACCGGGTGGGGCAACAAGTTTGCGCATGAGCTTTCCGGCGGCATGCAGCAGCGGGTAGGGCTGGCGAGAGCACTGGCCGCAGATCCTGAAATCCTGCTGATGGACGAACCGTTCAGTGCCCTTGATCCGCTGATCAGGCGGCAGTTGCAGAACGAGTTCATGAAGCTGGCCTCGCAAATGAACAAGACGACAGTGTTCATCACCCACGACCTGGATGAAGCGGTTCGCATCGGCGACCGTATCGCCATCATGCGCGACGGGAGGGTGGTCCAGACCGGCACGTCTGAGGATATTGTTCTCAATCCGGCAGATGACTATGTGGCGGATTTCGTCGCCGGCATATCGAGATTGAAAGTCGTTCGCGCGCACGCCGTCATGCAGAACATGAAGGCGTTTGAAAGCGCGCACGGCGGCCTGAAGAAAACGGCCAAGGCATTCGCGCAGAATGCATCGCTCAAAGAACTCATTGATCACGCCATTTTGTCGGAAGACCCGGTGGCAGTCGTCAACGGGAAAGGCACACGCGTCGGGGTGATCACACGGGCAGACCTGCTGCGCACGGTGGTCGAAGGTACGGAGACATCATGATGAAAACCGATCCGGTTATTGCGAACGAGTCGTCGGAACAACTTGCGGAAAATCGTGCCGAAAACCGCGACGAACTAATCAGGGAGTTTGTCGAGACAAACCCGGATTACTACCGCCACCAATTTGCACGCATCGGCGCCAAGGCCGGCTTTACCTGGACCTTCAACCAGATGGCGGCGCTGCTGGGTCCGATCTGGTACGGCATGCGCGGGCTTTGGAACTGGGGCCTGCCGTTTGTCATCCTGGAGACCTTCGCCTTTATCCAGATTGCACGCGGAACCTTTGGTGACCTGGGCGCTGATGCGCGGGATCGGATTGCGCAGATCGAGGGTACGCTGGAGTTTCGCAAACAGCAGCTGGAAGCTGCCATTGAGAAGAACGCCGACAATGTCGATGTGTTCAGGCGAACCATCAAGTCGCTGGAAACAGCGATTGAGGATATTCAGGCGGAGATTGTGGTTGCGGAAGCCAACGCGGTCTGGATCGTCCTGTTCGGACTGGCGATGCTGGCTGTAGTCAAGATTGCCGAAGGCATCATGGCCAATCCGGCGCTTGAGAGCCGGTTTTCGCAATGGCTGTCCGACCGGTCGATCAAGTCAGGACTGGACACTCTCAGAACCGGTACAAGTGCCGTATTCGTATTGCTTATTTTTGCCGTCAGCATCATCCATTTTGCGTTCCCTGGAACGGTGTCCTGGCTGGCGGTTTTCCCGACCGACGTCAATATCCGGCTGACCGCGATCAAGTTCGTCGAGCAGTTCTTCGAGTTCGTACGCTCGTCGGGGCAGTGGGCTTTTGACTTCGTCAGCTATGGCATCCGGGTTGTTCTCGACGGCCTGGAAGTGTTGTTTGTTGCAACCCCATGGCCGGTGATCGCCAGTTTCATAATCCTGCTGACATGGCTGTCGGCCGGTTTCCTGGCCGCGATGGCATCCGCCGGTTTCCTGGCCTACATGGGCCTGTTCGGCTTTTGGGAAAAGGCAATGACGACGCTGGCACTGCTGGGCACGGCTGCCTGCATCTCGATTGTGCTGGGCATTCCACTGGGCCTGTTCTGTGCCAGGCGTCCCAGGTTCTATGCGATCATTCGCCCGATCATGGACTTCATGCAGACCATGCCGTCCTTCGTGTTCATGATCCCTGTGATCGCCTTCTTCAGTGTCGGCAAGCCGGCCGCCGTCATCACGACGATGATCTTTGGCGGTACGCCGGTTGTTCGCCTGACGGTACTTGGCATGCGCGGCGTGCCGGAAGCGGTCAGGGAAGCGGCAATCGCCTATGGCGCATCGAAATGGTACCTGCTGACCCGGGTCGACCTGCCGCTTGCCTCGCCATCCATCCTGGCCGGCGTCAACCAGACCATCATGCTCTCACTGGCCATGGTTGTGGTGGCATCGCTGATCGGTGCCAAGGGGCTTGGTGAGGACGTGCTGGAAGCGCTGCAATACTCATCGGTAGGCCAGGGCATCCTGGCAGGCTTCGCCATCCTGTTCTGCGCCATGATCCTCAACCGGGTGATACAGGGGCAGAGGGACTAGGGATCTGCATCATGTATCGACGGTTGGATTTCGCGCTCGTCGGTATTGATTCCATGCTGCTACCAGGATTGGCATGAGCCACAGCATGATGGTGATGACGCCGAGGGTTGCCGCTATGGGGCGGGAGAAGAAGCCTAACATGCTGCCGTCGGCCTTGATCATCGATGCCATGAAATTGTCCTCGACCATGCCGCCGAGGACGATGCCGAGAATGGCAGGTGCTACAGGAAAGCCGTTTTCCTCCATCAGGTAGGCGACGATGCCGAGAACCAACATAACGGTGATGCCGAAGACCGTGTTGTTGATGGCAAATGCGCCGACCATGCAGAACATGAGGATCAGCGGCATGAGCACACGGCGTGGTATTTTCAGAATCTGGCGCGACAGTCTGATGGCCGCAAAACCCAACGGCAACAGGGCCAGATTGGCAAGAAAAAATGCGATGAACACGGCGTAGATCAGTTCCGGGTTCTGGATGAATACCATCGGGCCGGGGTTCATGCCCTTCATGTAGAGTACGCCGATGACTATGGCGGTTATGGAATCGCCGGGAATGCCAAAGACAATTGCCGGCACCCAAGCGCCGGCCAGGCTGGCATTGTTGGCAGAGCCTGCATCAACCAGCCCTTCGGGATGGCCGGTGCCGAACTTGTCTGGCTCCTTCGATCGCTTCTTGGAAATTGCATAACAGATCCAGGCGGCGATATCGGCTCCGGCACCCGGCAAAATGCCGACCACCGCGCCAATGGAACTGCCACGGGCGATGTTGAACTTGTAGCGCAGCAGGATCCGACCAAGACCTGAGAACACGCTGCCGACGGATTGCTGTGGCACCTCAATGACGGTGCGCCTGGATGCCAC
The DNA here is from genome assembly GCF_900149695.1 of Anderseniella sp. Alg231-50. NCBI lineage: Bacteria > Pseudomonadati > Pseudomonadota > Alphaproteobacteria > Hyphomicrobiales > Parvibaculaceae > Anderseniella > Anderseniella sp. Alg231-50. The sequence continues at coordinate 2,461,776 of NZ_LT703003.1, read as the reverse complement.
GTAACGCAGCACTTCGGAGATGGCGAACATGCCGATCATGGCCGGAATAAAGCTCACGCCGCCCATCAGTTCGATGTTACCGAAGGTGAACCGCGGATGTCCCGCCGTGCCATCAATGCCGATGGTGGCGATGAACAGCCCGATCAGCAGTGACACAAAGCCCTTTATGGTGGAGCCGGTTGAAATGATGACGGCGCATGACAACCCCAGGCAGGCCAGCCAGAAATATTCGAACGAGGAGAACTGGATTGCGAATTCGGCAAGTGCCGGTGCGCTGAGTGATAACACTATGGACCCGGCCAGCCCGCCGATAACCGATGTGACCAGGGCAATGCCGAGGGCGCGTTCTGCAAGACCTTTCTTGGTCATGGCGTAGGCTTCGTCGCAATAGGCGGCTGAAGCAGGCGTACCGGGAATGCGCAGCAGGGCGCCTGGTATGTCTCCTGCAAAGATTGCAGTGGCAACCGTCGCGACGATTGCCGCAATGGCGGGAACCGGGTCCATGAAAAAGGTGAACGGTATCAGGAGCGCCGTTGCCATGGTGGCGGTAAGCCCCGGAATGGCACCGACGAACAAGCCAAACATGGCCGCTAGAAGCATGACGCCCAACGTGTATGGGTCGGTTACAAGGGTGAGGGCTTTGAGAATCGTTTCCATGCGCTCACCACGCAAGCGGTAGCAGCAGACCCCAGGGCAGGGGCACCAGCAGCAGTTTTGCAAACAGCGTGTGGATCACCATGGTGGAGATCGTGGCTATGACGACACTTGTGACCAGGCTTGAACCAAGCCGGACCAACAGCACGGACTGGATCAGCAAAGCGGTCGGAATAAAGCCCAACCAGGTCGAGAATACGATGTAGAAAACAATGCTGCCAAGCAGGATGATGACATTGACCACATTGCCGCGGTCTTGCGCCCAATCTCCAACAACCACCAGCGGTTGAGTTGCGCGGCGCGCCCAACCCCGCGCAATCAGGATGCCGCCAAACAGCATAAGCCCCGCACCGATTATGACGGGGAACAGATCCGGTCCGTAATCCTGTCCGTGCAGTCTGGGAAATGTGCGCGCGTAGGAGATTTCCGCGATTGCGAATGCAATCAGGATCAGGCCAAACACACTGTCATTGAACCGCATGACCGAACTATCGCTCCTGGGCGTCCAAAAAGAAAGGTACGCTGCAGGCGCAACGAACCTTTCTTCTTAATGGTACTGGACGGCCGGTCCGTTATTTGGCCAGGCCGACGGCTTTCATTACCGTGCCGAGCGAGGCGTCACTTTCTTCCATCCAAGTGGCGAATTCCGCTCCCGGTTTCCATACCAGACCGAAACCGCGGCCCTTCATGAATTCCTGAAATTCCGCAGACTTCCAGACCTTTTCCAGGGCTGCAGACAGTTTGGCGGTTGCTTCGTCCGGCATGCCCTTGGGACCTGCCACACCGCGCCATGCGGCCAGTTTCCAGTCGAGACCGGATGCTTCCTTCAAGGTCGGTACGTCGGGGAAGGCGCCCAGTTTGACATCATCCATGACCGCCAGCGACTTGACCTTGCCGGCGCTGATCAGGGCCGATGCTTCAACAACTGAACAGGTGACGATATCAACGCCGCCTGCGACCAGCTCCTGCAGGCCGGGGGCTGCTCCCTTTGAGGGAACCCATGGAGCTGCTGCCGGGTCGGTGCCTGCGGTGTTCAGCATGCCTGCCAGTGCGAGATGCCAGATACCGCCCTGACCGGTCCCGGACGCTTTGAACTTGCCCGGATTTGCCTTGATGGCATCTACAACGTCCTTTGCGGTTTTCCACTCGCTGTCGGCGCGTACCTGCAGGCCTGCGGCATCGTAATTATACAGCGCAATCGGCGTGTAGTCCTTGCCGGTAAGTTCGGTCAGGCCGGCCCAATGCATCATGCCGATTTCAACGGTAACGACGCCAATGGTGTACCCGTCGGGAGCTGCGTTTGCGATGGCCGAATGGCCGACAACGCCGCTGCCGCCAGTGCGATTGACAACATTGACCGGCTGACCCAGTTCGTCTTTCAGCAGGCCTGCGATCATACGGCCGGTTGCATCGGTACCGCCGCCGGCACCCCACGGTACGATGAGGGTTATGGGACGCTCAGGATATTCGGCCGCTGCCGGCAGGGCAGCGATCGCAGTCATGAATCCGGCCATTGCCAACATGGCCGTTTTGCTAAGAACTCGACGATTCAACATCTTGTTGTTTCTCCCTTGGTCAATCTGACAAACAGTAACCGTCCCAGGTAGCGCATTTTATTGGCGCTATGATCATCGCCAGCGCCATAAAAGTGTGGCCCATGTCCCGTTACGGAACAAGGTGCGATTGCCTGACAATTCAGGCTATTCCCGAATAGAGATGAAATGGCGGTTCCGTGCCTTGTCGGATGTGATTGGCAGCGCGTGTCATCATTGACTTGCTGCGCTGCAACATAAATGGCAGTATATTGCTGCATTGCGTCGTAGGAGCTGTTGCCTTGCCGACAATTCAACAGCATGCTGAATTCAGTCATCCTGAAAGGACACCGCCATTTCCACCGCCGCCTTTGCCAACCGGAACACGTCCGAGATACGAGATACTGCCAAGGACGCCCCTTTGCAGGAAGACATCCGCCTGCTTGGGCGCATGCTGGGCGACTGCGTGCGCGACAAGGAGGGCAACGAGATTTTCGACCTTGTCGAAAACATTCGCCGGACTTCGACGCGGTTGCACAGGTCGGATGACAAACCATCCCATGACGAGCTCCAGGACCTGCTGGAACAACTGACGCCGGAGCAGGCGGTCGAGGTGATCCGCGCCTTCAGTTATTTCTCGCACCTGGCAAACATTGCCGAGGACCAGCACCACATCCGCCGTACCCATCATCATGAACTGGCAGGGTCTCCGCCGCGGGCCGGTTCCCTGCAGCGCGCCATTAGTACAGCACTTGCGTCAGGAATGACCGCCGGCCAACTGGCGAAATTCTTTGAAACCGCGCTGGTGTCGCCGGTTCTGACCGCCCATCCGACAGAGGTGCGGCGGCGCACGACCATGTACTGGGAAAGCGACATTGTCGACCTGCTGCGCGAACGCGAGCGCGGCCAGCTTACCGCGCAGGAACTGGCAGCCACGGAGACGCAGTTGCGCATCGCCATCGAGACCCTGTGGCAAAGCAACCTTTTGCGCCGCTCCAGGCTCACGGTGGCGGATGAAGTCAAGAATGGCGTATCGTATTACAACAGCACCTTTCTGGCCGAAGTGCCCCGGCTGCACCAGCAGGTCGAGGAGACGCTTGCCCGGCATCTGGACGGCAAGGCCATGCCGTCGCTGAAGTTTATCCAGATGGGCAGCTGGATCGGCGGCGACAGGGACGGCAATCCGTTTGTGACAGCAGATGTCCTGCAACAGACCCTGACTCTGCAGACCGATGCTGCACTGAACTATTATCTTGAGGAACTCGAAGGGCTGAGGAGCGAACTGTCGATTGCGACCACCGTGTCCAATGTCTCCGACGCGGTGCTGGCGCTGGCGCAAGGTTCGCCCGACAAGTCCGCTCACAGGGAAAAGGAGCCGTATCGGTTGGTCTCACGACTGATCAAGCACCGTGTTATGGCGACAAGGCACAACCTGACCGGGACGGCTTCGGAAAACGACGATAACGTGTATCCGCCTTACCAGACACCGGATGAACTGATTGCAGACCTCGATGTCATGTACGCTTCATTGTGCGAAAACGGCTCGAAGCTGATCGCCAATGGCCGTCTCAGCAGCTTGCGCCGGGCAGTGGAATGCTTCGGGTTCCATCTCGCCAGTCTCGACCTACGGCAAAACTCGGATGTGCACCAGCGCACCGTGGCAGATCTTCTGGCTGCCGTGGACCCGGACGTCGACTACCTTGCGATGAGTGAAGCTGAGCGGGTCGAAATCCTGGAAACGGAACTTACCCGGCACCGGCCACTGCTGCGCCCGTACTGGGATTACAGCGAGGAGACGGCAAAGGAACTGGCTATTTTCAGGGCGGCCAACGAGGCGCACCAGAAGTACGGCCCGCGGGTCATCACCACGTCGATCATTTCCAATACCACCAGCGTGTCCGATCTGCTTGAACTGGCGATCCTGCTCAAGGAGGCCGGTCTGATAACGCCGGAGGGTACTGCCAGCGTAAATATTGTGCCGCTGTTCGAGACCATCGAGGATTTACGGGCGTGTACCGAAATCATGGATCAGCTGTTGTCGATCCCCGCTTACCGCAAGCTGGTTGATCATCTCGGCGGTGTGCAGGAAGTCATGCTGGGTTACTCGGACAGCAACAAGGACGGTGGATTTGTTACCTCCGGCTGGGAACTCTACAAGGCCGAAACAGGCCTGGTCGCACTCCTGACCCGCCACGGTGTCCGCCTGCGCCTGTTCCATGGGCGCGGCGGTTCGGTGGGGCGCGGCGGCGGTCCGGCATTTGAAGCTGTTCTTGCCCAGCCTGCGGGGGCCGTTCAGGGCCAGATCCGGGTCACCGAGCAGGGCGAGATCATTTCAAGCAAGTATTCAAACCCCTGGCTTGGCAGGCGCAACCTGGAAACCCTTGTCGCAGCCACGCTTGAAGCCTCGCTGGAGCAGCCTGACAAGCATGCCGTTCCGGCGGAATGGCTCCAGATCATGGAAGACCTGTCGGCCTATGCGTTTGCCGCCTATCGCGACCTGGTCTACGAAACCGAAGGCTTTGAGGATTTTTTCTGGTCTTCAACGGTGATCAACGAGATCGCGACCCTGAACATCGGTTCACGGCCTGCGTCGCGCGCCAAGACCCGTGACATCACGGCATTGCGCGCTATTCCCTGGGTGTTCAGCTGGGCACAATGCCGTGTCATGCTGCCGGGCTGGTATGGCTTCGGGGCAGCGGTGGAGAAATGGCTGGACGCAGATCCGAACAACACGACAGACAAGCTGACCGAGCTTTACAATGCCTGGCCGTTCTTCCGGGCCCAGTTGTCGAACATGGACATGGTGCTGGCCAAAACCAGCATGGCCATTGCCCGGCGTTATGCCAACCTGGTCGAAGACGAAACCCTGCGTGAAACCATTTACGGCCGCATCCGCGGGGAATGGCAGTCCACGGTTGACGCGGTGCTCCGCATCAGCCGCCAGCATGAACTGCTGGAACGCAACCCGCTGCTGAACCGGTCGATCCAGAACCGCTTCCCGTATCTCGATCCACTCAATCATATTCAGGTCGAGATGATGAAGCTGAGCCGGGCCCAGTCGCAGGATCCCAAGGTTTTGCGCGGCATTCAGCTTACCATCAACGGCATTGCCGCCGGCCTGCGCAATAGTGGCTAGGGCCGAGCGTCGTGGCTCAATGCCCTGTGATGTGGTCACGGGACTTTAGTTCAGCCGACCTGCACGGTGCTTGCGAATGGTCGTGCCATAGTGTGCGGAATAGGCTCTCGCGAGCGACGCAGACGACGAAAACCCTGTCTTGGCAGCGATCTGGGAACAGGACAACCTGGTTTCCTCAACCAGTCTCCGCGCGGCTGACAGGCGGATTGAAGCATAGTACCGGCCCGGCGACACATTGATCTCCCGCAAAAAAATCCGGGTAAGGGTGCGCTGAGAACACGAGGCCAGAATCGCAATCTGGTCGACCGACAGCGGCTCTTCTATATGGGCGCGCATGGCGTCGATTGCCTTGAGCATTTGCGGCGACCGGTTTGAGACACTCAGGTTGATGGCACCGCGACCCTCGCGGTATTTCATCTCGGCATCGTAGACGAACATATTGGTGACGTCGAAGGCCAGTGCCGAGCCGTAGTCCGAATATATGCGCGAAATCATCATTTCCAGCCCCGCCGTGGCACCGCCGGCACTGATGCGGGGACCATCGGAAACAAACCGGTCGCTTACAACCTTCACATTGGGAAATGTCTCGGCGAAATCGCCGAGCTCCTCCCAGTGGACGGTCGCCCTGTATCCGTCCAGAACACCGGCGCTGGCCAGCAGCCACGCGCCCATGTCGATGGCACCGAGATCACAGCCGTGATGGTCCAGTCTTCTTAATGCGGCGCTGGTCGTGCGCGTGGCATGTTCACGCGCGCCGACGCCGGCAATTGTAAAAAGGTTCTCCGGCAGCCGGGACACTGAATTGAGATTCTTGCACCGGATTTCAATGCCGCTCGAACTGGTTGCAGTCGATCCTTCGACACTCAGCAACCGCCACTCATACAGCTTTTGACCGGACAGACTGTTGGCGGCCCGCAAAGGTTCGAGACCACTTGCGAGAACCATGTTGGAGAAACCATCCAGCAGCAGGAAATCCATCAGTATGGGCGAGATTGTCATAACAAGTGAAATCTATGGCTGAAATCGCAAAATTTATAGTTGTTTTTCAACCTAGGCTTTTTCGATGCGGAGGTTAGGGCAGGATTCTAAAAAACAGATACGAGGCTGTTCCGACAAGTGGGCGGGTACTTTGGCCACACCGGATCAGGACGAATTTTGGTTACCGGGGACAATACCCCGGTGCTGACCGCCTCTGACATGTTCGAGCAACTTTTCGGGTTCTGCCGAAGCCGGGTTGCTCTTGCGGGAGCAAAACAAGAATTACGGGAGTAGGTTGGATGAGCTTGAATCCAGTGAAGTATGCGTGCGGCCGATTGATTGCGTTGGTCATTCTGGGATGCATGACCGTTTCGGGCGCAAGTCACGCCCAGGACAGTTCAACCACATCAGGTGGTGATGCCATGAGCGCCGGCAGGGCGCTGACATTCACTTCCTGGACCGGACCCTATATGCGAAGCCAGATGCTTGGGTTTGTCAGGCCGTACGAAATGGCCCGGGGCTCACGCGTGCGGGTGGAACACTATGCCGGCGGTATAGATGAGATCCGCGACCAGGTGGAATCTGCAAACGTCATCTGGGATGTGGTCGATCTGACCCAGGCAGATTCGCTTCGCGCATGCAATGAAGGCCTGCTTGAGAACCTTGAAGATATTGATCTGCCTGACGGCAAGGACGGTGCAAAGTTTCGTGACGACTTCGTCGATGGCGCGCTCAACAAGTGCGGGGTAGGCGTTATCGTCTGGGCCACTGCCTACGGCTACAACAAGGACGTCTTTACCGACGGTGCCCCAGGCTCAATAGCCGACTTCTTCGATACCAAGAAATTCCCCGGTCGGCGCGCTATTCGCAAGGATCCTTCGGTGGTCATGGAATGGGCCCTGATTGCCGACGGAGTTGCACCGCAGGATGTCTACCCGCTGTTGGAAACGCAAGATGGTGTCAAACGTGCCCTGAAAAAGATGGATGCGATCAAACCAGGCCTGCAACTGTGGACAAAGGGACTGGAGCCGGTGCGGCTGCTGAATGCCGGTGAGGCGGCCATGAGCATGATCTGGGCGACCACCGGAGCCACCGAAGCGCAGAAGGAGAATGCCAAATTTTCGATCATCTGGGATGGCCGGGTCATCGAACTCGATCTTTTCGGCATTCCCAAAGGCAGCCTCAACAAACAAGCCGCCATTGATTTCATCCGGTTTGCCAGCAGCTCTGAATCGCTGGCAAACATGGTGAAGCAACTGCCCAACGGGCCAACCAGAAAATCGTCGCTGGCACTGTTGCCGGAAGACGTGCAGGCACAATTGCCGAACGGACCTGCCTATGCAGACAAGGTTTCGATCCGGTCTGATGCGCAGTGGTGGTCGAAGAATCATGCATCCCTGAAAGAAGCGTTTGACGCGTGGCTGGCGGAATCGGGCCAGCAGGGTGCAGCCGGTACAACAAGATAAGGGGAAGGAAGAATGTCTGACAATTCACCCAATAAGCCCGACAACCTGATTGCCAAAACAGGCCTTTTTGCGGGTATGAATGCGACCATGGCGATTGCGTCCATGATGATGATCCTGGCCTTTGTCGGCTATACCATCATCGATGTGGAACGCTCATCGGCCGTATTCCTGGTCGGCAAGAATTTCATAATTGGAACAATGGACTGGTTTTACGTACTGGTCGTGAATGCCGCCCTGTTCTTCTCGCTTTGGCTGTTGTTCAGCCGGTTTGGCGATGTGAAATTGGGCAAGGATGATGATGAGCCGGACTTTTCGACCTTTTCCTGGATTGCGATGCTGTTTTCAGCCGGTCTCGGATCAGGCTTGATTTACTGGGGCGTCTCGGAGCCAATGTTCCATATTCAGGGCAACCCGATTGCTGATCAAACCGGTATTGAGGCAAATTCCACAGCCGCTGCCGTCAAGGCAGTAACCGTGACAATCTTCCATTGGGGATTCCATGGTTGGGGACTTTATGTACTGGCAGGCTTGTGTCTGGCGTATTTCGCCTACCGCAATGACTTGCCGCTGACACCCCGTGCAGCCCTTTACCCGATCCTGAAAGACCGGATCTACGGTCCCTGGGGGCATCTGGTCGACCTGATTGCGGTATTTGGTACGATTTTCGGTATTGCAACATCCCTTGGCCTCGGCATCACGCCGATAGCCGCAGGTATCGAACGTCTCGGACTGATGGAAAACAACCTGACCAATCAATTGATACTGGTCGCGATCATTACGGTGCTGGGAACCGCGTCTGCGGCGTCGGGTGTCGGCAAGGGGGTGCGGATATTGTCCGAGATGAACGTAATCGCTAGCCTGGGACTGCTGATCCTGTTTCTTGTTCTTGGGCCAACGGCGTTTCTTCTCGGGGTAACCATCTCGGGAATAGGCGACTATCTGTGGAACGTCGTTCCGATGGGTTTCTGGATCAACGGGGACCCCAAGAACGAGTGGCAGAGCTGGTGGACCATTTTCTACTGGGGATGGTGGATTGCGTGGTGCCCGTTTGTGGGCATGTTTATCGCCCGCGTATCCAAGGGGCGGACCATCCGCGAGTTCTGTATTGCCGTGCTGTTCGTTCCGGTCTCCGTAGTGATGATCTGGATGGGTGTTTTCGGCGGAGCTGCTGCGGGTGTTGATCTGTTCTACAACGCAGGTGTTGCTGAAGCAGTCAACGATGATTATGCCCGCGGCGTGTTCCAGACCGTAGCCGGATTTGGCTATAGCTGGCTGACCACGCCGATCTATGCCCTGATCACGGTGCTTCTGATTTCATGGTTTGTGACTTCGTCTGACTCCGGCACGCTTGTGCTATGCACGATGCTTTCCATGGGAGACGAGCACCCGCCCATCAAATTCCGCATTTTTTGGGGATTGACCGTGGGAGTTGTAGCGGCCGTGTTGATGCTGGCAGGCGGCTTGAGCGCCTTGCAGACAGCATCGATTGTAGCTGGGCTGCCAATTGCGGTAATTGTGCTTCTGATGATCTATGGCATGGTGAAAACCCTGCATGAAGAGCATCCGGCGCCTGATTACAAGGACAAGTACGACCTGGAGTTCCTCAACAGGTAAATTGCCTATTCAACAAATCAAGTGCTTGGCCAAGAGTTTGGCCAAGCACAGACTGTCTACTCCCCAATTCGCTGCAGATAGCCGTGATAGAATGTTTCTATGCCCCATTCCATGTTCGAAAGCGGGCCGGGCCTGAAGGCGACCGAATTCACCCCCTGCTGGTTGTAGCGGATGATCCGCTCATCATCCTGGGACGTGACATCCCACAGCCAGGTCAGATCGTCGATTGTGTAGTCGCGTCCTTCAACGGCGTCACCACGGACCATCCAGACAATCTGGATGTCTGTTTCCTGCAGTGTCCTGGGGACGAAACGATATCCGACGATGTAGTCGGCATAGGCCAGGAAGCTGTTGAGCGGCCCGATCATCACATCCGTTGCGCCGCCGTCATACCCGGTGAGTTCTCCCACCAGTGGTGCCACCGGTTTACCTGACCGCGAGCCGGTCTTGTAACCGGGATAAAGCGGATAGCGCCGGTAATAGATGTCGCTGCCGAGGTTTTCCGCGTCAGGTCCGGTCTCGTTGAGTTCAGCAACAGGCAGGCCGGCAAGACTCGAATTCTCCGCCAGTGCCGACAGCAGTTCCTCTGTCATGGAGGCGGGGTCCTTGAGGCTGTGCGAGCGTGAATATTCCTTATGTGCAGGCGCACAGTGATAACACTCGAGATAGTTTTCCAGCGCCAGCTTCCAGTTGGCAGGTACCGGGTAGGATGCAGAGTGCGCCACCTTCAGGTTCTCAATGCCGAACGGCTTTGTAAGCGGTGCAAGCCGTTCAAGGGCAGGTTGCAGGTCGGGCGGCTGATCGGAAAGACAAACGAAAATCAGGCCCTGGAATATTTTAAGGCTGGCCGAGAACAGACTGTAGTCAGCGCGGTTGAAGTCAGCGTCCATTTCACGCTCAGTGCGCAGGCTGCCATCAAGATCGTATGTCCAGGCATGATAGGGGCAGGACAGCACGGAGGTTTTCCCGGACGCTTCCAGGCATACTCGCGAGCCACGATGACGGCAGACATTGACGTGCGCACGGATTTCACTTTGCCGGTCTCTCACCACGACAACCGACTCGGCACCATAGTCGAACCTGAAGAAATTTCCGGGTTCGGGGACCTGGCTCACATGGCCGACCCAGATCCAGTTCCGGTTCCAGAACGATTTGATATCGTGGTCAAAAACGGCCTGTGAGGTGTAAAAAGCGCCCGGCAGCGCAAAACCGGCTTGTCGGGTTGTTGCCAGTTCCTTCACGTCGGCAATAGCGGCTTGGTCCAATGACATTCCCATACTGAGGCTCCACTTCAAGTGCCTGACAAGGCAGTGATTTCCCGCCTGAATACTGCAGCTGCAACATCTGCGGGGTCTTTCTCGAAATCGCGCGCAGCCATGTGGCCGGAGTAGACAGCATCGGCAATGAGGCCGGGAGCCGCCGCGTCGCCAATCAGTTCGAGTGTTGCGGGCCTGAACCCGTCCGCGCCTGCTTGCTGCAACTCTTCAAACAATCCGGTGTGGCGTAGACGTTCGGTCACCAGGACAACCGCCTCACAGGTAAGTATTTCTGCCTGCCCGGTGAACGTACAGGCCACCTCGCAAGAGCCGGCGGCTATGGTCTTGAGCTGCTTGTGAGGCATGATCTCGACGCCCTTTTGCAACAACGAGGTCTGTATTCTGCTCTGCTCAAGCGTCGCCTGCGTCCATGGCGACACCATGCTGGCAGGCGTAATGAAACAGACCTTGTTGCCGAGCTCTGCAAGACGTTCGGCAATGACGCCGGCCAGATAGGCCTGATCATCATCATAGATGACCACCCGGCCTGAAGCCGGCAGGTTGCCTGACATGATGTCGTCAGGCGTGAACATTGAAGCACCTTCGCTGATTTGAAGCGGTGTCCTGGACGTCCTGCCGACGCCATCGCGCCGCCAGCTTGCGCCGGTTGCAAGAAAGATGTTGCCGATGCCAAGCTCGTCGATGTGAGCCGCGTCGAGCTTGCTGTCGAGGAAGACCTGAACGTTGCCGCGCTGGGAGAGGTCATAGGTCCTGTGATCAGCGACTCTTTTCCAGGCGCCGAGACCGGGCAGGGCGGACTCGCGCAGGACCCTGCCGCCAAGCTGATCCGCGGCTTCCGCCAGTGTCACGTCATAACCACGCCTGGCAAGCTGCATGGCGCATTCAAGACCTGCCGGGCCGCCGCCGACCACGAGCGCATCCTGCTCGCTTCCCCTGGCGTGAATTTTCTCCGGATGCCAGTTACGTCGCCATTCTTCACCCATGGTGGGGTTTTGCGTGCAGCGGATCGGGATGCCGAAACTGTCGCAGGACACGCAGATATTGCAGCCGATGCACTCGCGGATTTCCTCAATCCTGTCGTCCCTGATCTTGGCAGGCAGAAACGGGTCGGCAATAGACGGGCGTGCAGCCCCGATGAAATCAACGACACCGTTCCTGACCATGGCGGCCATCATGTCGGGCGAATTCAACCGCCCGACTGCAACGACGGGCTTGGAGGTGAGCTTCTTGACGAAGTCGATGTAGGAGGTCTGGTAGCCGTCTTCCGGCTGGAACCGGGTGGTTGCTGAATCATTTGACCAGTCAGACACGTTCACATCCCACAGATCGGGGAATTCAGCCAGCATCTCCACCACTTCGCGGCCTTCAGCCGATGCCTGCATGCCGGACGGACCCATCATTTCATCAACAGCGAAGCGAAGCGCCACGGCGCAGTCATCGCCGATTGCGTCCTTTGTGTCTTCGAGCAGTTCCCGCATCAGGCGGGCACGGTTTTCCAGGCTGCCGCCATACTCGTCGGTGCGATCATTGTATTCCTTCAACAGGAAATGATGCGCCAGTGTCATGCGATGGCCGGCATACACGTAGACGATGTCAAAGCCTGCCCGCTTTGCGCGCAAGGCTGCGTCCCTGTGCCATTGACGGAAGGCGCGGATATCCGACTTGTCCATTGCCCTTGCCTGCTTGGGGTAAATCAGATCGACGGTCATGTCGGACGGCGCCAGCACGGGCGCCCTGGACATCAGGTTGGCTGAGTGATTGCCATTGTGAACAAGTTCGATTGCGGCAAGTGACCCTTTATCATGTACCGCCTCGGTCATCAGGCGGAGTGCCGGTATGTCATGGTCGTCCCAGATCCGCTGTTCGGGATAAGGTGACAAGTCCGATGACGGGTGCAGTTCTGCTTCTTCGGTGCTGACAACGGCCCAGCCGCCTTCGGCTTTCATGGCTCGCATGGCCGCATGGGCACGCGGGCGCAAATGGCCAAGCCCGCAACAATGAGGCACCTGGTAAAACCGGTTGCGTGCTGTGACAGGACCTATTTTGACCGGTTCAAAAAGTACAGAATACTTGCCACTGTCCGCCATGCGTGCGCTCCGTTCACAAACCCGATCAGCGCCGTTGAGCCCGGGTAAAGTGCAATCGGCTCGTCGACCTGATCACCATCAAAAGTTTGATCGACCGACATTGGCAAGGCTTGCATATTCGTCGGCTGATCGTGGTTGTCGGCCCTGGATTTTTCCAGTCGTGTCCTAGCGTTCAATTTCTGGACATGCATTCATTTTATGATGCAATTGCGATGCGGAGTCAATTCATTGTATGATTATGGACGCACGATCATATCAATTGAACCTCCGGGCAAGCCGCAAGTTGAACAGCACTCAGAACCTGCAATCAGAGGATCGGCAGCCACGCCGGTATTCCAGCGAGGAGAGCCGTCGCCTGCTCATCGAAGCAACGCTTGAGTCAATTGTGGAGGTTGGTTTTTCCAGTACATCGGTCAGCGAGATCGTTAGCCGCGCAAAGCTGTCACGCGGCATGGTTCATCTGTACTTCGACAACAAGGATGCGCTGCTGATCGCCGCCGCGCGGCATTCGGCAGAGGTTTACTACAACACTCTGTCTGAACAGCTGGATACCGCAGGCTCAAGCCCGCAGAAAGTTGTTGAAACTGTTGTATTGAGTGACCTCGGCGAGAAGCTGCTGAACGAGCAAACCATAAAAATCTGGTTTGCGTTTCGCGGTGAAGCCCATGCCAATAAAGCCATCGCCCAGTTCAGCGACACGCGCGATGACCACTTGCGGGACATGATTTTCAATGCGTTCCTTGAGATAGCCACCGCACAGCAGGCGACTGATCCAGGGAAAATTGCCAGAGATGCGACCCACGGTACGTTGGCCTTGCTGGAGGGCATGTGGACGGACTATCTGCTGCATTCAGATTCATTCAGCCGCACATCAGCGGCGCGCATCATATTCCGGTTTCTGTCCGCGCTGTTCCCGCAGCATTTCAACCTTGAGGGCGCGGTTGTGGAACGGGATCTGCCCTGCACATCCTCATAAAGATTCAGATACGCACGGCGGGTTCGGACCTGATTGCGCGCGGATATGTTCAGCTTTCGAAGTCGCAGTTCGCCCAGGTGGGGGCTTGATAGTTACAAAAGAAACTATCACCCTTGCACTGTCTGAAAAATATGCGGCGCGTCGATCGCAGACCGCATCGCAATAACGAAAAGTCCCGGGAGGATTTCCAATCATGAAGTTTGGTTTCAAAACGCTGCTGAGTGCAGGGCTGCTGGCGTCCGGCATGGCTCTTTCCAGCATGTCCGCCTTGGCTCAGGAAGTGACGTTGAAGGTTCACCATTTCCTGCCGCCGAAGGCGACGACCCATGCCAAGGTGCTGGTGCCGTGGAAAGAGGCTGTAGAAAGCCAGTCCGGCGGACGGATCAAGGTTGAAATCTATCCGGCCATGCAGCTGGGCGGCAAGCCGCCGCAACTCATGGACCAGGTGCGTGACGGCGTGGCAGACATCGTCTGGGCGCTTCCCGGCTATTCTCCCGGACGATTCCCGAAGATAGCCGTGTTCGAACTGCCATTCATGGTGTCCGATGCGACTGCAACGTCGCAGGCGGTGCAGGAGTATTATGAGACCCATGCCAGGGAAGAGTTTTCAGATGTGCATGTCCTGCAGTTTCACACCCATGCCCGGGGCCTGTTCCACACGGTCAAGAAACCGATCAAGTCCGTGGACGATTTCAAGGGGCTGAAAATGCGCGCGCCTAATCGCGGCATTGGTGAAGCCCTCGGAGCGCTAGGCGCATCGGCAGTCTTCATGCCGGTACCGGCACTGCCGGAAGCCTTGTCCAAGAACGTGGTCGACGGAGCAGTGATCCCGTGGGAGATCGTGCCAGCCCTGAAAATACATGAGCTGGCACCGAACCACACCAGGACGCCCGGCGCTCGTGGCCTGTACACGGCTGTTTTCGTGTATGCGATGAACAAGGCCAAATACGACGGACTTCCAGACGATCTGAAGAAGGTCATTGACGACAATTCGGGCATGGCAATGGCCAAGAAAATCGGGGAAGCATGGGACGTGGCGGAAAAGCCGGGTGAGGGGCTTGCCTCTGCCAAGGGCAACCCGATCATTGATCTGAGTGAAGCCGATATTGCCAAAATGCGTGAGATCACCAAACCGGTCACCGACAAGTGGATTGCCGACATGGGTGCGGACGGGCAAAAGCTGCACGATGCCGCCAGTGCGTTGCTGGACAAATACAGCAAGTGATATCGGGGGCATCCGATTGTTGAACCGCTGAAGAATGGGTGACGGCGTCCACAAGGGCTCCAGTCTGAAACGCGTTGCAAGGTCAATTGAGTGGCTTTGCGGCGCGTTCGCTGTTGCCGGTGGCTTCGTCCTGTGCGTCATCGCCATGACGACGGTCGTCAGCGTGCTTGGGCGCAAATTCTTCGGTGGCGCGATTACCGGTGACTTCGAGATCGTGGAGATCGGTTGCGCCGTTGCGGTGTCTCTGTTCCTGCCCTATTGCCAGTTGAACAAGGGCAATGTGATTGTGGACTTTTTTACCCTGAAGGCGTCCCCGGCCGCACAGCGCCGGCTCGACGCATTGGGCTGCGTGCTGCTGACCCTTGTCGCCATGCTGATGACATGGCGCCTCGGGGCCGGCGGCATATCCCTGTATTCCAGCAATGACCAGACGATGGTCCTGCAGGTTGGAACCTGGTGGGCATTTCTCGTTGTAGTGCCGTCAATGGCATTGCTGAGCGCGGTCGGCATTTTGACAACGATGCGAGCCTTGAGTGATGACAGCACCACACCGGACAACTCCGCGACACCGGAAACAATGTCATGAGCGGTCCGGTAATCGGCATGGTTGCCGTGGCGGCGATGCTGGCCATGATGGCGCTGCGCATACCGATTGCCATTTCCATGTTCCTGGCCGGGGCGGTCGGGTATGTGTCGGTTTCCGGATGGATCCCGCTGCTGGGCTACCTGAAGACCAGCCCGTATTACCAGATGTCTTCCTACTCGCTGTCGGTGGTGCCGCTGTTCCTGCTGATGGGGCATCTGGCAACCCATTCAGGCATGTCGAAAGCCTTGTTCAATGCGGCCAATGTCGCGCTTGGCCGGTTCCGCGGCGGTTTGTCCATGGCTTCGATCGGGGCATGTGCGATGTTTGGCGCCATATGCGGGTCTTCCCTGGCAACGGCAGCCACAATGGGGCAGGTCGCCTTGCCGGAAATGAAACGCCGCAAGTATTCCGATGCGCTTGCCACCGGCACAATGGCGGCCGGAGGCACCCTGGGCATCCTGATTCCACCGTCTGTGATCCTGGTGATCTATGCCATTCTCACCGAACAGAATGTCGCTAAAATGTTTCTCGCGGCTTTCGTGCCGGGCCTGCTCGCAGCGGCAGGTTACCTGATCGCCATAGCGATTTATGTCCGGCTCAATCCGGAAGCGGGGCCGGCCGGAGAGCCGCTCAGCAAACTGCAGATACGCGAGGCACTGCTGGGGTCTGCGCCGGCGGTGGTGGTTTTTGTCGTTGTTATCGGCGGTATCTACGGCGGAATATTCACACCCACCGAAGCGGCAGCCTTCGGCGTCATCGGGGTTGGCGCAATAGCCCTGGTCAACGGCATGCGCTGGGCCGGCCTGAAGGACGCCCTGACCGGCACGGCGGTCTCGACGGCGATGATCTACATGATCCTGCTGGGCGCGGACATTTTCAACGCTTTCCTGTCGCAAACCCAGTTGCCGCAAACCCTGGCTGCCTCCATCGGCGGGTCAGGCCTGTCGCCAATGACAATCCTCATCATGATCCTGGTCCTGTACCTGGTGCTGGGCTGCGTGATCGATGCGCTGTCGATGATACTGCTCACCATTCCGATCTTCTTTCCGATTATCAGCGCGCTCGATTTCGGCATGAGTCCGGAGCACACGGCCATCTGGTTCGGCATCATTGTGCTGATTGTTGTGGAAGTCGGGTTGATCACACCGCCGGTGGGCATGAATGTCTTTGTGATCAACAAGCTGGCCGGAGATGTTCCGCTTGCCGACAGCTTCAAGGGCGTCGTGCCGTTTCTGATATCAGACTTCGTGCGGGTGGCGTTGCTGCTGGCGTTCCCGGCCATCACACTGTTCATGCTGGAGATATTTTGACGAGAGGTCTGAGCGATAGCTGCCACAAACCTCTTGTGCCGTCTACGGATCCAGCACTCCCAAAGCTTTCTCCAGAATCGAGATGCCGCGCAGCATGTCATTACGCTCCGTGGCGGTCAGTCCGGACAAAAGCTGAACCTCGAACTCCAGCATCCGGGGCTCAAGCTGCTTGTAGGCCTGCTCGCCGCGTAGCGTCAGGTTCAGCTTTTCCAGCCTGCGGTCCGCGGCATCTCTTTTGCGGGTCAGCCAGCGCCTGGTGTTGAGGGAGCTGACCGCCCGGCTGACCTTGGTCTTGTGCATGGAAGAATGTGCACCGATCTGCTTTGCCGTCAGCTCGCCGAACTGGGCGAGAGTGGAAAGGGTTCGCCATTCAGGAACCGTGAGACCATACTTTTTCCGGTAGATGGATGAGAGCTGGATGCTCGCGGCGGCGGCAGCGCGGTTCAACCTGTATGGCAGGAAGTTCTCCAGCTGTAGTTTCTGGCCCATATATCTCTCTTGATAGTTACAAATGTAACCATCATTCTTACCCGATCACTGAAGCAATTGTAATCACCAATGGACGACATGATGAAACTGCAATACCAGCCGGGCTTCGGGAATGACTTCGAAACAGAGGCCCTGAAAGGCGCCTTGCCACAAGGACAGAATTCACCGCAAGACTGTGCCTACGGGCTTTATGCGGAACAATTGTCAGGCTCTCCGTTCACGGCATTGCGCGGTCAGAACGAAAGATCCTGGCTGTACCGGATCCGGCCGTCGGTGAAGCATGTCGGACAGTTCAGCAAGCTTGATCTGCCCGGTTGGAAAAGCGCCCCGTGCCTTGATGATCATGATTTAACGCCCACACAGCTGCGCTGGGACCCGCCGCCATTCCCTGACGGTGAGGTGTCGTTTGTGGAAGGCATGCGCACGGTTACCACCGCCGGTGATGTGAACACGCAGACCGGCATGGCGGTTCATCTGTTTTTCGCCAGCAGATCAATGACGGCGGAAAGTTTTTTCAATGCTGACGGAGAACTCCTGATCGTGCCGCAGCAGGGCCGGCTCCTGGTGTTCACCGAAATGGGCAAGCTCGACGTGGGCCCGTGCGAAATCTGCCTGATACCACGAGGCATGAAATTCCGGGTCGAGGTGATTGACGGACCGGCGCGCGGATATGTGTGCGAAAACTACGGCGCCAAGTTCACCCTGCCAGAGCGCGGTCCCATCGGCGCAAACTGCCTGGCCAATCCGCGTGACTTCAAGACGCCGGTTGCGGCATTTGAAGATGTGGATGAACAGCACACGGTGATCATGAAATGGTGTGGTGGGCTGTATGCAAGCGACATTGATCACTCGCCCATGGACGTGGTTGCTTGGCATGGCAACTACACCCCTTTCAAATACGACCTGAGGACTTTTTCGCCGGTCAATGCGGTTCTTTTCGATCACCCGGACCCGTCCATTTTCACGGTCCTGACAGCCCCGTCCGAGAGTCCCGGCACCGGCAATATCGATTTTGTCATCTTTCCGGAGCGGTGGTCGGTGGCAGAACACACGTTCCGGCCACCCTGGTATCACATGAACATCATGTCGGAGTTCATGGGGCTGATACACGGCGTCTATGATGCCAAGGAAGAAGGCTTCGTGCCCGGTGGCATGAGCCTGCACAATTGCATGTTGCCGCATGGACCTGATGTTGATGCGTTTGAGAAGGCAAGCACGGTGGACCTGAAACCACACAAGCTGGAAAACACACTGGCATTCATGTTTGAAACCCGGTTTCCACAACACCTGACAAGCTATGCCGCCCGGCTGGAAACCCTGCAGGACGATTACACCGATTGTTGGGATGGCCTGGAAAAACGGTTCAACTCCGAGGATGCCGGATAATTCTCCATGAAGCTGGCATCCCTTGATAATGGCACCCGCGACGGTTCTCTCGTGATCGTAACATCCGACCTGACACGGTGTGTTGGTGTGTCCGCGATTGCGCCAACCCTGCAGCAGGCACTGGACAACTGGGACGAAGTAACCCCGGAGCTGGCACGTCACGCTGCGTTGCTGGAACGCGACGAAGACATGGGCGGGCCGTTCGAGCAATCCCGCTGCCGGTCACCGCTGCCTCGCGCGTTCCAGTGGGCAGATGGATCGGCCTTCGTGAACCATGTGGAACTGGTTCGAAAAGCCCGTGGCGCGCAAATGCCTGAAAGCTTCTGGGCAGAGCCGCTGATGTACCAGGGCGGGTCGGACAGTTTTCTGGATCCGCACGGTGAAATCGTGCTGGCGCATGAAGCCTGGGGCATGGATTTCGAAGCCGAGATTGCGGTTGTCACCAATGATGTGCCGATGGGGGTGTCGCGCGAGGCGGCACTCGACCATGTTGTGCTGATCATGCTGGCCAATGACGTGTCTCTGCGAAACCTCATACCGGGTGAACTGGCAAAGGGATTCGGGTTTTTCCAGTCCAAGCCGTCAACAGCATTTTCTCCGATAGCTGTAACACCGGACGAGCTCGGGACCGCCTGGGCGGATGGCAAGCTGCATCTGCCGCTATTGTCCGACCTGAACGGCAAGGCGTTCGGTAAACCGGATGCCGGCGTCGACATGACGTTCGATTTCGGCGACCTGATTTGCCATGCCGCACGTAGCCGGCCCCTGTGTGCAGGCTCGATAATCGGTTCCGGTACCGTTTCCAACAAGGGGCCAGAGGGATCGCCGGGCAAGTCGGTCACCGATGGCGGGGCGGGGTATTCCTGTATCGCGGAGTTGCGGATGGTCGAGACTATCCGCGATGGTAGTGCGCACACGCCGTTCATGTCGTTTGGAGATGTCGTGGACATCCGAATGATGACGGAAGCGGGCAGTTCGATTTTTGGCTCAATCACACAAAAGGTTGTCAGACACCATGGCTAAACAATTCGCATCCACCGGTGACATGGAAGAGAAGAAGATTTCATTCAACGAGATCGGCGACAACCTGTACGCCTTTACCGCTGAAGGTGATCCGAACACCGGCGTTATCATTGGCGATGACAGTGTGATGATCGTTGACGCGCAGGCCACGCCCCGGCTTGCCGGCAAGGTCATCGAGAAAATCAGAACCGTGACCGACAAGCCGATCACGCATGTGGTGCTGAGCCATTATCATGCGGTACGCGTGCTTGGCGCGTCTGCCTATGGTTCCAATGAGGTCATCATGTCCGAAATGGCCCGCGCCATGGTTGTTGAACGTGGCCAGGAGGACTGGGATTCGGAGTTTGAACGGTTTCCCCGGTTGTTTCAGGGCCATGAAAGCATCCCAGGCCTGACCTGGCCCACAGCGACTTTCAATGACCGCATGACGGTCTATCTCGGCAATCGCCGCATCGACCTGATGTACCTCGGACGAGCCCACACTGCCGGTGATATCGTGGCCCATGTGCCCGATGCAAACGTCATGTTTACCGGGGACATCGTCGAGTACAAATCTGCGTGTTATTGCGGGGACGGGCATTTCCTGGATTGGCCGGAAACGCTTGAGACCATACGCGACTGGGATGTCGATGCGATCGCACCGGGCAGGGGGGACGCGCTTGTCGGCCGTGAAATGGTTGGCGAGGCGCTTGATCTTACCGCCGACTTTGTTCGCTCAACCTTCAATCCGGTTGCCCGGATTGCCCTGAAGGGCGGCGATCTGAAGGCTGCATACGAGGCATGCCGCGAACAATGTGATCCGAAGTTTTCCGACTATGCCATCTATGAACACTGCCTGCCATTCAATGTGGCACGCGCTTTCGATGAGGCTCGCGATGTGGATACGCCGCGCATCTGGACCGCGGCCCGCGACAAGCAGATGTGGGAAGCGCTGCAGGGTTAGTTCATGAGCAGTTACGACTACCAGCCGTTCGAATACTCCGTCGCACCGGAACTGTCGGGCAAAGGCACTGGTCCTTATCCGGTTGTCATAATAGGTGCCGGACCGGTTGGGCTCAGCGCAGCAATCGACCTGGCGCTGCATGGAGTGCGCTGTGTCGTGCTGGACGACAATGATGTGGTGTCGGTCGGCTCCCGGGCCATTTGCTGGGCCAAGCGCACGCTGGAAATATTCGACAGGCTCGGTGTCGGCGAGCGCATGGTGGAAAAAGGCGTGACCTGGAAAGTCGGACGGTTGTTCCATCGTGACCGCGAGGTCTACAGTTTTGACCTGCTGCAGCAGGCCGGACACAAAATGCCCGCCTTCATCAATCTGCAGCAGTACCATGTCGAGCAATATCTGGTTGACAGATGTGCCGACTTTCCAGATCTGATCGATCTCAGGTGGAAGAACAAGGTAACCGGCATTGGACAGCACAAGGACGCGGTAACGCTTCAAGTCTCCACGCCGGACGGCGACTATGACCTGGAAGCGGGTTTCGCTGTTGCCTGCGATGGCGCGCGCTCGCCGGTTCGTTCAATGCTCGGCCTGTCGTTCGAAGGCACGCATTTCGATGAACGGTTTCTGATAGCAGATGTCGAGATGAAGGCGGATTTTCCGTCCGAGCGCTGGTTCTGGTTTGAACCGCCGTTTCATTCAGGCCAGTCTGCCCTGCTGCACAAGCAACCGGACAATATTTACCGCATTGACCTGCAATTGGGCGCAAATGCCGATGCGGAGGAAGAGAGCAAACCGGAGCGGGTTGTTCCCCGCATCAAGGCGATGATGGGAGATCGTCCCTTCGAGCTTGACTGGGTCTCGGTGTATTCGTTTCAGTGCGCCCGGCTCGAGCGCTTCGTTCACGGCAGGATCGTCTTTGCTGGTGATTCAGCGCACGTGGTTTCGCCGTTCGGTGCCCGTGGCGGCAATGGCGGTATCCAGGACATAGACAATCTGTGCTGGAAACTTGCCCAGATTGTCAGGTTTCAGGTGCCGACTGAGCTGTTGGAAACCTACAATACGGAACGCGTTGAGGCAGCGGATGAAAACCTGTCGAATTCCGCGCGTGCCACGTCCTTCATGACGCCGAAGTCGGCGATGGAGAAACGGTTTCAGGAAGCAACGCTGCGCCTGGCAGGTGAGGTGGAATTTGCCCGGACCCTGGTCAATTCCGGGCGCTTGTCGGTGCCATGCAGTTATGCTGCCAAACATCAAAACCTTGGCGTGGAACACAAACTTCCTGAACCGGCGTGTCCCGGTGCACCAGCCCAGGACGCACCCCTGGGCGATGACTGGCTGTTGAACAGGACCGGCAATAATTTCTGTCTGCTGTTGATAGGATTGTCGATGCCGGACGGGGAAGAACCACCCGATGGTGTTGTGATCCTGGAAGTAGAGGCAAGTGACGATGTTCGCGCGCGCTATCTGGGTGATGAGCCACAGGCGCTTTACCTGTTGCGGCCGGACCAGCACATCGTCGCCAGATGGACGCAGTATTCAAGGAGCTGTGTGAGCGAGGCAATATCAGGTGTGCTGGCAAACAACCGGGAGAACTTTCATGTCACAGGGTGACCAGCTTGTTACGGCACTGAACATGGCTGAACATGACGACTTTTATGCGGATCTCTTAAACGCCCATGACGGATTGAGCGACGAAGAGAGCCAGGCATTCAATGCCCGCCTCATTCTCATACTGGCCAATCATATTGGAAACCCTGATGTGCTGAAGCAGGCATTGCTGGCGGCCCGGTAAGCTGGTCACCTGCCGATCATTCCCGGTTTTCCAGATTGTTCAGCTTGGTATTTCCAAGCATAGCCAACAGCAGGGCGCGGCCTGTCTTGAGAATCGGATAGAGGATCCTGGACAGGGTTTTTGACCTGAAAACCAGGAAGTTCATCCTGTTGAACACACCGGTTTGGGTGCTCAGCAATGCCAGGGTGTGGATGGCGTCCGCGCCATGATAGAACTGATCTCCGATCTTGAGGACAAAACCTTCGTCCATATCAAGGTTCAGTGCGTTGATTTCCTTGACGATTGGCGGGTTGTCGCGAGCATTGAGAAGCTCGAAAGTCCCGGCGGCCTGCTTGATTGACAAATGTTGGGTATAGTTCCGGCAAACCGGGCAATCGCCGTCATAAACAAGGGTGATTGCAGGAGATGTCATGGTTTCAGTTCAGCTTCGCCCCGGAAAATTTTTCCGCATACCTTTCCGGCATAGTCGAATGTGCTTTTTCCGGTCCAGCGGATTTCAAGAATTGCGTGTGGCAACCGTTCAGGCCGGATCGGGTTTCGCTTCATCTCCTTCTCCGTCACGATAAATCGTAAGGGGACACCGATATACCTGGGATTGTTCCTGAGCAATTTTTTTATGGACTCCACTTTCAGGGGCCGGCAGCGGAAAATGAAATACAGGTTGTCGCGCGCCAGCGTAAGAACGTCTTTTTGGTCCATGGTTACCTCAAACCCCTCAAAACGCGCATCGAAAAAATGAATTAAGGGGGTGGGATGAGGACCGGTATACATGCCATAGCCCCCCAGTTTCCACTGGTTTATCATATCCCGCGATACCAGGTTCAGATGAACAACGATCCATACCGAATGGACCAAAATAAGCCCCAACAGGACGATCTTTTGAATGGACCAGCCGGACGGCTTTGAGAATGGAAGTTCAAAGGACATAATTGACGAACTCCCCAATTCCGTGCATGTCGATCAGCAGCAGAGCACCACAAACTGCAAACAGCGAATAAGACATTCCCACTCTGAATGCTATACACAACAACGCAATGTTCAGGACCTGAAAATTCATCTCGTCCGCATACAGCCCCGCGCCAAGCAGAAAGCCCACTTCGACTGTCAGGAAAATCAACGATTTGACACCGGCCAGAAGCAGTAATCCTACCGCGATCTGCCAGATCACTATGAACGTGCCAAGGAATATGTGCCAGCCGCATGGATTGTTCAGCGTGTCTTCAGAACAAAGAATGCGAAACATGTTTTCGGTGGTAGTGCCAAAATAACTCAAGTAGGCAATGTACGATCCGTCGAGATAGGTGCCTGCAAGCAGCTTCTGCGCCGCAGCACCCAGCATGACAACACCGAGGGTGATGCGCAGGTAATCTGCATACAGCGGTTGTTGCCACCATTTCGTGAAGAATATCGCGATCGGTATCGTCCAAACGGCAAGCCAGCCGTGGTTTGCCTGGCCGGACCATGCGATAGCAACATCATACAGGAAGACGACGCAGAAAGCGGCGACGGCAATCCGGCTGTATTTCTCGGACAAGGTGCCTGCCAGTGTAACGACTGCACCTAAAAGTACAGCTGTCGAAAAAAACCAATGAAAATTGTCCGGTTTGAACTCACCCGGAATCCGTTCGAAACACACCGACAGCATCGCCGTCATCAATGCCAGCCGGATGTACTTGCCAACGTCCTCGCCAGACTTCACCACCGGAACAGGCATCAATATGTCCGGCAACTTTGGAATTGTCAGCCCCTGCATGCTCATCGCCCACTCACCATTGCAATTCTTACAGCAAGGTAACTCGATAGCAGACAATAACATCTTGAACAATCGCAAGTCGTGCGGATTGTGGAAGAATATTGCGGTGGCGCACATTCCCCCCTTGTGATGCTGCGAAAGCGTCAGGAGAACGACTTAAGAACAGGCACGCCGGCCACGGGTGTGTAAATCTGAGTCAAGATCACGAGCCACGCAATTGCCAACCCGACTGGCTCTCACATCTGTCCAGCAGGGCTCAGGGCTGATTGATTTGCCTGCTGAGGGAGCGCGCGGTTTGCTTTGCACTTTCGTCGCCAGCGTCGACAGCCTTGTTGTACCAGTCCAGCGCCAGTTTGGAATCCGGCCTCAGGCCCTGCACACCCAGTTGAGCAAATATGCGCGGGTCATAGGTAGAACCGATCCTGGCGGCGGCAAGCTGATCGCCCTGCTGGAAAGCGTGCTGATAGAGCTGACGTGCCGATACGATGTCGCCAAGCAGCAATAATTTGTCGCCACGCTCAAGCAGAATACTAACCTTCTTGCCGTTCTTTGAAGGCAGAGGACTCTTGCTGTCATCTGCCGTTTTATCCTCGGCCAGATCGGAGTTTCCCAGCTCCATTGATTCCGGCGGTACACTCAATGCGCTTTCAATGGCAGCATCGTCGGCATCGGTGGCTGTCGCAGAAACAGTGTTGGACTTGGGAGCTGTCACCTGTGGCGACAGGCTGGCAACTTTCTGTTCCGTTTCCTGCTTTGCTGTTTCAACAGGCACCATGATGAGTTCGCTGGTGGCAGTATCGGAAGCCGCTGCCGCTTGCGCCTTGTTCAGGTTGTAGATGGTGTCAGGCGCTGCCGGCATCGCTGTGGGGGCGATACGCACAAGCCGTTTGGCTGCCGGTTTGACGAAGTTGGGAGCCGGTTTGGCGGGCTTGGATTCAGCAACGACCTGCTTGGCAGCAGCTTCATTCTGAACCTGGATCGGTGCAACTGGTTCACGAACCGGTTCGGCGGCTTTTTCAGTCTCCAGGTCCGGCAGCCGGGGAATTTCAACCGCTGCTACTTCGGTTACTTCCTCAACCGCTTGCTGCGGTTCGATCGCAGAAGATGAAGATAGTGCCAACGCTTCCGCGTTCTGGAAGTGGGAGCTCGACGAATCCTCCACGGCGCTGCCGCCACCTGCTGCAGATGCGGTTTGCAGACCTTGCAAATCCGGCGCATCCAGGCTGTAGGAGGAGAGGAACTTCCAGTCGTCGGCTGTCCTGTAGTAAAATGCGCCAAGGCCGCTGGCACCGATAAACATCAGCGCAGCAGAGAATGCATACCACTTGCGGGCCTGCCTGTTGCGATGGGCGTCAAGCTGGGCGCGCCGATGTGCCATGACAGCCATGCGGTGTTCGAAGACCTCTTCGCGGGACCTGAATTTTGACGCGCGCGCAGGGCGCTGCGCGGCCTTTGCAGGGATGTCGCGGGCATCATGTTTAACTGCACCTGCACCAAGCGGGGAAGATGTCGAGGACGGGTCGGCGTCATCCAGGTTGGTCGCCTGTTGATCATTCCAGATTTCATCGCCTATTTCGGCCAGATCTAGCCTTAATGAATCCAGTGAACTTCGATTGTCGTCGGCCTTCTTGCTCATGATGTCATTTTCCCTGTTACGCGCGCGACCTCGTTGGATCGACTTACTTACTGGCCGGGTTTTCCCGGCATGCTTTGTCTAGTTTGCCTTGGAAACCGCCTCATTCCATTGGATAAATTTGTTGAACAGTATCTTCTGGTCTGACTGGCTGAGTGCCACCGTGCGACCCTGACTGGCGAGATACGCCTGGAACGCCTCAAACAGTTTACGCTGTTTCTTGGTCGGCGCAGCTGTAGCCACCTTGGCCTGGTTTGCCGCAAGCCAGTCCCTTGCAACCGAATACCTGCGCCAGCCCGGCAATTCCGCGGCGAGGTTCACTTCACCCCATTTCTGGTGCCGCGGTGCCTTCTGGAATTCGTCAAACTGCGCGAAGAAGCTTTCGATAAACCGCTTCACGCGATAATAGCGCCCGGTCTTCGGTTTCCAGTTGAACACCGCCATGACTGCCCCGACTGCGATGGTATCAACCGGGCTGTCAGCATCCACCATATTGCCGTAGTCCTTCGAGCTCAGCTTTGCCGGCAGGTAGCTGCGCTGCAGTTTTGCCGTGTAGGGGACCGGCACGATGTGCAGTCCGTCATCCTTTTTGACGGAAGTGAAAATGGATGCGGGTTTGCCGGCGACATAGACCATTGCATCAATCTTGCCGGTGCGCACTTTCTCCAGGGCGTCTTCGTAGCCGTGGCTGGACGGGGTGACCTTGATTCCGAGAGCGCCGAACACTGTTTCGGACGTCATGTAGGTGCCTGAACCCTTACCGCCGAAGTTTACCTTCTTGCCGCGAAGTTGCCTGATGTCTGTTATGTCCCGGCGTGCGACCAGATGCAGCTCTTCATTGTAGAGCTTGGTGATGTAGTTCACCCGGTTGCGAATATCGCCGTAAACTTTCTTGTTGCGCAAATAGGTCAGAACATCCGATTGAACGATGGCGACATCAACCCCGCGCAGATACAGCAAATCCTCGATATTCTTGATGGAACCCTTGCCGACAATAGGCAGGATGCGCAGATTATCGATATCATCCAGTTCGGCCTGCAAATCGGCGGCTATCCGGATATAAGTTCCTCCGATGCCGCCAGAGATCACACTCACGGTGTCATTGTTTGCAGCCTGCACCCTATCGGAATGGGCTTGCCCAAACGCTGATCCGACAGGGACAATACTGATAACCACAAGAGAGAACAATGCGGCAACCGCCGCAGAAAACAAACGATACATATGACCCCTTTGCCCGGCGTAAACACCAGGACTTTGGGTAAGACTATACGTACGGATACGTACACTTACACGCCGTGCCATCCCATTTTCAGGGCTCAGATTGTGAATATCGAATCAGGTTTAAACGAGTAAAGAATCGGGTAAAATTATGTTCGTATGCTGGCAATTGTGTGGCCACGTTAACTTATCAACAAATTGAAATTCTTACCTTGCGTGCACTAAATAGCGCTACGTTCAGCAAGTCAGTAGGCTGATTTCAGCATTTAGTACATGCTCTAATTCAGGGCAAAGTGAGTCTAAAAAAAGGCCAAGTATGGCCATTTGAGTGTCTGGCACTACCAATGCAGCTGTGTTTTGCATTGCATTGTCAGAGCCCAAAGTATGTGGCATTTAAAACTGCCTGGAGCATCGATGAGCGCGCAACTTTTCCAGATACGCCTGATTTTCCGCTGAAATTGACCTGATGGTCACAAAACCGGTGCGGCCGGGGTTCGATTTGGCGAGCGCGGTTTTGATTTTAACAGTATCGGAATCGCTTTACGGTGCAATCTGGAGCAAATGGAGACAGGCATCATGGGTATCGAAAGTCTTGTGGTCTTGCTGCTGGTCGGCGCCGTGGCCGGCTGGTTGGCGGGCCAGATCATGAAGGGTTACGGCTTTGGCCTGATCGGCAATATTGTGGTCGGCATCGTGGGGGCATTCGTCGCCGGCCTGATCTTCCCGGCCATCGGTGTATCGCTCGGCAGTGGCATCATCGCATCGATAATCCATTCCACGATCGGGGCCATCATCCTGCTGTTTGTGATTGGCCTCATCAAAAGAGCCTGATAAGCGAGGGTGCCAGCTCAGAAAAACTTCCTGTGTGAGAAACTGCCACAGAAGCAGTATGTCAAACTGCACCGGAATTGGTCTTGTTTGTGAGGCTTGTAATATATTGAAGCTGCAATATCTGTTTGTTTTCGCGACCGGTTTCTTCTTGTTGCCGGACGGCATCTCTATGGCTGCATCTGCGGACCGGGATGTGCCGTTGCCACGACCCAAGCCGGTGCAACCGCAGGCGCTACAACCGTCGGCACCTGCGGTGAGTTATTCCAACCTTGGCGAAAATGCCCCCGGCCGCAGCGAGCAATGCAAAGCCGCACTCAACGCTGCCGGAGCTTCCTTCAAATGGGTAGGGACCGCGACAGAGGGATCGTGCACGATAGGCGATGCGGTGGAACTGGCGTCGGTGAACAATGGAACGGATACGATCAGTTTCCGGCAGAAACCGGTCATGGCATGTGAGTTTGCCGCCTTGCTGGCGAGATGGACAGGAGAGGTGGCCGGTCCGGTGATGGCAGACCACGCGGGCGCCAGGCTGAAAGCGATAGACACCGGGCCAGGCATTGTGTGCCGCAGGCGGGCAGGCGGCGCAAAGGCCAAGATCAGCGAGCATGCCAAGGGAAACGCACTCGATATTACCGGCTTTCGATTGTCGGACAAACGCAACCTGCAGATTGGCGGCAACCTGGGCAAGCAGGAGAAACTGGCGTTCAAAGCCCTGCGTACGTCGGCTTGCGGATACTTCACCACAGTGCTCGGGCCCGGTTCCAATCCGGCCCACCAGCACCATTTTCATTTCGACCGCGCCAAACGCGGCAAGTCATACAATTACCGCATATGTGAATGAAACATGTCCGCGGGCAATGGGTGTGACGCGAGTTTGCCATAAATTGACGCGATGGTTCTGTCGCGTCAGACTTAACTAACGGCGGTTGTGATGCGTCTGATACCCGTTTCGAAAAATACGCCCCCGATGTCTTTCGGAAGCATTGAATCGACAGTCTTTACCCGGTTTCGCCGGGTTTCCTGGGCCATACCAGCGGCGATCCTGTGGATATCCGGTTCCGCACCAGTTTCAGCGCAAGGCTTTGCCGTTTCCTACAGTGATCCTAACCTGTGCGTCGCTTCGGTTTTGTATGCCACCGGCAGGCAAATCCTGGAAACCCCTGACCGGGACCTGACCCCGACGCCACCTCCATCGTCCCGTCCGCCGCAAACGCGGCCGGAGGATATCCCCGATTGTGTCCCGGTTCCCGGCCTGACGAGCGTTCCCGGGCAACCTGCTGCTGTCACGACCGAGCCGACACCAAAACCGCCCAAGCAGGCCGGCGAAGATCAAAAACAGCCTCCTGTTGCATCAAAACCGCCTGAAGAGGATCAACCGGGCGAAAAACCGGAACTGGGACTGGTCAAGGCACAGGACACGCTTGTCTCGCTGATCCTTGTCAACGAGGACGATGGTCAGCCTCTGCAGGGCGCCACGGTCCGGTTGCTGGCCCCAGAACCCGATCTGCCAGGCGGTGACACACCTGATGCAGACCTCACCGGTTCGGAAAACTATGCAGCCGGGGTTGAGGGCGATGAGCTGGGGGATGACGGACAGCTCCTGCTGTCGGTGGCACCGCAACCGGAAGATGATCCTGGCAGCATCAAGCTGACAGAGGTGTCAGAGGATAAGACCGCCGCCGACGCCGTGACACCCGGCAAGCCCGAGGTGACCCGGACGGCGCGGGTCGTCAGGCAAAATCCGCAACTGGTCGTTGCGACCGCGGCCAACTGGACACGCTTGCCGGTAAGACTGGTTCCCCAGGGGGCAAAGGTATGCGTCAACCGGAACTTCCGTATCGGAGACAACAATATCCATGTTGTCAGTCTTCCGGGGCAGCACATCGCCGAGTTCGCCCGGAATGCCAGTCGCTGGCAGGAGACTGAGTTTGTCGAAGCAGACCCGTGCCGCAACAAGGAAGACAGCAAGGACCCGCTGTATGAAACATCAGGACTGTGGGGTCAGAAGTTCGACAATCAATGGGCGATCAAGCGGGTTGGTTTTGAAGAAGAGAAACTGCCCCAGTGGCCGAGCAGGCTGCCTGCCTCGACAGACGTTACCGTCGCCGTCATCGACACCGGCCTGGACTGGTATCATCCCGACATAGACCACGACAAGATATGGACTAATCCCAACGAGGTGCAGGGCAATGGTATCGACGACGACAAGAACGGATATGTCGATGACATTGTGGGCTGGAATTTCGTCCGCAACAGAAACAAGCCGTGGGACTATGATGGTCATGGCACGTTCGTAACCGGTGTCATTGCCGCTGCGCAGAACAATGGCATTGGTATTTCAGGCATCAGTTCCTCCGCCAAAATCATGCCCTTGAAGGCGCTTGATGCTTTTGGCCGGGGATATGCCTCCATGGCAGCAGAGGCGATCAACTATGCTGCAGAGCATGGCGCACGGATCATCAATCTGAGCCTGGGTGGCCGGACCCTCACCAAAGTTGAACAGCTGGCTATCGATCATGCGCGCAGCAAGGGGGCTATCGTGGTGGTTGCGGCAGGCAATTCCGGCAAGTCGGTGGCGGACTTTTCGCCCGCCGGGCTGCGCGGTGTTGTGACCGTAACCGCAACGGACCGCAAGGACAGGCGGGCCGGGTTTTCCAATTGGGGACCTTTGGTGGATATTGCGGCTCCGGGCGTGGATGTGTTGAGCCTGCGGGCCCGGCGCACCGATCTTTTGTCACTCATTCGTGGTGTGAAATACAAGCGTGGTGAAGGTATTCTCGGAGAGGACCGGTCTTACTATCGGGCCAGCGGAACCTCATTTGCCACTCCGATCGTGACAGGAACTATAACAGAGCTTCTCGCCGGCAATCCGGAACTCACCGCTGAACAGGCGACCCGCATGGTGTTGCATTCGGCCCGGGATATCGAGACGCCGGGGGTTGATAACTATACCGGCTATGGACTGCTGGACGCCACGGCGGCGTTGGCGGCGGACCCGGAATACTTCAATGAAAGCCGGATCAGCGGCGTCAAGGTTGTTACACG
Source organism: Anderseniella sp. Alg231-50 (assembly GCF_900149695.1). Taxonomy (NCBI): domain Bacteria; kingdom Pseudomonadati; phylum Pseudomonadota; class Alphaproteobacteria; order Hyphomicrobiales; family Parvibaculaceae; genus Anderseniella; species Anderseniella sp. Alg231-50. The sequence goes on along the minus strand of NZ_LT703003.1, from coordinate 2,430,825 downwards.
CAGCGGCAAGCCTGTGCTGCGTGTTCTCGGCACGAGTAACACCGACGATTTCAAGGAGGCGGTTATCCGGCTTGGCAAGGGACCGGAACCGAAAAAATGGCTCGAAGTGAGCCGGAAGATACTGAAACCGGTGAACGACGGATTGCTGATCGAATTGCCGACCGGGGTTTTCAAGGGCGCCAAGCAGTGGACGATCAGGCTGATTACCCGGCACAAGAACGGAGCCGAGCGCGAGGCACGTTTCAGCCTGAAACTTGGATAACGAACAGTCAGGGTCGATGCCCTGGTTTGAACAGGAGTTGATTGCGATGAAACAACACGGTCTTTCATGGGTGCTGGCGATGTCGATGGGCATGGTGCTGGCGACGCCGGCAGATGCGGTGATTGTTGATATCGACATTGAAACCGAAGGAGAACCGGTTCCGGGCGCGTCGATTTCGTTTCGAACGCCCGGTGGCAAGGATGTGCCGGGCATAAAGGTGACGGAGGTTTCCGAAGAGCCCGAAGAAGTTGAAGAGGATGAGCCGGGCCGGGTGGTTGAACTGGATATCCCGCCGGTGCGCGTGGACGAGGAAAAGCCAGAGAAAGAGCGTCCCGAAAAGGAACGCGACCCGCAGCGGGAAACCGATCCGGACAAGCCCGGCAAGCCGCGGCCGGGACGTCACCGTGTTGAACTGCCCGACAATCTTGTTGGCCGCGACCTGGTTGTCGTGGTGACCAAGGGCGATGAAGTGGTGAAACGCGATCCGGTGCGGGTCGAGCAGGACACGTCCCGCATCGCTGTCGAGGCTTATGATCCCGTCGATGCCAGGCTGACGATCAAACTGGCGCAGGACAAGAAATGCCGCCGTGGCAAAACCTGCAACTACAAGCTTGAGGTAAGCAATGACGGCGCGGGAATTTACAAGGGTCCGCTGTTTCTGACCGGCGTGTTGCACGGCGCCGTGCGCAAGCCGGCAAAGCAGGACGGGTGGCAGTGCGCCTATAGCGGCCGGGGCAAGCAGATCTGCCATAGCCAGGTCGCGCTTCAACCCGGCGCCAGACAGTCCTGGACCCTGGGCGCCAGATTGCCCAGGCGGATGTCACAGACATCCTCCAATTGCCTGGAGATCGATGTGTTTTCCGGGGAGGTTTCGGGCCGTGTAAATCCACTGCTTATGGCGGTGCAGCTCGGCCTTGCCGGCCAGGGCATGAAGGTCGGACGCCCCGACGGCATCATGGGGCCGAAAACGGCAGCGGCGCTCCGGCAATTTACCGAGCAGAACGACTATGAGGGCACGGATGACCTTAATGACGTGTTCACGGCCCTTTACGGGCTGGCGCCGGCGCGGTTGGGCCGCCTGGGGGTTTCCGGCCGCAAGCACTGCAAGCGGGTAGCGCTGTATGCGCCGCCAAAACGGAAAAAACGGGTTACCAAGATCAAGCGCCGCAGGCCGCAATACCGGGATGACGACGACTTCGACGATTACGATGACTACGACGACTATGATGATTATGACCGGCGCCCGAACATCGGGATCGGCATTGGCGGATGGAACAGAGGCTTTTACCGGGGTCGCGGCAATCGCCGCCGCCGGTAGGCCACGACCTTCTTATGGCGGTGTCATGACACCGATGACCGCGCCGGTCATCAGTGTTGCCAAGAGGCCGGACACCAGCGAACGAGGCCCGAGAGACAGAATGTCGACCCGCCGGTCCGGACACAGGGCCAGCAGGCCGCCGGTCATGATCCCGAGTGAGCCGAAATTGGCGAAACCGCACAGTGCATAAGTCAGAATAAGCCGGCTGCGGTCCGACAGTACAGTCGTGCCGGTATCTGCAAGTTGCAGGTAAGCAAGCAGTTCGTTGAGAACGGTTTTGACACCGATCAGCTGGCCCGCCTGAGCGGCTTCGCTCCACGGGATGCCGGTCAGCAATGCAAGGGGTGTCATCACCCAGCCGAATATCTGTTGTGCTGAAACGGTTGCACCGAAAGGTGATGTGGCAGCCGACAATGCCATGTCGACCAGCGCGACGAGCGCGACCATGACCACCAGCATGGCGGCAACCGACACCACAAGCCTGACGCCGTCGGTTGTGCCGGTTGCGATGGCTTCCATGACCGAATCGCTTTTATACGGTTCGCCAATCTCGGTGACGTCGATGGCGTCTTCCTCGCTCGACCAGGGCACCATCAGACGGGCGGTCACCAGCGCTGCCGGCGCGCTCATCAGTGAAGCCAGCAGGATATGACCTGCGGCGCCGGCCAGTACCGGTTCCAGGAATATTGCGTACAGGGCCATGACCGTGCCGGCGACTGTGGCCATGCCGGTGGTCATCATGGCGAACAGCGCGCCGCGACTGGCGCCTTCAAGGTACGGCCGAGCCAGAATGGGTGCTTCCACCATGCCGACAAACACGTTGGCTGCAGCGACCGTGCCTACCGGACCGGTGACGCCCATGCTGCGGCCAAGCAGCCAGGCAAGGAAACCGACAACTTTCTGCAGAATGCCCAAGTGGTACAGCAGTCGCGCAATAACGCTCATCATTACGATTATCGGCAATGCCTGCAGTGCCAGTACAAACCCTTTGCCGGGGTCTGTAACGGTGAAGGGTGTGGGACCGCCTGCCAGATATCCGAACAGAAATTTCATGCCGGTGCCGGTTGCCGTTTGCAGCGCAATGACGGCGCCTGCCAGCAGATCAAAGACGAAGCTGAGTTGCGGGATCAGTATGAACAGGCCTGCGATGATGAACTGCAGCGCAATTCCGCCGGCTGCAATCTTGCCGGCCTGGCCTATGGGAACCGCAGCACGCCGTTCGCACAGCAGCCAGGCAATGAGCGGAATAACAATCAGCCCGCACAGGCTTTGCAGCATCAATCCCAAAATTCTCTCCCACCCGGATAACTGCTCTGCACCCCTGTGCGGCAGGCAACGATAAACGATTATGCGCTGTCATGACCATCAATTTTCCCGCTAGTCCACCAGGAAACTTTTTACCTGTCAGGCTTGCTGACGGCGCGGTGTGCTTCATGGTATGAGACACTGCCAACAGCCTGAAAACAGAATGGATGAGTGAGTTGAGAGACCATAAGCAGGGCGATTTTTCCCGCGAAGAAGTAACGCTGGCGAACCGCAATTCGGGCATCGCCCTGGAGATGTTGCGTTATGACGTGACGCCGATCGGTATGCACTACCTGCTGACCCACTTCGACTATCCGTATCTGGAGGCTGATACGTGGACGCTGGAGATCGGCGGCCTGGTGGGCAAGCCCACTGTGCTCGAGCTCGCTGACCTCAAATCGTTGCCTCAGATCACCCAGACGGTAACCCTGGAGTGCGCCGGTAACGGTCGCGCCAATATTGACCGGCGCTATCAGAGCATGCCGTGGCAGCACGAGGCGGTCAGCACGGCAAATTGGACCGGGGTGAGGCTCCGCGATGTTCTTGAAAAAATTCAAATAGACCCGTCAGCAGTTGAAATCGTGTTTTACGGTGCCGATCACGGTGAGGACGCCCAGGGTGAACATGACTTTGGCAGGTCTCTATCGGTCGCCCATGCCATGCAGCCGGAGGTTATGCTGGTCCATGAAATGAATGATCTGCCGTTATTGCCGCAGCATGGAGCGCCGGTGCGCATGATCGTGCCCGGCTGGTACGGCGTGGCCAGTGTGAAATGGCTGACCCGCATAGAAGCGATTGACCGGGCATTCGACGGCCCGCAGCAGGTTGGCACTTACATCTTTCGAGACAAACCGGAAGACCCCGGCACGTTTGTGCAGGAAATACGCGTCAGGTCGCTGATGATTCCGCCGGGGTTTCCTGACTTTTACTCACGCAGGCGTTTTGCCGACGCCGGGCCGGTGGAAATAATGGGCCGGGCCTGGTCCGGCAATGGCGTAGGTATCTCGCGGGTCGAGATCAGTGTCGACGGCAGCTGGCATGAGGCTACGCTGACGGCACCAGACTCGAAATTTGCCTGGGCCCGCTGGCACTGGCACTGGGATGCAACGCCCGGCGAGCATGTTCTGCAATGCCGCGCAACCGATGCCAACGGGCAGGTGCAACCGCTTGATGCGCGCTGGGACAATCAGGGGTTTGGCAACAACGCAGTGCAATCGGTGACGGTTACGGTGCGCTAGCCGCAACCGCCGCTCAGACCTCGCGGCTCCAGGACAATGTCATGATGTGTTGCGGGCCGCTGGGGCCGCCAGTGTAGATTTCGCCGGTATCATGAAACCCGCCGGCACTGTAAACATGGTGGGCCATCTTGTTGCGGCAGTTGACGGTCAGCACAACACCGGCGGCAGCCGGGTATTGCTGTTTCAGGAATGCCGGCAAGAGCAGGAGAAACCCTTTGCCAAAGCCTTTGCCCTGATGTCTCTGATCAATGACCACCTGACACAATTCCAGCATTGGCTGGCGGATATAGCCTGGCGCTTTGGTGTCGATCTGGAAGAACCCGACAATTTCAGCTTCGTGTTCGATTACCATATTGTCGCGGAGTAGGGCCGATGTCCCAAGTGTGAGCGGCATCGGATCCACGAACTGTTGCTGCTGGTCGCCCACGCTGAGCCTGCCGACAGCCTCATGGTCTTCCGGTAGCATGCTGCGCAATATGATGGTGGGTGGTTTCATGGTTGACCGTTTTTTGTTTCCTCGTCGGGCATTATTGGTAAAGGTGCTGCATGGCAAGCTCAATTGCCGCGTCTTTCGCATGAAAGGTTTCTCTGATGAACGACAAGTTTGCCGGGATAGGCAGCTTCCCGAGGGCTGAGTTGCTGTCCGGACCAACGCCTGTCGAACGGCTTGACCGGTTGTCGCAACAACTCGGCATTGAGCTGTCAATCAAGCGGGATGACCTGACCGGGCTTGGTTTTGGCGGCAACAAGGTCAGGCAGCTTGAATTCTACTTCGGTGCTGCTCTTGAGAAAGGCGCCGATACTGTGCTGATCACAGGCGCGGTTCAATCCAACTACGCGCGCACTGCCGCAACAGCTGCCGCCAAGCTTGGGCTAGGTGCTGTAATTCAGATGGAAGATCGCGTGCGGGGCATGGATGCAATCTACAACACATCCGGAAATGTCCTTTTGTCCCGCATGCTGGGCGCGGAATTCATGCGCTATCCGGAAGGCGAGGACGAAGCCGGTGCCGACCTGGCGCTGCGCCAGCGGGCCGAGGAACTGAGCAACGAAGGACGTACGCCCTACGTCATTCCGCTGGGCCTGAACAATCCGCCCCTTGGCGCATTGGGGTACATGAAGGCGGCTGAGGAAATCCTGCAGCAGGACGACGGGTTCGACTGCATGGTGGTTGCCTCGGGAAGCGGCCTGACTCATTTCGGACTGTTGGCCGGCCTGCGCGCACTGGGTTCGAGCATTCCGGTTCATGGCATCTGCGTGCGGCGCGACGCTGCGGCGCAGTCCCAGAGGCTGGCTACGGTGGGCACAAACCTTGATGCGCTCCTGAACTGTGATCCGATTGTTGATGCTGCGGATATCCTGACCTGGGACGGCGCGCTGGAGCCGGGCTATGGCCATGTCGGACCGCCTGCGCGCGAGGCGATCATGATGATGGCGCGTCAGGAAGGATTGTTTCTGGACCCTGTTTACACCGGCAAGAGTTTTGCCGGTGTACCGGGACTGGTAAAAGAAGGCGTGATTGCAGCGGGTGCGCGGGTTCTGTTTATTCACACTGGCGGCCAACCAGCCCTGTTTGCCTACCAGAGCGAGCTTGAAATTTAGTGCGACTTGCAAGCAGGGAGGCGGTCGGGTGACCGCCTCCCCATGTTGTTGATTAGATCCGGCTCAAGCCAGCTGATCGCCGATCGGCAGGTTGCGAATCCGCTTGCCGCTGGCGTTGAAGATGGCATTGGTGAGCGCCGGAATGAAAGGCGGCACTCCCGGCTCGCCGACACCTGTTGCATGCACCGCGAACGGATGCGGCACGATGTGGGTGTGCACCACTTCGGGGAAGTTGTCGGCACGCACCATTTCATAGTCGTTGAAATTGCCCTGCTGCACTTCACCGTCTTCAAAGGTAAGCCCCAGGTGCAGGGCGGTGGTCATGCCGAACACACACGCACCCTGCATCTGCGAACGGATGCGCTCCGGGTTGGCGGCGAAGCCGCAATCGATCGCCACATGCACCTCCGGCACTTTGACGGTGCCGCCTTCCACCCTGGCGTGAACCACCATGGCGATATAGGACACGAAGCTGCGGTGAACCGCGATGCCAAGACCCTCACCGTCCGGCAGAGACCTGCCCCAACCGGCCTTGTCGGCAGCCAGTTCCGCAACCGCACGCAGGCGCGCAGTGTCGAACGGGAATTCCTTTTGCGGTTCATACTGGTTCCAGAACTTGCCCGGCAGGCCGGACGCCTTGGCTTCCAGGACGCGGTCCGGACCAATCATTTCGATGAGAAAGTCTTTCTGGTCCTTGCCCAGTTCCGCCGCCAGTTCGGCGGTTGCCGACTGGACCGCAAAGGCGCGAGGAATGTTGGACACCGAACGATACCAGCCGATGCGCGTGTGTGCATATGCCTTGCATTGCTCGGCGCTGACATTGGGCAGCGCGTAGGGCAGGTTCTCCAGCCCCATGCCGATTTCGATTTCGTGCTGGTTGCCCTCATCCTTGACGAATGTCGACAGGAACGATGGCGCGGCACTGCGATGGCGCCACGCTGTTACCTTGTTGTCGGCGTCCAGGCCGATATCAATGCGCTCGACCGAAGATGTGTGGCTGTATCCGTTGCGGACATCGTCCTCACGGGTCCATTGCACTTTCACCGCACCACCGACTTCTCTGGCAAGGAAGGCGGCTTCAGTGGCAAAGTCAGCCTTTGACTTGCGCCCGAACCCGCCGCCGAGCAGGGTGACGTTCACCCGCACGGCATCCGGTTTCAAACCGAGATACTCGGCCGTGTCGGTGCGTGCCGTGTAGGGGCTCTGGACTGGCGCCCAGATCTCGCACTTGCCGTCCTTGTAGGCGGCAACTGCTGCGGGCGGCTCCATCGGCGCATGGGCCAGATGGGGCTGGTAGTATTCATAGGTCATTGTACGGGCAGCTGATTTCAGCGCGGCTTCGGTGTCGCCCTGATTGCGCACCGATGCGCCGGGTTGTGCAACCGATGCACGCAGTTCCTTCTCGTAGCCCGCAGTGTTGAACGACCCGTGCTCGCCCCTGTCCCAGTCGATTTTCAGTGCATCGCGGCCCTGCAGGGCGGCCCAGGTGTTTTTGGCAATCACGGCCACGCCACCCAGTGGTTTGAATTTCGACCCCAGCGGTGTCACCGGAATTTGCACGATTTTTTCGACACCGGGTACTGCCAGCGCGGTGCTGTCATCGACAGACTTGATGGTTGCGCCGACGACAGGAGGCCGGGCAATGACGGCAAATTTCATGTTCGGCAAATTCACATCTGCGCCGTAGACCGCCTTGCCGGTGGTGATGTCGTGCAGGTCGTAAATGGGTACCTGGCCTTTGCCGATATAGCGAAACTCCTGTTCGGTCTTGAACCGGAGCTGGTCGCGGGCAGGGGTTTCCAGGGCCATGGCCGGTTCTGCCAGGTCACCGTAGCCGATGCGGGTGCCGAGCGTCTTGTGCGTCACCTGGTGGCCGGATGCCTCGACCATATCTTCGCTGACGCTCCATTTCCTGGCGGCGGCCAGTTCCAGCATTTTGCGGACGGCGGCGCCGATCTCGCGGCATGGCTGAATGTGGTGGCGCAGGCTGCGCGACCCGTCGGTATCCTGGTTGCCGTATCTGGGTTCATCGCCTTCGGCCTGGACAATGGTGACACGGTCCCAATCGGCTTCCATCTCGTCAGCAATGATCATCGGCAGGGAGGTCCGCGAACCGGTGCCCATCTCAGAGCGGTGCGCGATGATCGTGACTTGTCCGTCAGGCGCGATCGACACGAAAATATGCGGATCGTTGCGCACGCCGTTGGGCATGTTCAGGCCTTGCGTCGGGTAGGCCTCAAAAGCCTGAGCTGTGCCCGGCAGGAAATGGGCGGCCAGGACGAAACCTGCTGCTCCCTTGAGAATGCCGCGGCGGTTGACTTCTGTCGTTGCGACCTTTCGCAAGGCGGCCTGCAGTGCCTGGCCGGTTGTCGAATTGGAGCTTTCCGCGAATGATTGAAGTTGATGTAACATGGCTTCACGCTCCCGTTGATGCTTGGCGGACGGCGGAAATGATGCGCTGATAGCACCCGCACCTGCAGATGTTACCGCTCATGGAGTCGAGAATTTCCTGGTCGCTGGGCTTCGGATTGGACTTGAGCAGGGAAGCTGCCTGCATGATCTGGCCGGCCTGGCAGTAACCGCACTGCGGCACGTTCTGGTCGCGCCATGCTACCTGGACAGGGTGTTTGCCGTCCTCACTCAGCCCTTCGATGGTGGTGACGGACTTGCCGTCGAGTTCCTGCATTGATACCAGGCAACCGCGAACCGCTTTTCCGTCTACATGTATGGTGCAGGCGCCGCAAAGGCCGGTGCCGCAGCCGAACTTGCTGCCGCTCAGCGCCAGTTCGTCGCGTACATACCAAAGTGCCGGCATGGAAAGGTCCCCGTCGAACGAATGTTCAACGCCATTTACGGTGATCTTCATGAAACTGTTCCTCGCATCTCACTCACTCAACAAACTCACTTGAGCTTGTTGACTGCGTGCACGAGCCCTCTCACCCGCTCGCGCGTGGGTGTTGGCCGGCTTGTCGCGACGCCGTTCTATGCGGAAACCGGAAAGATGACAGCGTCAGGCCGACCTTCAGACAACAACACGAATGTGGAGGTTTTTGGTTTTATGCCTGCAATTCATTGACTGCCGGGGAGCAGCGTTCAGCAGGACAGTTTCGAGGCTTGTGCTGCCAGTTTCTCAATTGCCGACCAGTTTTCAGATTTCAGGTGCTCAGGCGGCACGATCCATGATCCGCCCGCACATAGTACGTTCGGCAGCTTGAGGTAGTCTTCGACATTTTTCGGGTTCAAACCGCCGGTCGGACAGAAGTGGAAATCGGGCATGGGGCCGGCAAATGCTTTCAGCGCCGGTGCGCCGCCGGATGCCTCGGCGGGAAAGAACTTGGCAACATCAAATCCGTGTTCGTTGAGCCGCATCATTTCAGAGACTGTGGCAACGCCACCCAGCAACGGCAAACCAAGGCGCGCGCAGGACGTAACGAGTGTTTCCGTTGTGCCTGGAGACACGCCAAACCTGGCGCCTGCATCTATCGCTGCTGATACATCGCCGTCTGACACCAACGTACCCACACCGACCACACAACCAGCCACCGAGCTCATCTGCTTGATGACGTCAATGGCCGCCGGCGTGCGCAGTGTTACTTCCACGACCGGCAAACCGCCCGACACCAATGCTTGCGCCAGCGGCACGGCGTGTGCTGCCTCGTGAACCACCAGGACAGGAACGATGGGCACTGCATGAAGCATGGCCCTGAGCTGGCCTGAACTTTCTTTGCCGGTGAGCATTTTCATGGGTCTCCGAGTGCCAATTGGAAAATCGGCGTGAACTTGGTCATCACGATGATTGCTGAAAACTCTTCCGCAGAAAGAGCGATCGGGCTTCATCGACTGTTATGGCATGTGGCATTTTAAAACATCTGCAATCAATATCTTACTGCCAGGAGCCAATATTCCATTCAGGATTTTCCACCTCCCGGCAAGGCCGCACGGGCCTCTTGCCTGTGCTTGAAAAAGTACCATACTAGTAAACATAATGATTGACACGTCAAATTCAACATGACTAATTTCATCATCGAACCCCATTTCAGAAGGGTTGTTCCAGAATGGTTCTGGTGGCTTTTCGGGGCTAGTGGAGGAAAAAATGAACCTGATTAACAGTATAAAAAAACTTGCGTCCGGCGCCGTTATTGCCGCGACGGCTTTGCTTGCAGCCACCGCTGCAAAGGCAGAAGATGTTACGCTGCGCGGAGCCAGCCTGTTCGACAATGAGCACGCCTATTCCAAGACCCTCATCAAGCTTGGTGAGCTGGTCAACAAGGAATACGGCAAGAAGGTCACCTTTGACCTGCGTGGCAACAGCGAGCTGGGTATCGAGCCTGACTATGTCAACTTCCTGACCCAGGGTGTTGCCATCGATTATGCCATTATCGCGCCATCCAACCTGGCCCGTTTTGCACCTTCTGTGCCGTTGATGGACATGCCGTTCGTGTTCCGTGACCTCGATCACTGGAACGCGGTTCTGTCCAGCGACGTTTTGAAACCGCTGGAAGAAGAACTGCTCAAGAAGGCGGACCTGATGATTATCGGATATGCAGGTGGCGGCACCCGCAACCTGATCTCCAACAAGAAGATTTCCAACATCGAAGAGCTGACCGGTCACAAGATGCGCGTCATGGGCGCTCCCATTCAGGCACGGGTGTTCGAGGCGATCAAGGCGGCCCCATCGGCCATCGCCTATTCCGAGGTATATAATGCCATCCAGACCGGTGTTGTGGACGGGCTTGAAAACGAGTCGGCCAGCCTGCTTCAGTACAAGTTCTTTGAGGTTGCACCGCATATCACACTGACCCAGCACTCGATTACGGTTCGCCCGATCATCTTCAGCGGCAAGGCGTTCCGCAAGCTGCCTGAAGATCTTCAGAAAGCCATTCTCAAGGCTGGCAAGGAAGCCGGCGAATTTGGCCGTGCGCTTGAGTCATCTGAAGACTCCAAGAAGCTGGACCAGATGAAAACCGCCAAGCAGATCGAGGTTCACGCCTTTGCCGGTCGTGAAAAGCTGCTTGACCTGGTGACGCCGGTTCAGGACGCCTACGCAAAAGAGCTGGACGCTGAAGGCCTGTTGCAGGCCATTCGCTCTAAATAACCGGAGCCGGGAATTTCCCCTGTGGTAATGTTGATCACAGGGGAAATCTTTGCCGGGGTTTGATTTCAGGTCTTCACGCTGGAAGGCCGGAAATTCGCCGCACGGGGGAGGGGACATCATGATCGAGAAAGCTCTGGAAAATTTCTGCCAACTGCTGCGCATAGCAGTGGGTGTCCTGGTCGCAGCGCTCATTGTACCGGTCACGATGCAGGTGCTGGCCCGTTATACCGGCATCATCCCGGTCTACCTGTGGACCGAGGAACTGGCGACCTACCTGTTTGTGTGGATGGTGATGCTGGGCTCCATCATCGCGGTTTGGGAAGGTACGCACTTCGATGTGCATGTCGTGCGCGACGCCACATCGCCGCTCGGCAAGCTTGTGCAGAAAGGCTTTGTGCTGCTGGTCATGTGCGTGTTCGCACTGCTGTTTGCCTATTACGGTATCGGCTACGCAAAGTTCGGGTCCATCCAGACATCGGTGATGATGCAGGTCAACCTGCTGGTGATTTACATAACGGTGCCGTTTGCCGGGGTCTGCTGGGCGGTATTCGCCCTGTTCCGGTTGTGGCAGGCCATCCAGGAATACCGGTATAGCTCCGGAAGGCCGGCGGCATGATCATTTCCACCGGTTATGCCTGCCTCATTCTGCTGACAGGTTTCGTCACGCTTGTCGTGGCGCGCGTGCCGGTCGCCTTTGCACTCGGAATCGCAACCATCCCGCTGGTGGTGTTCGACATCCGGCTGACGCCGTTCCTGATCATGGATCGGATGTTCAATTCCTATAATTCGTTCATCCTGCTGGCCGTCCCGTTCTTCCTCCTGGCGGCGAACCTGATGAACGGTGGCAAGATAACCGACAAGCTGATCGAGTTCGCCCGGGTCCTGACAGGTTGGCTGCCGGGAGGTCTTGGTCATGTGAACGTTGCCGTGTCGATGCTGTTTGCCGGCATTTCCGGATCATCGACGGCAGATGCCGCGGGATGCGGCAAGATTCTCATTCCGGCCATGACCCGACAGGGTTTCGATCCGCGGTTTTCCGTCGCCATAACTGCTTGTTCATCGGTCATGGGCGTGATCATCCCGCCCAGCATCCTGATGATTGTGTGGGGTGGCGTGATGTCGATTTCAGTGGGCGCGCTGTTTCTCGCCGGTGCGATACCGGGTCTGATGATTGCGGCCGCCCTGATGGCCACCGTTTACGGCTATGCGAAGGTGTATGACTATCCAACAGCCGGAACACCGACCCTGACAGAATTCTGGAGTGCGCTGAAAGGGGCCGGGCTGGCCTTGCTGACGCCGGTGTTCGTTATTGGCGGCATTGTGGGAGGTGTCGTCACACCGACGGAGAGCGCGATTATTGCCGCCTTCTACTCGTTCTTCCTGGGCTTTGTCGTGTACCGCACCATAACCTTACGCGACACGGTCGGCATCCTGTATGAAACGGGCCGGTTTGCATCGATCTCGCTGTTTGCGATCGGCACGGCCTCGGTCTTCGGCTGGATGCTGGCCTTCTACAATGTGCCGCGGCTGATGGTCGGCGTCATGACCGGCCTTGAATTCGGCCAGTTCGGAACCGCGCTGGTGATTGCCGGTTTCTTTTTGCTGTTCGGTTTGTTCATCGACGCCATTCCCGCGATCATCATTCTGGGCACGGTCCTGTACCCGGTGGCATCCGCCGCCGACATTCACCCCGTCGTCTTTGCTATTATCGGCATCGTTTCGCTTGCCTTCGGCCTGGTTACACCGCCCTACGGACTTTGCCTGCTGATCTCGGCGTCCATTGCCGAACTCAACGTGGTCAAGGTCTTGCGGGACGTGGTCATCATCCTCGTGCCGATGCTTGTCATTTTACTGCTCATCATCCTGTTTCCGGAGATCGTCCTCTGGCTGCCCAGGACGCTGATGCCCGGATTCAAGTAAATCGCCGTCAGGCGCCAAAGCCCGAATTTCAACAGGAGAACACTATGCAGTTAGAAAACAAGACCGTGATCGTAACCGGCGGTGGCCGTGATATCGGCCGCGCCTGCGTCATGCGGCTGGCAGAAGAAGGCGCCAGGGTCGCCATCAATTATTATGCAAGCGGCGACGGCGCGCAATCTGCAGTCGAGGAAATCAAGGCGGCAGGCGGACAGGCATTTGCGCTGGGAGGAGACCTGACGAAGAGCGAGGATGTGGCAAGCCTGGTTGACAGGACCCGTGCCGAATTCGGCGATGACATCCACGGGCTGGTCCACGTCACCGGCGGCCTGGTTGCACGCAAGAAAATCGACGAAATGGACGAAGCCCACTGGAACCGGGTGATGGACCTGAACACCACCAGTTACTTCCGCATGATCAAGGCTGTCGAGCCGTACATGTCGGACGGCAGTTCCATTGTAGGTTTCGCTTCACAGGCGGGCCGCGACGGGGGTGGGCCGGGAGCGGTCGCCTATGCCGCGTCAAAAGGCGCTGCCATGACCATGACACGTGGGTTTGCCAAGGAATTCGGGCCTCGCATCCGGGTGAATGCCATCTGTCCCGGCATGATCGACACGGATTTCCACAATATTTTCACCAAGCCGGAAGTCCGCGCCCACGTTGCCAATATCACGCCGATGAAACGCGAAGGCACATCTGAAGACACCGCAAACCTGGCGGTGTTCCTGATGACTGACCAGTCATCCTTCATGACCGGCACATGCGTCGATATCAATGGCGGCGTGCTGTTCTCTTGAGCAAGCGTTTCGGCAGATAGGCAATGTGCACTACAAGGTGACCAGCGCACCATGGTGCTGGATCACCCGTGCAGCACATTGCTGGCCTGCTGCAATAGACCTGGCAATGTCGCTGGTCTGGAGGAATTCAGCCAGAAAAGCGCCGTTGAAGGAATCACCGGCCCCGGTTGTGTCGACCGGGTTTGCAACATGCTCGGTCCGGTACCGGCAAACGCCGTCACCGGACCTGACTAAAACATCGCCGGAGCCGTCTTTCAGAACGATGATGCCAGCGCCGGCCTCGGCATAGCGGGCAAGAACCGCTTCCCCGCTGGTGTCGCCAAAGCTGCGCTGTTCATCATCGCAGCTGGGCAGGCAGATGGTCGAAGCGCCGGCAGCCAGATGCATCAGCTGCTTCATCTGTCCGGGGTCCTGCCACAGTGCAGGACGGATATTTGAGTCAAAGGCTACTGTCTTGCCCCGTGATCGCGCGTTCTTCAGGCATGCAATCAGCGACAGTGCATCTTCTTCCGGCAGAATTGCCAGTGTGATGCCGGAAAAATAGATGGCATCAGCCGCTTCGACTGTTTCGGTGAGCTTGTCCCGGTCTGCTGCAAGCAGGCGGGCTGCCGAGGCGTCACGCCAGTAGCTGAAGCTGCGCTCACCTTCATCCAGATGGATCATGTACAGGCCGGGCCGCCGGTCTTCCAGCCTCTGTATTGCGCTGCAATCAATGCCGGCATCTTCAAAGAAGCTGAGCATCTCACCCGAAACGGTGTCGGTTCCGACCGCCGACATGAAGCGGGTTGTCCAGCTGTCATCAAATCCTGCACGGGCATACCACAGCGTGTTGAATACATCGCCTGCAAAGGATTTCCGCAGCAGTCCGTTTTCAGTCTGCGCCAGCTCGACCATGCATTCGCCGATGCCGACAAACACGTTCGCGTGCATCGAAGGATCAGTCTTCGAAGTAGTCACTATGGGATTCTCTGGCGGCATTGAACGTCTGGTCAAGCCTGCCCAAATGATGCCGTATCAGTTTGATGGTGCCGGTCTCGTCATGTTTTTTGAGCAGGTCGTAAATTTCGGCATGGTCTTCGCGGACTTCACTCAGTGCTGGCTGGGATGAAAGCTGGATCATGCACAACCGGTCGAGGTGTGCCTTGTTGCCGGCGATTGTATCAAAGGCAAACTCGGCATCGCCGGCCCGGCAGATCAAATGATGAAATTCGTAGTCAAGGTCATGGAAATCATCCACGTTCATGCTTTCAACACACTGCTTCTGTCGTTTGAGGTTCTCATCAAACGAAACACTGTCCATATCCATTTTCGATGCGCAGATACGACGAATGACCTCAATCTCCACGGCTGTGCGAATGAATCTCGAGTTCATAATGTGGCTTTGTGAAATCTTCCTGACCAGGGTTGCTCTTTGCGGGCGAATTTCCAGCAGTTTCATGTTGCTCAGCCGGATGAAGGCTTCTCTCACCGGCTGGCGTGAAACATTGAACTGACCGGCGATTTCAACCTCGGACATGCGGGTGCCGGGTTCGAGCTTCAGTGTGACGATGTCAGCATGAAGGCGATCGAAGACCTCGTCGACAGTGGTCCGGCGGCCAAATTCATTTCCAAGTGCGTACATAAGAAATCCTCATTCAAGTGCGAGGTACCATACTAGGATAAAGGCCGGTTTCAAAAGACTTTCGGCACACTTTTACAGATAACTGACGCTGGGGGTGGCGCCGGTCTTGTCAACCCGTCATGGTTGTGATGGCGAGATGGGGACATATATGAGGGGCACAATGGAAGAAAGACACTATCAGATAATCGGACTGCTGGGATTCATAATCGCCGGCCTGGTTTTCATTGCTGTCGGGATCAACTTCGGCGACACGCTGACTATCGTCGGCAGTGTCATCTGGGTGATATCTTGCATGATCTGGATGGTCCCGTTTCTGAAACCGAAAAAGCAATGATGTTTGCCGCGAACGAAAAGGGACTGAAGCGAGATGCAACCAAGGCGCAATGAAATCGAGTTCGATGCCGAAGGTGCCATATTGCACGGCTGGCACTATGTACCTGATGGCAGCAGGGGATCTTTTCCTACCATTGTCATGGCGCATGGATTTTCTGCTGTTAAGGAACAGTATCTCGATGACTATGCCGCGGCGTTTGCGGCCGCCGGCCTGGCTTCCATCGTGTTTGACAATCGCAATTTCGGCGCAAGCGAGGGTGAGCCTCGCCAGGAAGTTGATCCGGTTCAGCAAGTCCGGGATTATCGGCATGCGATCAGCTATGCCTGCACGCTGCCCGATGTCGACGTTGACCGCATTGGCGTGTGGGGAACCAGCTACAGCGGCGGTCATGTTCTGGAGGTCGCAGCCTATGACAGACGGGTAAAATGCGTTGTCAGCCAGGTGCCGACCGTCAGCGGTCCTGAAGCTGCGCTGCGCCGGACACGTGCCGACCTGATGCCGGGTGTGCTCGCTGCCCTGCAGGCCGACCGGGCTGACAGGTTTGAAGGTGCTGCGCCCAAGATGATCAAGGTGGTTACCGATGGTGAAGGCGGACCCGGTGCGCTGGCCGGTGATGACAGCTGGCAGTTTTTTATGGGCAGCCGCTCTCGCGCGCGTGGATGGATCAACGAAGTTACCCTGCGGTCTGCCGAGATGGCCCGAGAATATGAACCCGGAAATTGCATTCACCGCATCAGCCCGACACCGCTTTTAATGATCGTGGCCGACCATGATCATGTGACGCCGACCGATCTGGCGCTTGAAGCGTATGAAAGAGCGCTGCACCCGAAGAAGCTGGTTGTGCTGAAGGGCGGGCATTTTGTTCCCTATGTCGAACAGTTTTACGAGTCCAGCGGGGCGGCAATCGGCTGGTTCAGTGAACACCTGTTCGGGCAGGGCTGATTTAGGCGGTTCCGTGAACGGCTGCGGTGCAGATTTTTTCAACAGATGTTGAATTACCGGACTCGCTAAAGTCACCAGTGACGTTTCCAGACCGGCAAATGCCGGTTTTTCCGATGGATGATGCGCGCGTGACGGATTAAAACACCCCTGTTCAGGGAGGTTCCGCATCATGTTTTCCATTTTCCCGTCTGCACGCTTGCGCCCGTCACCGTTCTTCGATGCCACTGTGGCGGACGGAGTGAAGAGTTTTTCCACCTACAATCACATGTTGATGCCGACGGGTTATGGACAGCCTGAAGAGGAATACTGGCGCATCATCAACGGTGTTTCCATGTGGGATGTGTCGGTCGAACGCCAGGTGCAGCTGCAAGGCCCGGATGCGGGCAAGCTGGCACAGATGCTGTGCCCTCGTGACCTGACAAAGTGCGTTGTAGGCCAAGGCAAGTACGTAGCTGTGTGCAACCATGCCGGCACGGTGATCAATGACCCGATCCTTCTGAAACTGGATGAACAGCGCTTCTGGCTGTCCATCGCCGACAGCAATATCTGGTTCTGGGCGGGTGCCATTGCGGCCGAGCGCGGGCTCGATGTCGAGGTGAGCGAACCGGACGTGTCGCCATTGGCAGTGCAGGGACCGAAGGGCGAGGACGTTGTAGCGTCGATATTCGGCGACTGGGTGCGTGACCTGAAATACTTCTGGTTCAAGGAAACCGAGATCGACGGCATTCCGGTCGCGGTTGCACGGTCCGGCTGGTCAAAGCAGGGAGGCTTTGAGCTCTACCTGATGGATGGCTCAAAAGGCACCCGGCTCTGGAACCTGGTCAAGGAAGCCGGCAAGCCCTGGGACATCGGTCCCGGCAATCCCAACCATTGCGAGCGGGTGGAAAGCGGGCTGTTGTCGTTTGGCGGAGACACCGACAACCACACCAATCCATATGAAGTCCGCATGGGCCGGTATGTGGACCTGGACGTGCCGGACGACGTTGTCGGCATCAAGGCGCTGCGCAGGATCAAGGCGGAGGGGCCCAAGCGGCACCAGCTCGGCATCATGCTGGAAGGCGATGAGCCGGACCAGGTGGCATTCAGCTGGTTCGACATCAACTCGCGTGGCGAAAAGATAGGCGACATGACCAATATTGCCTGGTCGTACCGGTTGAAAAAGAACATCGGCTTTGCACTGGTAAGTGTAGATGCGAAACCCGGTGATGCGGTGACCGTGATGAAGAACGGCGCTGAAGTTGCCGCGAAGTTGTGCGACCTGCCGTTTATTTGACCGAAGCCGGCGCGGGTGAAGCTGCCCGCGCCTTCATGGCTTTCGCGGCCTGGGTGTATCCACCATTGGCCCCGTCGATGAAGTGCACATGCAGCGACTGGGCAAGGTCGAACAGCAGGCAGGTCATCAATGCTGCGTCCGAGCGCCATGTACCGTAATTCAGCTCACCTGCGGCAAAGCCGGATTCGAGAAAACTCTCTATTTCATCTGCCTGCTCTGCGGTCACATCGATCACCAGCCTCAGGGCACCGTCAAACTTTCGGAAGTCAGTGTTGGCTTTCAGTTCTTCACGATACCTGGGCGCATCATACTCAACATATTTGCGGTTGTAACGCTCGGCCAGGCTTTGAAACGCGTAGGTCAGTGTTGTCCACGCCAATGCACCGTAGCGACCATACCTGCCGCGCAGTGCGGCACGCTCCATGGCCAGGCTGGGGGAACTGATACCAGCCAGTTTGAGGTTGCTGTTTTGCACCGGAGCACAATCGTTGATCGGCTTGCCGAGGATGCGCGTCAGTTTTTTGTTGATCTGACTTGTGGTGACCTTGTTGCCGGCGGTTTGCAGAATGACGGTGAGCATGACGCCGTTGCGGGCCTGCAATGGTTGCCAGCGGCATGACAGACCTTCCAGGTCAAGTGATTTGCCGGCGTCTTCCGGCGACAGGTGCCAGTTGTTCTGTGCCTCGTCCTTCAGCCATTTGTCAGCCAGTTCCAGACCGCCACCTGCAAACATGGCAAGATGATTGTTTCCTGCCAGCTGGAATTTCCTGACCTGAACGTCGGTGCCCGCCTGGCGCAATTCGCGAACCGGTATGGCGGCTGCGCGCAAGGTCAGGCCGAACAGGGGTTCACATTGATCCTGCAGGGAACCGAGCCTGTTGCGCGCCGCTTTCAACGCGCCAGGCGGTACGGCAACCACGCCACCGTCACCACCGAACATGAACGGCACATCGACGCCGTCGCACCCATTGAGCACCGCCACGATCGAGGCGGCGCCGACCATGTTGACGGACTTGTACTCGCCACGCTCGATCGCACCGGTCGAGTTGACGACGTCTGATATCAGGACGGTCCAGCCGTCCGGCAATGGCATGAAGCCGAGCCCGTCGGAAATGGTGTCGAAGTCTTCCGAAGGTTTGAGGTTGCCATAGAAATTGTCGATGTCGGACACGTGGTGTTCTTTCCTGCGGAATTTCCGGTCATGGCGCGATGCCAGTTTGCACTCTATACAGGCCGGGTCATAGGCCTAGCTGATTGAAACGGTAACAACGTGCTAATTGGATTTTACGCAACCATGAAGTCACCAGATGACCCGGTGCCGTCAGGTGACCGGACGATGGCACGACAACTGGTGAAAGCGCTGCAGATTGCCGGGCACGAGGTGGACCTGGTTTCCAGCCTGAAGTGCCGCTTGCGTACGCCCGGTATGCTTGAGGAAATCGCGCTGGATGCAGGACGTGAAGTTGATCAGGTTGCAGCGCGCTGGCGGGCACAGGGCGTCCCTGACCTGGTGATGACCTATCACGTCTACTACAAGTCACCGGACTTCATAGGGTCGGAACTGGCCAGGCGGTTTGATATTCCGTTTGTAACAGTTGAGGCATCTCATGCGGGCAAGCGTGATCGGGATGAATGGGCTGCCGCACAGGCGATCTCATCGGCTGCAATCAGGCAGGCTGACCTGAACATATGCTTTACGGACAGGGATGCAGAGGGTGTGGCGAAGTTGGTGAAACCTGAGCGGCTGGCTGTCCTGCCGCCATTTGCGGACTTCTCCGGATTGCCTGCAGTTCGCCAACACAATGACGAAGCTGAGACGGTCGAGTTGATTGCGATTGCCATGATGTTAAAGGGCAACAAGCTGAAAAGTTTCAGCCTGCTTGCCGAGGGGCTTCGGCGATTGAAGTCCCGCAACTGGCAGCTCACGGTTGTTGGCGACGGACCAGTACGCGACGATGTCGAGAAAATGTTCGACGGTCTCGATCTGGTGCGGTTCGTTGGGCAGAAGGACCGGGCAGGGGTGGCTGACTATCTGGCCAACTCCGACGTGCTGGTGTGGCCAGGGTACCGTGAGGCGTTCGGACTGGCCTATCTCGAGGCACAAGGGGCGGGGCTGCCTGTGGTTGCAATGCGGTCCGGCGGTGTCGAGGCCGTTGTGGATGATGGCAGAACCGGCCGGCTGGTTGAGGAGGGCAACGTGGCGCAGTTTGCAATTGCCGTCGATGAGCTGATTGGGAATGCCGACTTGCGCAACAGCATGGGAAAACAGGCGCTTGCATTTGCTCGCGGGGAGCGCGGGATCGCGATAGCGTCTGCACGACTGGATGCATTGCTTAAAAGAGTGGATATCGGATGAGCCATCCCGAGCTTGAGTTTGAATTGCAGAACTGGCGGGGTGCCGGCAAGCCGCCGCAAGTCTGGTGGCGCGATGATGATGCGGTGTCGGCGACCCCGCGACTGGACCGCCTCACTCAGGTCACTGGCGAAGCCGGCGTTGAGGTTTTGCTTGCCGTGATCCCGGCACATGCGGATCAGTCGCTGGCGGATCATGTCGCACAAAATGGCAATCTGACCCCGTGCGTGCACGGCTGGTCGCACACCAACCATGCCCCTGCGGGCGAGAAGAAATGTGAACTTGGAGACCATCGGGCGCTGGACACAGTACTGTCAGATATATCCCGGGGCCGGCAACAGCTTGCACGGTTGTTCGGTTCAAGGCTCGCGCCGGTTCTGGTGCCGCCATGGAATCGCATGCGCGGCGATCTTGCCCCGCACCTCGGCGAAATTGGCATAGATGCGTTTTCAACCTTTGCGCACAAACGCACATTGCCCGCCATACAGGCAAACACCCATGTGGACGTGATGGACTGGAAAGCAGCGGGCGGTGCCGCGGGAAAGGAGCAAGACCGGATACTATCCGAACTGGCTGCGGCACTAGGGGTTTCGCGCGCGAACGGATTTTACCCTGTCGGCCTGCTGACCCACCACCTGGTTCATGATGATGCGGCCTGGTCTGCGCTTGGCGGCGTGCTGGCGCACCCTGGTCTGAACTGGGTGCCGTTTGCCGACACCCTGGATCATCATCCCAGAACCACCAGCTGATCGGCACCGGCCAGGGTGGATTTCCGCCGGCGGGCAGGTTTGGCAGGTTCGTATCCCTGTTCAAGGGCAACATCGTACGTGTGGCCGTCGGTCAGGGCGCGGCTCCTGGTTGTCTTGTTGTGTTTTTCCAGCTTGGCCGACATGTTCGCCGCTGACCCGATCACCGTGAACTCCAGCCGCGAGTCGTCGCCTATCGTGCCAAACACAATGGGACCGGCAGCAACGGCTGCGTTGACTTTGCCGCCGGCAAATACCTTCAGCGTCTCATCCGTGTCCCAGGTGTCGGTTTCAGCAATGATCGCATCAATCGCGCGCACCGCATCGGCGGCATAGGTTTCACTTGCGCGCACGGCACCGAACGTCGCCATGATGCCGTCGCCCATGAATTTGTCGATGGAACCGCCATGTCCCTGGATAATGCCCACAATACGTTTCTGGTAGGCGATCAGCAGGCCCAGCACATTCTCAGCGTCCTTGCCTGAGGCGTACTTGGTGAAGCCGCGCAGGTCGACATTGAGGATCGCCGCTTCAACACGCTTGCCCTTGCCGGGCGTGGCGGCTTCGTCAGCATTGCGAATGTCGGATGCCACCGCGCTGTCGAAGTACCGGGACAGTTCGTTAGCCGCCTGGGCATCAGCAGTTGCCCTGACCAGAAGGTCATTGGCCCGGCTCAGAGCGACGGCAATGATGCCGGCGACCATGACAATGGTGATGGTCTTGTCGAACTCGGCGCCCAGCAGAATTTCGTTGCCGGTCAGGTATTCGATGTAATTGCGTGTCGTGCTCATGCCATGTGCGGAATACACCGCATAGGCAACCAGGGTCAGCCAGCCGACCGCCGCCGCCAGCCCTGAGAACACAACAAAGCGGGCCTGGAAGCGAAGGGCGCGCAGGGCGATGAAGATGAACACGTAGAGCAGGGTGGGTGCCTTGAGATAGAACGAAGGCGGTTGATCGTACTGAATATGAAAGCTCCAGATCAGGAGCATCAGGATCGCAATATCGAAAATGATCGAAATGTAGACGGCCCAGTTCGGCAGGCCTGTCCGGTGCGCCCAGATCAACCCGATGACATTGAGGCCAAAGTAGATAGCCAGTGCCCAGGAGACCGGGGAAAACGCGGTGCCGAAATCGGTCTTCGGCGCAATCGCGTACAAAATCGCCCATGTTGATACGATGACCAGCTGGATAACCTTGATCAGAACTTCACTGGACTGGTCGTGACGATCTATCGAAGCCAGCACCCTGGGTGACAGCGCGCGTGCCGGAGTTGTGCCGGGCACGAGGCTCCTGATTCTGCGCCACGTCGAGGGCGTGCCCGAGTTCGCGGTTTCGGTAACTTGTTGCAGGGATGACATAAATGTCCTCCAGACAGGGGTTCTGCCCGATTGGCATGACGTTTGGTAGGGTATGATTTACACGTTTGCGTGGTCCATCAACAGGGCTGATGCAGTCAATCCGGTTCACGACCGCTCACGGTTGCGCGCCTGCATGACAATTGGCCGTGAACGGATTGATAAGCACAGGGTTTTCCACATGAATTCGCGTTTGATAAAAACCTGTATCCTGACAACGATATGTCGGCTATCGTAACCCAATTAACGGCGTTTGGCGTAATCGGGTGTCATGAGTTCCTCTGAAGATCTTCTACGAATCGAAGACCTGCGGATCAGCTTTCGCGTTCATTCATCGACCATCGAGGCGGTGAAGGGAGCAAGCTTCCGCATTCGTCCTGGCAAGGTGACGGCACTGGTTGGCGAATCCGGTTCCGGCAAGTCGGTTATTGGTCAATCGATCATGGGCATCCTGCCGACAGTGGGATCCATCGCCGGCGGGTCGATAACCTTCAATGACCCGAATTCCAAATCAGGACCGGTTCAGATTGAAGAACTGTTACCCAGTGGACCTGAAATGCGGGATCTGCGCGGCGGGCGCATCGCCATGATTTTTCAGGAGCCCATGACGTCGCTGTCGCCGCTGCACACCGTCGGCAACCAGATAGAAGAGGCGCTTCAGCTTCATCAGCCGGTGGACCGCAATGCGGCCCGGGCAAAGACCGAGGAAATGCTGGGGCTGGTCGGATTCCCCAATCCGGCAAAGGCCTATGACATGTATTCGTTCGAGTTGTCCGGTGGTCTGCGCCAGCGCGCGATGATTGCCATGGCGCTCATCTGCCGGCCGGCATTGCTGATTGCCGATGAGCCGACAACGGCCCTCGATGTCACGATACAGGCGCAAATCCTGCAACTGCTGAAAGACTTGCAGGAACGCTTCAACATGGCGATCCTGCTGATCACCCACGATCTCGGCGTGGTCGCCAACATGGCCGATGATGTGGTGGTCATCTATCACGGCCAGATCGTCGAAGCAGGCCAGGTGTCGCATATATTCCGGTCGCCGCAGCATCCGTACCTGAAGGCTCTGCTGAATGCGGTTCCGCATTTCGACATGAAGCGGGGTGAACGCCTGGTGTCACTGCGCGACGTCAAGGTCGATGCAGCGACGCTGTTGAAAGGTCCTGTGGCAGAAAAGGTTGAGTTGAAGGCGGATCCAGCGGGTGAGGGTGAGGAAGAGCCGCCGTTGTTATCGGTGCGCAATCTGCAGAAGCATTTTTTCACCAAGAAATCCGGCTGGCTCGCCAGCAAGGAAGAAAGTGTCATCAAGGCGGTTGACGGCGTCAGTCTCGACATCAGGCGTGGCGAGTGCCTCGGCCTCGTGGGTGAGAGCGGCTGCGGCAAGACCACCGTTTCCAAATTAATCATGCGTGCTGTAACTCCTGATGCCGGCGAGATCATTTATTCCGATCGCGGGCATGCACCGATCGACATGGCCCAGGCAAACGCGGCGGAACTTAACACGCTGCGCACCCGAATCCAGATGGTGTTCCAAGACCCGTTCTCCTCGCTCAATCCGCGCATGACGGTGTCCAACATCCTGACCGAACCGATGGAGATCCATAAGGTTGGCACGTCGGAAAGCCGGCGGCAGCACGCTGCCGGTCTGATGCAGGCGGTTGGCCTTGATCCCCGTTTCCTCAACCGGTATCCGCACAGCTTTTCCGGCGGCCAGCGGCAACGCATCGGCATTGCCCGTGCGCTTGCTCTCAATCCGGGCCTCCTGATCTGCGATGAGCCGGTATCGGCGCTGGATGTGTCAGTGCAGGCGCAGGTCCTCAACCTGCTCAAGGACCTGCAAAGCCAGCTCGATCTCACCTATCTGTTTGTGTCTCACAACCTGGCGGTTATCGATTACATGGCCGACCGTATAGCCGTCATGTGCCAGGGTCGGATCGTCGAGATGGCAAGCCGGGAAAAGATTTTCCGCAGTCCGCTGCATCCGTATACGCGGTCGCTACTGGCGGCGGTGCCGTTTCCGGATCTGGATCGGCCGCTGGATTACGATACCCTGTCATTGTCCGGCGCATCCGATGATACCTTGTGGCCGCAGGCCTTCAAGCGCGAGACCGGCAACGGGGGCATGGCCTCAATTGATGTTGGCGACGGGCACATGGTGCTTGCCAATGCAAATGCCAGCATGAAGGAGCTGCGTGCGTGATGACCTATCTACGCTTTGCAGTACTGGGGTTGCTTCTGCTTGCCGGAATGCAGGCAAGCGCCGTCGCAATGACGTTTCAGGAAACGCCGTACCTCGAAGACCTGGTGAAAGCCGGGAAAATCGATCCGGTTGCCAAACGGGTGCCGGCACAACCGCGGATAATCGACCTGGAAAAACTCGGGCGCGAGCCGGGTCGCCACGGCGGCAAGCTGCGCATGCTGATGGGACGCAAGAAAGACGTGCGGATGATGGTCTATTACGGCTATTCGCGTCTTGTCGGCTATGATCTGACTTACACGCTTCAGCCGGATATCCTGGCAAGCTACGAGGTCGAGGACGGCCGCATCTTCACACTGCATCTCAGGCCCGGGCATCGCTGGTCCGACGGAGCGCCGCTCACAACCGAAGATTTCCGCTTCACCTATGAAGACGTGATGCTGAACAAGAAACTGCGGCGCGGCGGCCTGCCGAATGCCATGCTGGTCGACGGCAAGGGACCCAAGTTCACCGTCATTGACGAGGTGACGGTGCGCTACGAATGGGACGCGCCAAATCCGAAGTTCCTGCCAGCACTGGCTGCGCCGCTACCGTTGTACCTGACCTATCCATCGACCTACATGAAGCAGTTTCATGCTTCCTATATCGGCAAGGATGAGGCCGATGCGCTGGCCAAGAAGCGCAAGTACAAGCACTGGCGGGCCATGTTCATTCGCCTGGGTCGGCAAAACAGGCCTGAAAACCCCGACCTGCCGACACTGGAGCCCTGGTACAATACCATTGCGCCGCCATCGGAGCAGTTTGTATTCAAGCGCAATCCCTACTTCCATCGGGTCGATGCGCAAGGCCGCCAGTTGCCCTACATCGATACTGTGGAAATGAACATCTCATCCACCAATCTGATACCCGCCAAGACCGGGGCGGGTGAGAGCGACCTGCAGGGCCGGTATGTCAGTTTTGAAGATTATACCTTTCTGAAGCAGAGTGAAAAACGCCAGGGCTACAAAGTATTGCTGTGGAAATCGGCGGTTGGCTCCAAGGTCGCCATCAGGCCCAATTTGAACTTCAAGGATGATGCCTGGCGTGCGGTGATGCAGGATGTCCGGTTCCGGCAAGCCCTGTCGCTCGGGATAAACCGGCATGAAATAAACATGGTGACGTTCTTCGGCCTGGGCAAGGAAGTTGCTGATTCACCGCTCAAGCAAAGCCCGCTGTTCAGTGCGGACTATGCAAGCGCGTGGGCCGCCCACGATCCGGTACTGGCCAATCGCC
This sequence comes from Anderseniella sp. Alg231-50, assembly GCF_900149695.1. NCBI lineage: Bacteria > Pseudomonadati > Pseudomonadota > Alphaproteobacteria > Hyphomicrobiales > Parvibaculaceae > Anderseniella > Anderseniella sp. Alg231-50. Next base: position 2,405,195 of record NZ_LT703003.1, on the reverse strand, counting down.
TGCTTGACCAGGCCGGTCTGGACAAACGCGACGAGGACGGCGTGCGCCTGTTGCCGGACGGCCAGCGGGCGGAACTGATCATTGAATCAGCCGGTGAAAGCACTGTCGAAACGGACGTGCTGCAGCTCATTACCGATCATTGGCAGGAACTGGGCCTGAAGGTTTTCACCCGGGCCACCCAGCGCGACATATTCCGGTCGCGCCTGAAGGCCGGCAACACGATGATGAGTGTGTGGTCGGGACTGGACAATGCGATCCCCCAGGCATCCATGTCGCCGGAAGAACTTGCACCGAGCAACGATTCCCAGACGCAATGGCCGCAGTGGGGCCTGTACGGCATGACCGGCGGCAAATCGGGAACCGAACCGGACTTGCCATCGGCCAAGCGGTTGTTGTCCCTGTGGCAGGAGTGGCAGCAATCGCGCGATGACGAGACCCGCAAGCGTATCTGGAACGACATGCTGAAGCTTTATACCAACGAGGTGTTTTCCATCGGTACGGTCAATTCGACATTACAACCGATTGTGGTCAGCAAGAAGCTGCGCAATGTGCCGGAGGAGGAAGTCTACAGCTTCCAGCCGGGCAGTTATTTCGGTGTGTTCATGGTCGACACATTCTGGTTCAAAGACGGCACCGGGGGCAATTAGGTCATGTTGAGATATATCGCATGGCGCATTGTCGTCATGATTCCCACACTGTTCATGATCTCCGCCCTGGTGTTCGCCATCATCGAATTGCCGCCGGGCGATTATTTCGAAAGCTATGTGGCCGAACTGCAGGCACAGGGCGAGAGTGTGGACCTGAAGGCGATCGAGGCACTGAAGGTTCAGTATGGCTTCGACAAACCTCCCGTGGAGCGGTACTTCCACTGGGTGTGGGGCATGCTGCAAGGTGATTTCGGCTATTCGTTCGAGTATGAGTTGCCGGTAACCGATGTGGTCGGCGACCGGCTCTGGCTCACCATGCTGGTGTCCTTCGTCACCATCATCTTCACCTGGGTCATTGCCTTTCCAATCGGCATCTATTCGGCAACCCATCAGTATTCATGGGGTGACTACGGCTTGACCTTCGTTGGCCTGCTCGGTCTTGCCACCCCGAACTTCCTGCTGGCCCTGGTGTTCCTGTACCTGGCCAATCTGTGGTTCGGCACCTCCATCGGTCACCTGATGGATGCGCAGTATTTCAATCAGCCGATGAGCTGGGCCAAGGCACAATCCATCCTGGAGCACCTGATCATTCCGGTGATCATTATCGGCACGGCCGGCACCGCCGGCATGATCCGGCGCATTCGTGCCAACCTGCTGGATGAGTTGCAGAAGCAGTATGTGATTACGGCCAGGGCCAAGGGACTGCATCCGTTCAAGGCGCTGATGAAGTATCCGCTGCGCATGTCGATGAATTTCTTCATTTCGGACATCGGCTCGATCCTGCCGGCCATTATCTCAGGCGCGGAAATAACCGCGATTGTGTTGTCACTGGAAACCACCGGTCCGCTGCTGATCCGGGCCCTGCAGGCGCAGGACATGTACCTGGCCGGGTCGTTCCTGATGTTCCTGGCGTTCCTGTCGGTTATCGGGGTGTTGATTTCAGATTTTGCGCTGGCTTTGCTTGACCCGCGTATCCGGCTGCAGGGGGCGCAAACCAAATGAAGATGACATCGCCATTGCCGCCACCCGGCAAAGAGATGGGGCACTACGTGTCCGACGCGCCGTTCGATGTCATGTCGATCGAGAAGATTTCTCCCGAGCAGGAAAAAGTCTATCTCGCGCCGCAGTGGAAGCTGATGTGGTGGAAATTCAGACAGCACCGTATCGCAGTGTGGTGCGGGGTGTTTCTGGCGATTTTATATGCCACCATTTTTATCAGCGAGTTTCTGGCACCGTACAACATCCAGAGTCGTCATGTGGACCACATCTATTCTCCGCCACAGCGTGTGCATCTCATCCATGAAGGCGAGTTTGTCGGGCCGTTTGTGTATCGCCAGAAATACACGCTCAACATGGAAACGCTGAAACGCGAATATACCAAGGATACCAGCACGCTGGACAAAATCCGCTTCTTCTGCAGCGGCGACAAGTACTACTGGTGGGGGCTGGTGGAGATGGAAACCCATCTGTTCTGCCCTGCCAATGGCGGCGAATTGTTCCTGCTGGGCACCGACCGGCTGGGCCGGGACATGTTTTCGCGTATCATGGGCGGCGCCCGGATATCGCTGACCATCGGCCTGCTTGGTGTCATGGTCAGTTTTGTGCTGGGCATCGTCATAGGCGGTATGGCCGGATACTATGGCGGCTGGGTCGATATGGTTGTCCAGCGCATCATCGAGGTTCTGCAATCACTTCCCTCCATACCGTTGTGGCTGGCGCTGGCCGCCATCATGCCGGTGACCTGGAGTCCGCTGGTGGTGTATTTCGGGATCACAGTCATCCTCGGCCTGCTGGACTGGACCGGGCTGGCCAGGGCGGTGCGCTCGAAGCTGTTCTCATTGCGGGAAGAAGACTATGTGATGGCGGCCCAGCTGATGGGCGCGAAACCGAGGCGCATAATATCGCTGCATCTCGTGCCGGGCTTCATGTCTCACCTGATCGCCACTGCGACGATTGCCATTCCGACCATGATCCTGGGCGAAACAGCGCTCAGTTTCCTGGGCCTGGGACTGCGTCCGCCGATAACCTCATGGGGTGTCCTGCTGATCGAAGCTCAGAACATCAATGTGGTCGCGCTTTATCCATGGTTGATGCTGCCGGTTGTCCCGGTGGTGCTGGTCATCCTGGCGTTCAACTTCCTTGGGGATGGACTTCGTGATGCTGCCGACCCATACAAGTAACGCTGCTTGCGCCGCTGGCATCAGATCACGTCCAGCACACCGGCATGTGAGAGGTTGTGGTGTGATATGGATCGGTCATGATGGTAGTGCATTGGGGCACTTTGATTGCGCTTGAGTTCTGAGTGAGGGTTCATGAAACGTCTCGGCAATGTTCACATTCTGATGTACAGCCACGATACTTTCGGGCTGGGGCACCTTCGCCGCTGTCGCGCCATCGCTCATTCTCTGGTTGAAAACTTCAAGGGTGTCAGCATCCTGATCATAACGGGGTCGCAGATTGCCGGTGCGTTCAACTTTTCGGCTCGCGTCGACTTCGTGAAAATTCCCTCGGTCATCAAGCTGTACAATGGCGAGTATACCTCGATCGACAAGCATATCGATCTGACCGACACGTTGCAGATGCGCCAGTCGATAATCCAGCACACGGCGGAGTCGTTTCAGCCCGACATAATGATCGTGGACAAGGAGCCTCTGGGCCTGCGGGGCGAAATGCTGCCCACATTGAAGTATCTGCGCGAGCAGGGATGCCGGCTGGTTCTGGGCCTGCGTGATGTGATGGACTCAGCCGAAAAGCTTGAACGGGAATGGGAAAAGACCGACGCGCTCGCGCATGTTGAAAATCTCTATGATGATATCTGGGTCTATGGGACCGAGGACTTCTGGGATCCGCTGACCGGGCTTGATGTCAGTGATCAGGTGCGAGAAAAAACCCTGTATCTTGGTTTTTTGCGCAGGTCGCGACCGTCCTCTCCGGTTACAATGAACCTGCCCAGTGAGCCCTATCTGCTGGTGACGGGCGGCGGTGGCGGCGACGGCGCGCGTCTCATGACGCAAGTGCTTGGCGCTTATGCCGCCAAGGCGCACGACCTGCCGCGAGCGCTGCTGGTGCTGGGACCCCTGATGCCGACCGGCGAGCGTACCGAGATATTCCGCCAGGGTGAGTTGATGGACAATGTGGACGTGATCGAGTTTGACAACAGCATGGAAGACCTGGTCGAGAGTGCATCAGCCATTGTCGGCATGTGTGGCTACAATACGTTCTGCGAAGTGTTGTCGTTCAACAAGCCGGCCCTGATCGTGCCGCGCACAAACCCGCGTGAAGAGCAGTTCATCCGGGCGCGCCGGGCCGAACAACTGAACCTTGTTCAGATGATGCTGCCCAGTGATGCAGATGACGCTGTTTCACTGTCTGCGGCGTTGGCCGGCCTGCCTGACCGTGCCCTGCCTGACAGTGCCGGAGGTGCTGAAATGCTGAACGGACTGGAAACCATAAATGCTTTTGTGAGCAAATGGGCCGCCAGCAGGCCGGCTGCGGACCTCTATGCCGTTGCGGATGCCGGCTGACCGCTTTCGGAAAGCACCATGACCCAGCCAGTTGCATTCGTCCTGAAAGGCTATCCGCGCCTGTCGGAAACATTCATCGCCCAGGAGATACTGGGGCTGGAACGTGCCGGATTGCCGCTTGAGATCATTTCGCTGCGCCGGCCAACCGACGGCAAGCGCCATCCGGTGCACGGTGAAATCAAGGCGCCGGTCATGTACCTGCCGGAATATGTCAAGGATGAGCCATTGCGCTGTTTCAGGGCGTGGCTGAAAGTCCGCAGGCTGGCCGGCTATCGGGCGGCGTTCAAGGCCTTCCGGCGCGACTGGGCACGCGACAGGACAAGCAACCGGGCGCGCCGGTTTGTGCAGGCAATGGTACTGGCTGCAGAGCGGCAGGATGCGGTCTCGTCACTGCATGCCCACTTCATCCACACACCGGCGTCCGTGGTGCGGTATGCGTCTATGATATTGCAACTCGGCTGGACATGCTCTGCACACGCAAAGGACATCTGGACCAGCGATGACTGGGACCTTGCCGACAAGCTTGCTGAAGCGGACTGGGCGGTGACCTGCACCCGCAACGGCTGCACGACACTTCGGTCATTGGCAGCCGACCCCTCCCGGGTGCACCTGTCATATCACGGGCTTGACCTGTCCCGGTTTTCGGTTTTCGACAAACGGGTACACGTCCGGGACGGCCGTGATGAAGCTTCACCGGTCCGGTTTGTGAGTGTCGGGCGTGCCGTGACGAAGAAGGGATACGATACCTTGCTGGATGCGCTGGCGAAGCTGCCGCAAGACATCCACTGGCGATTTGATCACGCCGGCGGCGGTGATTTGCTGGACGACCTCAGGCAACAGGCGGGCAGGCTTGGTGTCGCCGACCGTATCACCTGGCATGGTGCGATGGCCCAGGAAGATGTGCTGAAGCTTTATCGTGACTGCGATGTTTTTGTTCTGCCCTGCCGGATTGCGCCGGATGGCGACCGCGACGGGCTGCCCAACGTTCTGGTCGAGGCGGCATCCCAGGGGCTTGCCTGTGTTTCGACCGATGTATCCGGCGTGCCTGAACTGATCGACGATGGTACCCACGGGCTGCTGGTCAGAGCCGATGATCCGATGGCGCTGGCCTCCGCATTGACAAAGGCCACCCGCGAGCCTGCCTTGCGCGCCCGGTTGGGAGCTGCGGCAGAGGGTAAGGTGCGTGGACAATTTGATCACCAGGCATCGGTGCGGCAATTGATGGACCTGTTTTCGCAACGCGACACAGGACCGCGCCGATGAAAATCATGTTCTATGTGCAGCATCTGCTCGGCATAGGCCATCTGGTACGCGCCAGCCGTATCGCGTCCGCGCTGGTGTCCGATGGACAGGATGTCACCATGGTGACCGGTGGTATGGCGGTGGACGGGTTTCCGGCTGCGCAGGTTGCCAACGTCCAGTTGCCGCCGTTGCGCAGCGCCGACGACAGTTTTTCCGGCCTTGCCGACGAACATGGCCGCGAGGCCGGCGATGTATACCTGGCGCGCAGGAAACAAGCGCTGATCAAGGCCTTTGACGAGATTGAACCCGATTGCCTGGTTATCGAGGCATACCCATTTGCGCGCCGGCAGATGCGATTTGAGCTGCTGCCCCTGCTGGATCACGTGAAATCCTTGCCGCCTGGCCGCCGGCCAATGGTGGTGAGTTCCATTCGCGATATTCTGCAGCCCAAGTCGGCAAAACGTGACGAGGCCACCGCAGGTTTGGTAGACGGCTATTTTGACCTGGTTCTGGTGCACGGCGATGAGCGTTTTGCAACGCTCGACGAGACGTTTTCAGCTGCGGGCTCAATTGCGGACAAAATCGCATATACCGGCATGATTGCGCCGGATGAGACGGTGCCTCCAGTTGCCGACAGGTATGATGTGATTGTTTCTGCAGGTGGTGGGGCAGTGGGTGAAGACCTGCTGCGCGCCAGTCTTGCAGCGCGTGAACTGACCTCGCTCAATTCGGCACACTGGCTGATCGTGACCGGGCCAAACCTGCCTGATGCGGCGGTCGCGCGCCTGCAGGGCGATGCATCAGACGATGTCGAGATTGTTCGCTTCCGGCCCGATCTTGCACACCTGTTGAGGCAGGCCAGGGTTTCCGTCTCGCAGGCAGGCTACAATACCGTTGCGGATGTGTTGCGGGCGAAATGTGCAAGCGTCCTGGTGCCGTTTGCGGCTCACGGCGAGCAGGAACAGACGATCCGGGCAAGCCGTCTGCAAGCCGCCGGTCTGGCGGTCTGCATGCAGCCTGGCGACCTGTCTCCTGCAGACCTGGCGCGCGCCATTGATGCCGCCTGCAAGCAGGATCGTGACTACGCGGACGGCATGCTGCTGGATGGCGCTGTCGCCACCGCAGGTGTTTTGAGGGAGCGCCACGAGGAGTTCAAACGCGACCAATCAGCATGAAACGTGTGTATTTCGGCAGGCGCAGTGCACCGGCGTATTTCAACTCGCTCAACGCCGCCTGCTGGGCCAGTTCGTCGACGCTCTCAACGCAATTTACGTGGGTTGGTTCGGACGTGTAGTTGTTCGATTGCAGCATGACCCGGCAACCTCTTGGCAGCAGCGAGAGCCATTTCGGCAGGTCCGCGATGTGCTCGCAGCTTGTATTGATCACCAGGTCAGGGGCGTCGATGCCGGTGTAGTCGAGCGCATACATGTCCGCGGTGTGGGCGCTGAAGGTCGCTTCACCTGCCAGTTTTCTGTTCAGCTTTTCGGCAATCGGGGCAACGGCGGGATCGATATCAAAACTACTGATTGCCTTGATCTTGAACCTGGCATCATCAAACAGCATGGCCGGCAGGATGCCGATCCAGCCGCCCATAACCCAGACATGGTCGAATGCGCCGCGCGTGTGGGTGGCCAGCATGTCGCGGGCCCATTGCTTGGAGGCGACCTGCTTGTGGTTGAATGCGTTGTCAACGGGCGTGTCGGGAAATTCAGCGACGGTTTCCGCAAGCGCCGACAACAGGTCCGATCCGGTAAACTTGGCGGCTCCGCGCAACAGGTCGAAGACGTAATCTTTGTTGAAACTGCGTTCGGTCACTGTATTCACCTTTGCGGTACCGAGTGTGATTTCCAGTGGTATGAGCAATCAACCGCAGCTATGCTAGTAAAAACATGACGGTAACAAAATTCATACGAAGATTTGATGCAGCGACCAGCCGCTAAATTCCCAGGTGATCTGCCTGCCGGTCCGGTCGGAATGCCGCATCTGGCTGGTCCGGCAGCCGGTTTGCGGCAAGCCATGGCGGCGTACTTCGTCGACGGATGCGCTACCATTGTCGAGATTGGCGGACACCTCCAGCCCGTGTCCGGTTTCCTGCGTCACGTGCCTGAAGAATTCGTCTGTATTGATCCCAAATCCGAACCCTTCGAATCAGATAAACTGGACGGGGAACCGTGCCGGGTGCGCCATATCGCGCGAAAGTTTCAGGATGTTGATCTTGAACTGCAGCCCGGCAGCTACGGTCTGGTGTTCGTGGGTTACTCGTTAAAGGCTTTCGGAAGTCAGGACGCGGTCGGGCAAAAACTGTTCTCGCTGATCGACAATTCGGCCATTACGGTTCTTGAGTTTTCGCCCAACCTTCAGCGAGCCAGCGATCAGATGCAGTCTTTGCTGAAGCGCCCTGAAACGGAGACTGTTTGCTCATTGGATTTTTCGATAGAGGACGGTGCTTTCGAAACGACTGAGTACGGCACGCGCCGTCTTGTTGTGCTGCGTCCTCGAAGCGGCAGTTCCGACCTACAGAATATGGTTACCCATGCTTGACCGGAACATCCTGAGATTTACCTGGACCTATTCGCGATCGGCCCAGATATTCATTCTGTTCATCGTACTGCTGTCGATGCCGACCTATTTCATGTCGCTGGACCTGCCCAAGCAGATCGTCAATGGCCCGATACTGGGGCAGGGTTTTGAGACGGCGGGCGCAGAACAGACTTTCATGAAACTCAGCTGGACTTTCTCCGGCGAGGAATGGGTGCTGTTTGAAGGCTTTCAGCTTGAGCGGGTAAAAATGCTGTTTGCCCTGTCCGGCGCATTCCTCACATTGATCATCGTCAATGGCTTGTTCAAATTCTATATCAATACCTACAAGGGCAGGCTTGGCGAGCGCATGTTGCGGCGCATTCGCTATTCGCTGGTGGACCGCCTGTTGCGGTTCCCGGTGCGGGCATTCCGGCGCATAAAATCTTCCGAAATGGCCAGCATGGTGAAGGATGAAGTCGAACCCATTGGCGGCTTCATGGGCGATGCCTTCGTACAACCCCTGTTACTGGGGGGGCAGGCCATCACTGCCATGGCGTTCATCATGGTCCAGAATGTCTATCTGGGCCTGATCGCCATCTTCATGATCGGCATCCAGTTCATCATCATTCCCAGAATGCGCCGCCACCTGATCCGCCTGGGCAAGGAACGCCAGATCACGGCCCGCAAGCTGGCCGGGCGGGTCGGCGAGATTGTCGACGGCATTACGCACGTGCACGTCAATGACACCTCGCATTATGAGCGTGCAGACATATCCAGCCGGCTGGCCAAGATTTTCTACATTCGCTACGAACTTTTCCAGCGCAAGTTTTTCACCAAGTTCCTCAATAACCTGCTGGCCCAGATTACGCCTTTCCTGTTTTACGTCGTCGGCGGGTACTTCGCCCTGCAGGGCAAGATCGATGTCGGCCAGCTGGTTGCCGTGATTGCCGCCTACAAGGATCTGCCGTCACCGATCAAGGAACTGATCGACTGGGACCAGCAGCGGCTTGATGTGGAAGTCAAGTTCACCCAGGTGGTGGAGCAGTTTGATATCGAGGACATGCTTGACGAAAACCTGCAGGCTCTGCCGGACGAAGCGGTGCCTCCTCTGGCGTTCCCGATAGAAATCAACAACCTGACGGTGACCGACGATACCGGCACGACCTTGTTGAACCGGGCCCGGCTGAAGATTGCGGCTGGCACCAGCCTTGCCGTGGTCGGACCGTCAAATTCCGGCGCTGATGTGCTGGCGGACTCGATTGTCAGGCTTTATGTCCCAGACAACGGTTCGGTCAGTTACGGTGGCACCGACCTGTTCGATATCGGTGAGAGCGTTATCGGGCGGCGCGTAGGCTATGCAGCCAGCGATATATTCCTGCCGCAGGGCAGCCTTCGTGACGGTCTGCTCTATGCCCTGAAACACCAACCGGTGGCAGAGCGGACCTATGAAGGTCCAGATGCCATGACCCGTCAGCGGTTTATCAACGAGGCCGAAATTACAGCCAACACCCATCTGGATATCGATGCGGACTGGCTGAGCATCGATAATGACGTAGCTGCCAGCGGCGAAGGCATGGTCATTCACCAACGCCTTGTGAACGTGCTGTGTGCGGCAGGACTGGAAGACGACGTGTTCAATCTCGGATTGCGGGGTGAAGTTGATCCGCACAGCAATCCGCAGTTTGCCGACAATATTCTCGCGGCCCGAAAGGCGCTGCGCTCACATATCGACGAAATGCATTTGTCTGAACTGGTTGAGCTGTTTGATCCGCAACAGTATGCGGTACAGGCGACAATCGGGGAAAACCTGTTGTTCGGTACGCCGGTTGGCGATGAGTTTGCACCTCAGAACCTGGCGAAAAACGAATACCTTCGGTCTGTGTTGCGTGACGCCGGTCTCGAGGATGCGTTGCTTGCCAAGGGTATAGAACTTGCGGAAACGACCATTGGCCTGTTTCAGGACCTGCCGCCGGATCATGAGTTCTTCAACCAGATAACCTTTATGGATGCAGAACGTCTGCCTGAATACGCGGCACTCCTGAAACGCGCCAAGCAGACCGGCGAAACCGCCCTGACGGTTGACGAGCGCTACACGCTGATTGAACTCACCTTCTCCTATGTGGAGCCGCAGCATCGTATGGGACTGGTTGATGACGATCTGCAGGACCGGGTTCTTGATGGCCGAAACCGGTTCAAGAGCGGTTTGCCGGAAAACCTTGCCGGCACCATCAGCTTCTACGATCCTGAAACCTATAATGCGGCAGCATCGGTTCAGGATAATCTGCTGATGGGACGTGTCGCACATGGTATGGCGCGGGGACCGCAGCGGGTGTTTGAGGTGATGTCGGCGACCCTCAAGGAGATGCAGTTGCGTGACGAGATACTCGATCTCGGCCTGGAATTTGACATTGGTTCGGCAGGCAAGCGGTTGAGTTCCGTACAGCGGCAGAAGCTGGGCCTGGCGCGGGCGCTGATCAAGCAGCCGGACCTTCTGGTGCTGAACCGCCCGCTCAGCGCGCTTGATGGTCGTCAGCAGGCCGCAATCTTGAGCGACGTAATGAACTATGTAGCGCAACAGCCGAACAAGCCTGCCATTGTGTGGGTGGTTTCGGATGCTGCGCTGGCGTCGGATTTTGATGAGATATGTGTAATGGCAGGTGGTAAAATACTTGAAACCGGCAAGCGAGAAACACTGTTGAAAAGTGGCGGTGCCTATTCGAAAGTGCTGGCAGAGTAGCAGCAGCGATCTGCGCCGACAGGGAGAAAATTATGGCGCTTAATGATGAAGTCGAGATGCTTGGCAATGTATCACTGTTTGCCGGGCTGCAACCGAGCCAGCTGAAACTGCTGGCCTTTACGTCGCAACGCCTGACTTTTACCGAAGGCGATATGCTGTTCAACCAGAACGATTCCGGTGATGCAGCCTATGTTGTGCTGTGCGGAAAGGCGGAGGTCATTGTCAAAATCAATGGCAGTGACGTGGTCGTGGCGACGCTTGGCGAGAATGACGTTATCGGTGAAATCGCCATTTTGTGTGATGTACCGCGAACCGCAAGCGTGCGTGCCGCCACCAAGCTGGAAACACTGTGTATCGAGAAGGAGCAATTGCTCAAGCTGCTGAAGGAATTTCCTGCAATGGCGATCGACCTCATGAAGGTGCTGGCAGAGCGGTTGGCCGCAACGACGGCGGATTTGTCTGCGGCACGGGCCGAACTGAACAAGCTGTCGAAGGGGTAGCCGGCGTTAAATGCGTGTGTCCATCGCAGGTGCGGGGCCCGCTGGCCTGTATGCCGCCATCCTGATCCGGCGCGCGCGGCCGGACATCGATATCTCCATATTCGAGCAGAACTCAAGTGATGCGACATTCGGGTTTGGCGTGGTGTTTTCCGACCAGGCCCTGGGCTTCCTGCGCGAGGATGATGCAGAGACTGCTGCCCTGATCGAACCGCACATGCAGCGCTGGTCCGACATTGCGGTGGTGCACAGGAGTGAGCGCATTGCAATTGACGGTGTCGGGTTTTCGGCCATTGGGAGGCTTGACCTGCTCAAGCTGCTGCAGCAGCGCGCCGTGCAACTCGGCATAGAACCGGTTTATGAAACCCGCATCGAAACCGCCGAAGATCTCGGACCGGCAGACCTGATCATCGGGGCAGACGGTCTCAATTCGGTCGTCAGGGCATCTGGAAGGCAAGAGTTCGGCGAGCGCATGGAAACACTGTCCAACCGCTTCATCTGGTACGGGGCGGATTGCGAGTTTGATGCTCTCACCCAGAGCTTCGTTGAAACCCGGCTGGGCAAGTTCAATGCCCATCACTACCGCTACCAGGCAGGCCGCAGCACATTCATCATCGAAACCACCGATGCCACCTGGCATGAGGCGGGGTTTGCGGAGCTGGATGCTGATGCTACGCGAGCCGTTTGCGAAGAGCTGTTCGCTGATGTTCTTGATGGTGCACGGCTGGTGGATAACAATTCAACCTGGCGGCAGTTTCCCAACCTGACATGCGAGCGGTATTATTCGGGCAACAAGGTTCTGGTCGGAGATGCCCTGCACACTGCGCATTTCTCAATCGGATCAGGCACGAGGTTGGCCCTGGAAGATGTGGTCGCGCTGGTCGATGCTCTCAAGTCAAGCGACTGGAACATACCCGACGCACTGGCGGATTTTCAGGATGCCCGCCATCCGGCCCTGCAAAAGATCGTCGGTGCGGCGACAAGATCTGCTGCCTGGTATGAAGCATTTGACCAGCACATGACACTCGAGCCGTGGCCTTTTGCACTGAGTTACATTCGGCGCGCCGGTAGGCTCGATGCTGACAAGCTGCACCGCTTTGCGCCGGGTTTCACGGCACAACTTGAAGCGCACGGCGTTTCGCTGTCTATTTGAAAGATTGACTGAATTCATCGAGGTGAGATTGATAATGGCACAGGCATCAGTTTCAAACACAGCTCAGCGTGAAGCGTTCTACAAGGCAATCGAACCTGAGAGCATGACAGCGCTTTGGTCTGTCATGGGGGCTATCATCACCCCGGAGCCGAAAAGCGAATGTGTACCGTTCATGTGGCAGTACGACAGGGTTCGCTCAAGGTTGCTGGAGGCCGGTGACCTGATCACCGCAAAGGAGGCCGAACGCCGGGTGCTGATCCTTGAAAACCCCGGCTTGAAGGGGACGTCAAAATGCACCACCTCGCTGTATTGCGGCGTGCAGCTTGTGATGCCCGGCGAGGTCGCGCCTGCGCACAGGCATACCCAGTCTGCATTGCGGTTTGTGCTGGAGGCATCCGGCGGGCATACGGCAGTCGGCGGTGAAAAGACCGAGATGCACTATGGCGATTTTGTCATTACGCCCAACTGGGAATGGCATGACCACGGCAATGACAGTGACGAACCGGTGTTCTGGCTGGATGGCCTGGACATTCCCCTGGTGCAGTTTCTCGATGCTTCATTCGCAGAAGGGTTCGGCGAGGACCAGCAGCCGATCAGCAAGCAGCAGGGTGACTCCAATGCGCGTTATGGCGCGAACATGTTGCCGCTGGGCTACGAGAAAGCGACGCCGACATCGCCGATCTTCAATTACCCATATGACCGATCGCGCGAGGCGCTCGAGCAGATGAAGCGGCAGGAAGAATGGGATCCCTGCCACGGACTTAAAATGCGGTATGTCAACCCGGTCGACGGCGGCTGGGCCATGCCGACAATCGGCACCTGCCTGCAATTGCTGCCGAAAAGCTTCACTTCGCAAGCCTATCGGTCTACCGACGCGACGGTGTTCGTCGGCGTTGAGGGCAAGGGCCGCATCATTGTGGACGGCGAGATTTTCAACTGGTCGCCGCGTGACGTTGTCGTCGTACCGTCCTGGCGCGAGGTTGTGCACGAGGCATCGGAAGATGCCGTGCTATTCAGCTATTCCGACCGGCCGGTACAGGAAAAATGCGGCTTGTGGCGCGAACGGCGCGGCAACAATTAGGATCGATGGCGAAATTTCCGTGTTTCCCGTTTGACCGACTGCGGGCAAGCTGTAATATACCGGCATGGTTTCAATGACCTTCAAATCAAGCATTTCGAAACGGGTCCTCAATTCGGGGACTGTGTTCATTATGTGATGTCGAAATCAATGTAACGATCGAAGTAAACCCCGCCGGTTTGGACGGGGTTTTTTATTGCCTGTCACCGGTCACGACAGGAGATCAAAATGACCTTTCAATCGACGACAAGCGGCATATGGATTCCGCTGATAACGCCCTTCAAGGCTGGTGAACTGGATGAGAGTTCCCTCAGGAGACTGGTGAAGCACTACTCCAGCATCGGGTTGCGAGGCTTCGTGCTTGCCGCCACCACCGGTGAAGGGCAAACGTTAGATGATGCGGAGCTTGAGCGACTGGCATCCGTTTGCGCCGACGAGACCAGCCATTGCAGTTGCGAGATGCCAATATACCTGGGTGTGTCGGGAAGCGATCCGCGAAAAGTCGAAAAGCGATTTCAACAAACAAAACACTGGCCAATTGATGGCTATCTGATCAGCGGGCCCAATTACTTGCGACCGTCGCAGGATGGGGTGAAGCGGCATTACGAGTTCCTGGCCGGTAGTACCGAGCGTCCGATAATGATCTACAATATCCCGTATCGCACGGGCGTGAATGTGCTGAACGAAACCATGCTGGAACTGGCGGCCTTGCCAAACATTGTGGGCTTGAAGGATTGCTGCGGCAGTCCGGAACAGTCCTATGACCTGCTGAGGTGCGCGCCGAAGGACTTTTCGGTTCTTACCGGCGAGGATCCGTTTTTCTACAACGCAATGGTTCATGGAGCGAAAGGAGCGATTCTGACTGGTGCACATGTGCTGGCGCACGTGCATCTGGAAATCTGCGAGGATCTGCACAACGGGCATCAAAAGCTTGCGCTGGAAAAGTGGAACAGGGTCGTTCATATCCCGCGGCTGCTGTTTGTAGAACCTAGTCCGGCACCCGTAAAGCACTGGCTGTGGCGCCAGGGACTGATAGACAGCCCGGAAGTGCGACTGCCCATGCTTCCGATCGGTGACAGCCTGGCAGGGAAGATCGATGCAGCCGTAAATCTGCAGGGTGGGACTGATTGGCGAATTTGAGCCGGAACAGCTCTAGACCAGTTTGCCGCCGAGCCGGTCCAGCATTCCAAGACACTGGTCCAGTTGATCGAGTTCGACATACTCATCGGGTTTGTGGGCCTGTTCTATCGAACCGGGCCCGCACACGACCGCCGGAATACCGATCTGCTGGAACAGGCCGGCCTCGGTGCCGAAGCATACGAAGTCCGAGGTGTTGGCGCCGGTGAGTTGATATACCAGCTTAACGGCTTCGCTGTCCGGCATCGCTTCCAGCCCGGCAATTTCACCCATCGTATGGGTCACGATGTCTGCGGCCGGGTGTACGGCGCGCATGGCGGGCAGCAGATCATGCTCGACATGCTCACGTATTCGGGCCTTGACGAAATCGGCGTCGCTGTTCTGGACGGGGCGCATTTCCCAGTCGACGGTGCACTTGTCGGCAATGACATTGTGGGCGATGCCGCCGGCGACACGACCGACCTGCAAGGTTGTGTGAGGTGGATCGAATGGTGACGCTGCCGGGCAACGTGCCTCAAGTTCCGGCCGCAATGACATTAAATGGCTGACATACCGAACCGCATACTCAACGGCGCTTACACCGGCTTCCGGTACCGAGCCGTGGCCCGCCAGGCCCGAAAACTCCACGGTGTATTCATAACACCCCTTATGACCTTCGATGATGCGCATCAGGGTCGGCTCGCCGATGATGCAGGCAGCCGGTTTCATGCCGATGTCACGCAGTTCCCGGATGAGGGCCTGAGCACCCAGGCAGCCGGTTTCCTCGTCGTGGGTGAAAGCAAAATGCACGGGCCTGGCAAGGGGGAGGGCGGCGTAGTGTTCCGCCATGGCGAGGCTGGCTGCGATGAAGCCTTTCATATCGCAGGCGCCGCGGCCAAACAGTCTGCCGTCTTCCTCGCGCATCAAGAACGGGTCCGATGTCCAGTCCTGGCCCGTCACAGGCACCACGTCGGAGTGGCCCGACAGAACGATGCCGCCATCCGCCTCAGGCCCGAGCGTCGCAAACAGATTGGCCTTGGTGCCGGATTCATCCGGCGAGACCCGGACGCTGGCGCCCAACCTTTCCAGTTTTTCGGCGGCAAAAGCGATCAGTGGGAGATTGCTGTCTGATGAGATTGTAGGGAAGGCAATGAGCTTTCCCAACAGGTCGGCGGTGTTTTCAAGCTGGTCGTGCGCCATGGTCAGTGATCAGGTCCGTGTTGTGTGCCTCAACCGATCATGACAGCATGGGACCTTGAATTGTCAAACTGTGAATTTCGGGAGATCTGCCATGGGCAATGTCGATATGACCTATCTTTTCACATCGGTCGAGGGGCGTATCAGCAGGCAGCAATGGTGGATAGGAATTGGAATCCTGGTCGTTATATGGGTGTTAAGCGCGGTTCTGCTTGGCCGGGATGGCCTGATACCCTTCATTGTCGGCATACTCATCTGGCTCGGGGGCATCATGCTGCACATAAAGCGCTGCCATGACCGGGGTAAATCCGGCTGGTGGTGCCTGCTGCTGCTTATCCCGTTTGTGGGTTTTATATGGGCGCTCATCGATCTCGGTATTCTGCCCGGGACCATCGGGGACAATGAGTACGGGCCTGATCCCCTGGATACTGCGTAGCCATCCCATCCCGATTTCTGCCACAGCCAGTTTCCAGATGTGCTGAGAGGCGGCGGCTACGCACTTGACTCCAGGTTGTGTTTGAGCTTTAATTTAACGTACGTTCATTTAATTAGCGAGTCTGTTTTGGCCCGAACCACAGGCAGTATTGGCATTGAAACGGCAGAGCGCATTCGCTCGGCCGCTGAGCAGCTGTTTGCAGCGCGCGGCTTTGCAGCTGTATCCATGCGCGAAATTGCCGGGGCAGTCGGGGTGCAGGCCGCCGCGCTCTACAATCATTTTTCCAACAAACAGGCCCTGCTGGAGGATCTTCTGGTTTCCCACATGGAAAGCCTGATTGCGGCGTGGAAGGAAGAGGCTGATGCGGACGAGGCTGCGGACAGGGCGCTGGAGCGGTTTGCGCGGTTTCACATTCGCTATCACATCGACCGCTCGGATGCCGTGTTCATCTCCTATATGGAACTTCGCAATCTCGAGCCGGACAATTTCCGGCGGGTTGAAAACCTGAGAAAAACTTACGAGGCGTTTGTTGTCGGCATTCTCGATGACGGACGTGCCAGCGGTGAATTTGACCTGACTGATACGCGGATCAGCGCCATGGCCATCATTGCCATGCTGACCGGCGTCAACACCTGGTACAGGTCGCGCGGACGGTTATCCCTGTCTGAAATTGAAGACATTTATACAAAAATGGTGTTGCGCAGCGCCGGTGCGCAACCAGGAGAGGCATCATGTTTGGCAGCGGAATGAATTTTGGTCTTGGAGAGGACGTCGACGCGTTGCGCGACATGGTGCAGCGCTGGGCAGGGGATAACCTTGCACCCCGTGCCGCACAGATTGACGAAACCAATGAAGCGCCCAAAGACCTGTGGCCACAGATGGGCGAGCTGGGCCTGTTGGGCATCACCGCCGATCCTGATTTCGGCGGAACCGGCTTGGGATATCTGGCGCATGTGGTGGCGATGGAAGAGCTCAGCCGTGCATCAGCATCTGTGGGCCTGAGCTACGGCGCGCACTCGAATTTGTGTGTGAACCAGATCAACCGGTGGGGCACAACCGAGCAGAAAACCAGGTATCTGCCAAAACTGTGTTCCGGAGAGCATTTCGGCGCGCTGGCCATGTCAGAACCCGGATCAGGATCTGATGTGGTGTCCATGAAGCTGCGGGCTGAAAAGCGCAATGACCGCTTCATCCTGAACGGCAACAAGATGTGGATCACCAACGGGCCCGATGCCGAAACACTGGTGGTCTATGCCAAGACCGATCCGGAGGCCGGGTCGCGCGGGATTACCGCTTTCCTGATTGAGAAATCCATGACCGGGTTTTCTACCGCGCAAAAACTCGACAAACTCGGCATGCGCGGTTCCAATACATGCGAACTGGTATTCGAGGATTGCGAAGTTCCTTATGAGAACGTGCTTGGTGAAGAGGGACAGGGTTCGAAAATACTCATGTCGGGCCTGGACTATGAGCGCGTTGTACTCGCCGGCGGGCCGTTGGGCATCATGGCCGCCTGCATGGACGTGGTTGTGCCGTACAGCCACGAGCGCAAGCAATTCGGCAAGTCCATCGGCGAGTTTCAGCTGATGCAGGGCAAGCTGGCCGACATGTACACCACCATGAATGCCTGCCGCGCCTATGTGTACTCGGTGGCGGCAGCGTGTGATCGCGGTGAAACCACCCGCAAGGATGCAGCAGGATGCATTCTCTACGCTGCCGAGAAAGCGACCTGGTGTGCGCTGGAAGCCATCCAGGCGCTCGGCGGCAATGGCTACATCAATGAGTATCCCGCCGGCCGTTTGCTGCGCGACGCCAAGCTGTATGAGATCGGCGCCGGCACATCGGAAATCAGGCGCATGCTGATCGGGCGCGAAATGTTTGTGGAATCCGCATAATGGCCATCTTGAAGCCGACCGCACCGACGCGTGGCGAGACCTTTGATGCCAATCGAAAGGCGATGCTCAGCGCATTGTCCACGGTCGAGGATGCTGTCAAAGCGGCGCTGGATGGCGGCGGTGATGCCGCGCGTGAAAGACACTTGTCGCGTGGCAAGATCTTGCCGCGCGAGCGGGTGGCGAGACTGCTTGATCCCGGTTCGCCGTTTCTTGAGATCGGCGCAACTGCGGCACACGCAATGTATGACGGGGCAGCGCCATGCGCCGGCATGATTGCCGGCGTTGGCCGGGTCGAAAACCGCGAAGTGATGATCATCGCAAATGATGCGACGGTTAAGGGCGGCACCTATTATCCGCTCACCGTGAAAAAGCATTTGCGTGCGCAGGAAATAGCCCAGGTGAGCAACCTGCCGTGCATCTACCTGGTGGATTCCGGCGGAGCCAATCTTCCCAACCAGGACGAAGTGTTCCCGGACCGTGACCATTTCGGGCGCATCTTTTTCAACCAGGCCAATATGTCGTCCCGCGGCATTGCCCAGATCGCGGTGGTGATGGGATCGTGCACGGCAGGCGGTGCCTATGTGCCGGCCATGTCGGACGAGTCGATCATCGTCAAGGAGCAGGGCACCATCTTTCTGGCAGGCCCGCCCCTGGTGAAGGCTGCCACCGGCGAAGTCGTAACGGCGGAAGAACTCGGCGGGGCGGATGTGCACACGCGTTTGTCCGGGGTGGCCGACCACATGGCGATGGACGATGCCCATGCACTTGAGCTTGCGCGCCGGGCCATCGCCAATCTCAATTCGCAGAAACAGATGTCTGTCACGCTGCAAACGCCGGAAGCCCCGCTTTATGATCCGGACGAACTGATGGGCGTTGTGCCGGGTGACCTGAAAACACCCTACGACGTTCGCGAAGTGCTGGCCCGCGTCGTGGACGGGTCACGTTTCGATGAGTTCAAGGCGCGCTATGGTCCGACGCTGGTTACAGGCTTTGCGCATATTCATGGCATTCCGTGCGGCATCATCGCCAACAACGGCGTACTGTTTTCGGAAAGTGCGACCAAGGGTGCCCACTTTGTGGAACTGTGTTCGCAGCGCCGCATTCCGCTGGTCTTCCTGCAAAACATAACCGGCTTCATGGTCGGCAAGTCATATGAGGCCGGGGGCATCGCCAAGGACGGCGCCAAGCTGGTGACGGCCGTTTCGACAACATCGGTGCCGAAAGTGACGATGATGGTCGGCGGGTCTTTCGGGGCCGGCAATTACGGCATGTCGGGGCGGGCATTCGACCCGCGGTTCGTGTGGTCGTGGCCCAACAGCCGGATTTCGGTGATGGGTGGCGAGCAGGCCGCAGGCGTGCTTGCAACGGTCAGGCGTGACGGGATCGAGCGCAAGGGCGGCGAGTGGTCCGGGGATGAAGAGGCTGCGTTCCGCAAGCCCATTGCGGATCAGTTCGAACATCAGGGGCATCCGCTTTACGCCTCGGCCCGGCTTTGGGACGATGGTGTGATCGATCCGCGCCGGACCCGTGATGTGCTGGGATTGTCGCTGTCTGCCGCACTCAACGCACCGATAGCGGAAACACGTTTCGGCGTGTTCAGGATGTGAGGGCGGGTCTTTGTTCAGCAAAATTCTCATAGCCAATCGGGGCGAGATTGCAGTGCGCATCATGCGTACGGCAAAGCGGCTTGGCGTTGCCACCGTCGCTGTTTATTCGGATGCGGATGCAGGTGCCATGCATGTGGCTGAAGCAGACGAAGCCGTGCGCGTCGGTCCGCCACCGGTGGCCGACAGTTATCTTCAGGCAGACACCATCATTGCGGCGGCGAAGGCAACAGGTGCTGAAGCCATTCATCCCGGCTACGGTTTTCTGTCCGAAAATCCGGATTTTGTCGAAAAGGTCGAAACTGCGGGCCTTGTGTTCATCGGTCCGTCTGCCGAGGCCATCCGTGCCATGGGGCTCAAGGATGCCGCCAAGGCCCTGATGGAAACGGCAAACGTGCCGGTCGTTCCCGGATATCATGGCGAGCGTCAGGAGCCGGAATTTCTGAAGCAGCAGGCTGAAGAAATTGGCTATCCTGTGCTTATCAAGGCGCGCGCCGGGGGTGGCGGCAAGGGGATGCGCAAGGTTGATGCGGCTGACCAGTTTGCCGACGCACTGGCAGGCGCACAGCGCGAAGGCAAGGCAAGCTTTGCGGATGACCGGGTGCTGATCGAGAAATACGTTACCTCGCCACGCCATATCGAAATCCAGGTGTTCGGCGACCGGCACGGTGATGCCGTGCATCTGTTTGAACGCGACTGTTCGCTGCAGCGCCGTCATCAGAAAGTGATTGAGGAAGCACCGGCTCCCGGTATGACCGACGAGATGCGCACCGCCATGGGCGATGCGGCGGTCAAGGCGGCCAGGGCCATCGGTTATTCAGGAGCCGGTACCGTTGAGTTCATCGTTGACGGGTCAGACGGACTGCTGCCGGATCGGTTCTGGTTCATGGAAATGAACACCCGCCTGCAGGTTGAACACCCGGTCACCGAAGCTATTACCGGGCTCGATCTCGTCGAGTTGCAATTGCGTGTCGCGGCAGGAGAGCCGTTGCCGTTTGTACAGGCTGATCTGGCCATTGACGGCCATGCCTTTGAGGCAAGGCTTTATGCAGAAGATGTTCCCAGGGGCTTCCTGCCGGCCATCGGGACGCTGGATCACTTGAGGTTTTCGTCTGCAGCGCGCAACGATACCGGCGTCCGCGAGGGCGATGAAATCACGCCGCATTACGATCCAATGATTGCCAAGGTCATCGTGCACGGGCGGTCCCGGGACGAGGCGCTGGCGAAAATGCGCGCGGCACTGGCCGACACGCAGATCGCCGGCACTGTCACCAACAAGGCGTTCCTGTCTGCATTGTGCAGGCATGACGGGTTTTCCCGGGGGGCAGTGGACACTGGCCTGATCGAGAGGGATCTGGCGCAACTCGTGCAGGAAGGCGAAACTCCCGTGCTTGCGCAGGCAGTGGCGGCAATTGCCGTTTTGGGCCTGGCGGGCGACACGGACCAAGATGATCCGTGGAGTTCGCTGTCCGGGTGGCGGCTGTGGGGGGCAGCACAGCATTTTGTGAAGCTTGTGCAGGGCGCCGCGATATTTGATTTGCGCGTGTCGTTGCGCAATTCCCGCGACTTCAAGGTTTCATCGCAAACCGAAGCGGTTAATGTGTCGCTGGTCGAGCGCGCACCCGACAGGATGATTGTTGACGGTCACACCCAGCCACTGCGCTTTGCCGTATCTGAAGTTTCCGGCCGTGTCGCGCAGGTCACCGTTTTCCTGAACGGCGATACGTTTGTGTTTGATGTCCCGGACGGTGTTACCGATGCAGGCGATGCCGGGTCCGGTGATGATGTGCGCGCACCGATGCCGGGCCTGGTAAAGCAGATCAGGGTGAAAGCTGGTGAACAGGTTACAAAGGGCGACGCCCTTGCGGTGCTGGAAGCCATGAAGATGGAACACACGCTGACGGCAGCGCGAGACGGTATCGTTGCCGAAACATATGTGGCGGATGGCGACCAGGTAAGTAACGGTGATTTACTGGTTTCGCTCGTGCCGGAAAAGGAATAGCGTCGGCTCCAGATCAGAATGCTTTCTGGTTGCTTCAACCAAAAGGAACAAAGCTGATCGCTTCTGGAGGTGCCGGCGATGAATGTACAGCGAGGAAGACGCGGCGGTAGACGGCAGGCCGGAACGGAAACTCCAGTCAGGGATGTGAACTACCGCAACCTGGTCAATCCGTTTGCACCACAGCCGCTTTACTCCGACGACCAGATTGACCGCATCCACGAACTCGCCAAGCAGGTGCTTGCTGAAATCGGTATCCGTGCCTTGCTGCCGCGGGCGCGTGATACCTATCGCGCCGCGGGATGTATTGTGGATGACGACACCATGATGGTGCGGATCGGTGACGAGATCATCGAGGCGGCGATCGCATCAGCGCCGGGCACTTTCGTTTTGCAGGCCAGTGATCCGGAAAACAATATCCCGCTGGGCGGCACGTCGCTGAACTTCATGCCGGTGGGCGGTCCGCCGGGCTTTTCCGATCTTGAAGGAGGCAAGCAAACCGGAACGCGTGCAGCGGCGCGCAATTTCATGAAGCTGTGCCAGCACTTTGATGTCATGCATGTGGCAGGCCCGTGTGTTGAAGCGCAGGACCTGGCTTTGAACGAGCGCCATCTTTGGATCAAGCTGGATCATCTCACTCTGACCAGCAAGGCCGTGTTTACCTGGGCGCGGGGCACACCCCAATCGATGGACGGGTTTGAAATGATCCGCATCGCGCGCGGGCTGTCCACTGAGGAGTTCAGGTCCGCACACCATACCTACACAGTGATCAATACCAATTCTCCGCTACAGCTTGATATTCCGATGCTCAACGGGTTGATGGATTTTGCCGAGCACAACCAGATAGTCGTCATCACGCCGTTCACGCTGTCCGGCGCCATGGCACCGGTGACCATTTCCGGGGCGCTGGTGCAGCAGCATGCGGAGTTTCTGGCCGCGCTGGTCATCAACCAGCTTGTGCGTCCGGGTGCGCCGGTGGTGTACGGGGCGTTCACCTCCAACGTGGACATGAAGTCGGGTTCGCCGGCGTTTGGTACGCCTGAATACGTCAAGGCTGCCTGGGGCTCGGGCCAGCTGGCGCGCAAGCTCGGCTTGCCGTGGCGCTCTTCGGCACCGACCGCATCGAATGCACCGGATGCACAGGGTGCCTACGAGACACAGCTTTCCCTGTGGGGCGCCATTCAGGGCGGGTCCAACTTCATCGCGCATACCGCAGGCTGGCTGGAAGGCGGGCTTACCGCGTCTTTCGAGAAATTCATTCTCGATATTGAGGTCCTGCAGATGGTTGCCGAACTTTGCCAGCCGGCAAAGTTCGATGAGGATGAGCTGGCGCTTGATGCCATTCGCGAGGTGGGGCCGGGCGGCCATTACTTCGGATGCGAACACACCATGGAGCGGTATTCAACGGCGTTCTACAAACCCCTGGTGTCCGACTGGAGCAATTTTGGCCAATGGACAGAAAACGGTTCCCTGACCGCGACGCAGCGGGCCAATACCATCTGGAAAAAGCTGGTCGCCGACTTTGAACCGCCGGCACTGGATGCCGGAATTCGTGACGAACTCGACGATTACATTGAACGCCGCATTGCTGAAGGCGGTGCCTTGCCGGAATCGTGAGACTTGTGCCGGATATCAGCTTGCCGTCGCAGACCCATGTGCCGGGAACCGGCAGCAAGCCTGATCAGGTACCGCTTGACCATGCGAAGGAACTCGCGCCCGCGGTTACCGGGGCATATGACTGGCAAGACAATGTTCCCTATCTTTATGGCCATGACCTGATGCGGGCCGGGTATTACTGGGAAGCCCACGAGGTATGGGAGGCAGTTTGGCTGGCGACGCCGTCCAACAGTCCGGAACGGCTGTTGCTGCAGGCGTTGATCCAGACTGCCAATGCGCAATTGAAGACAGGAATGCAGCGTGACAATGCCGCAGCAAGGTTGCAGGGCCAGGTGGAAGAGTTGCGACTTGAGCTGATTGCCAGGCTTGGCGGGCGGATTGAAACATACATGGGTGTCGACATAGGAAACAGTAATATGCATTATATTGCGTAATCAATTTCTATTTATGCACTTTATGTGCGAAAACTCTTGACCGCTGCTAACCATGCATATGAGGGTGCAATCTGGATTCAAAACGCTGGATTAACCTGACATGAGCCGTATCGACTTTCAGACTTCACCGGAAACCTACCGACACTGGCGCATTGAACCCGATGGTGAAGTGGCCCGCCTGGTGATGGATGTGGATGAAACCGCGGGCCTGTTTGACGGTTATGAACTGAAGCTCAATTCCTATGACCTGGGGGTGGACATTGAACTGGCAGACGCAATTCAGCGGCTGCGGTTCGAATACCCGCAGGTCAAGACGGTTGTCCTGGCATCAGGCAAGGACAAGGTGTTTTGTGCCGGCGCCAACATCCGCATGCTCGGTGGATCAGCACATTCCCACAAGGTGAATTTCTGCAAGTTCACCAATGAGACGCGCAACTCAATGGAAGAGGCGTCTGCCGAAAGCGGCCAGACCTACTTGTGTGCTGTTTCCGGTGCGTGTGCCGGCGGCGGGTATGAACTGGCGCTTGCCTGCGACCACATCATGCTGACCGATGACGGATCATCCACGGTGGCGCTGCCGGAGGTGCCGCTGCTGGCCGTGTTGCCCGGCACGGGCGGCCTGACGCGGGTGACGGACAAGCGCAAGGTGAGGCGGGATCGCGCTGATGTGTTCTGCTCTCTCGAAGAAGGTATTCGCGGCAGGAAAGCGGTCGACTGGCGGCTGGTAGACGAAGTCGCACCGGCATCCAAGTTCGCCGATGCCGTTAGTGAACGCGCACTTGAGCTGGCAGCCAAATCCGACCGTCCGTCCGACGGCGCTGGTGTCAAGCTCACCGCGCTGAACAAGACCATCACCGACAACGCCATCGCCTATTCAACCGTATCGGCGGAATTTGACCGTGCTGCCCGTGTGGCAACGATCAACATTACCGGCCCGGACACTGGCCCGCCTGCCGACGTCGCCGCAGCCGAAGGCCAAGGTGACCAGTTCTGGCCGTTGCGCCTGGCACGCGAACTGGATGATGCACTGCTGGAAATCCGGTTCAATGAGCTGGAAATGGCCGTGGTTCAGTTCAAGTCCGCCGGTGATCCTTCTGTGGTGCTGGCCTATGACGGGTTCATGGACAGCAATGCCAAGCACTGGCTGATGCGCGAACTGCTGCTGTACTGGCGTCGCGTGCTGAAACGCGTTGACCTCACATCACGGACGCTTGCCGTCATGGCGGAACCGGGCTCTTGTTTTGCCGGTACACTGGCGGAGCTATTGTTTGCGGCAGACCGGTCCTACATGGCAGACGGCCAGTTTGAAGGCGACAACCGCGCCGAGGCGACCATTGCTTTGGGGCCACTGAATTTTGGCGCTTACCCCATGAGCAACGGCATCACCCGGCTCGAGACACGGTTTCTCGGCGAGCCGGAAGCCGTTGATGCCGCCAAAGCGAGGCAGGGCGAGGTGCTGGATGCATCTGAAGCCAACGAGCTTGGCCTGGTCACGTTTGCCTTTGACGATATCGACTGGGAAGACGAGGTGCGGATTTTCCTGGAGGAACGTGCCAGCTTCTCTCCCGACGCGCTGACCGGCATGGAGGCGAACCTGCGGTTTGCAGGACCGGAAACCATGGAAACGCGTATATTCGGCAGGCTGACGGCCTGGCAGAACTGGATTTTCCAGCGCCCCAATGCGGTGGGCGCTGATGGTGCCTTGCAACGATACGGATCGGGCAAGCGCGCTGACTTCAATATGGAACGTGTGTAGGAAATTCCTTTGGTATGAGGACCAAGCAGCATGGCTGATCTCGTGAACGTCGATTACAATACTTCAATCCCCAACAATGTGAACCTGTCGGACGACAGGCGCGTGTTGAAGGCCCTGGAAAAGTGGCACCCGGGCTACCTGAACTGGTGGAACAATATGGGGCCGGAAGGGTTTCAGGAATCGCTGGTCTATCTGCGCACAGCCGTATCGGTTGACCCGAAAGGCTGGGCCAAGTTCGGCTATGTGAAGATGCCGGAATACCGCTGGGGCATCCTGCTGGCACCGGAAGAAGAAGGCCGCACCATCCCGTGCGGAGAACATGCCGGCAAGCCTGCGTGGCAGGAAGTGCCTGGCGAATACCGCTCCATGCTGCGCCGCCTGATCGTGATCCAGGGTGATACCGAACCGGCCTCGGTCGAGCAGCAGCGGCATCTCGGCCAGACCGCACCGTCGCTGTACGACATGCGCAACCTGTTCCAGGTGAACGTGGAAGAAGGCCGCCATCTGTGGGCGATGGTGTATCTCCTGCAGAAGTATTTCGGTGCTGATGGCCGCGAGGAAGCAGACATGCTGCTCGAGCGCCAATCGGGATCGGAAGACCATCCGCGCATGCTCGGCGCCTTCAACGAAGCGACGCCGGACTGGCTGTCGTTCTTCATGTTTACCTACTTCACAGACCGTGACGGCAAGATGCAGCTTGAGGCGCTCGCGCAGTCCGGCTTTGACCCGCTGTCGCGAACCTGCCGGTTCATGCTGACCGAGGAAGCCCATCATATGTTCGTCGGCGAGACCGGCGTGGGCCGCACCATCCAGCGCACCTGCGAGGCGATGAAGGAAGCCGGCATCACTGACCCTTATGACATCGACGCCGTGCGCGCACTGGGTGTCATTGACCTGCCGACCATCCAGAAGAAGGCCAACATGCATTATTCGCTGTCGCTGGACCTGTTCGGCTCGGAAATTTCCACCAATGCCGCCAACGCCTTCAACTCGGGCATCAAGGGGCGCTACCGCGAAGCCAAGATCGAGGACGATCACAAGCTTGAGCGTGACACCTATCCGGTTCTCAGGCTGATCGACGGCAAGGTGGTCATTTCGGACGAACCGGCGCTGTCGGCCATCAATATGCGCCTGCGTGACGACTATGTGAAAGACGCCACCGGCGGCGTCAACCGCTGGAACAATATCCTCAAGAAAGAGGGGGTCGAGTTCCAGATCACTCTGCCGCACGTGGCATTCCATCGCCACCAGGGCGAGTTCTCTGCAATCCAGGCAGACCCGGAAGGCAACCTGCTGTCGGCAGAAGAATGGGAGAAGCGCAAGGATGACTGGGTTCCGTCAAAGGCCGACGGTGATTTCATCGACAGCCTGATGAAGCCGCAGTGGGAACCCGGCAAGTATGCCGGCTGGATCTCGCCGCCGCGGGTCGGCATCGACAACAAGCCCGGCGACTTCGAGTATGTAAAGGTTTCTGGAGTTGCGGCCAACGCATGACCGCGCTTGTCAAACAACACCTGATCGATCCGGAAATCTGTATCCGGTGCTACACATGTGAAGAGCATTGCCCGATCGATGCCATCACCCATGACGACAACAATGTCGTGGTGGATGTGAGCAAGTGCAATTTCTGCATGGACTGCATCAGCCCGTGCCCGACGGGATCGATCGACAACTGGCGGGTGGTGGCGGAGCCATACACCCTGGAACAGCAGTTTGAGATGCTGGAGCTGCCGGAACAGGAAGAAGGGCTGGAAGAGCCCAGCGACGGCGGCGGTTCGCTTGAAGCGCTTGAAGATGAAATCGAGGCGCTGCTGGCAAAGGCTCACGAAGGCACCGGCGGCAAGCCGGTGGCACCTGCGTCGGCTTCAAAGCCCTCGATCAACCTGTTCAACCGGGCCAAGCCTGCCAAAGCGGTGGTGCAGGGCAATTTCAGGCTGACCGACGCAGATGCCGAAAACGATGTGCGCCACATCATCCTGAACCTGGGCGAACAGGTGTTTCCGGTTCTCGAAGGCCAAAGCATAGGGGTGGTCGTGCCGGGCGAAGATGCAGATGGCCGTCCGCACGAGCCGCGCCTGTATTCCGTTGCCAGCGCGCGTGACGGTGAAAAGCCCAACACCAACAATATTGCGCTGACCGTCAAGCGTGAGGACAGGGGTGTCGCCTCCAACTATCTGTGCGATCTGGAAAAGGGCGCCGAGATCGATATTACCGGACCGTTTGGCGCGACCTTCCTGCTGCCCAATGATCCGCAGGCCAATCTGATCATGATTTGCACCGGCACCGGCTCGGCCCCGTTCCGGGGGTTTACCGAACGCCGCCGCCGGACAATGCCGGAGTTGCAGAACAAGCTGCAATTGTATTTCGGGGCACGCCGGCCGGAGGAACTTCCCTATTTCGGACCTTTGAAAAAGGTGCCGAAAAGCCTGTTGCACACGGAGTTCTGTTATTCGCGGGTGGAAGGTGAAACCAAGGAGTATGTACAGGACCGGATGCGGGTGCGGGCAAACGAATTGCTGGACCTGCTGCAGAGCGATGAAACCCATATCTACATTTGCGGGTTGAAGGGCATGGAAACCGGTGTCGACGAAGCCCTGGCCGATATCTGCCGCAATGGCGGGCTGGACTGGGCGTCCCTCAAACCGGACATGAGGACCAGCGGGAGGTATCACGTTGAAACCTACTGAAGGATTTGACCCGGCCACACTGGCGCAGTGCAATCATACGCCGCGTACGCAACCGGAGGGCAGGCGCGATTCCGAAGCCTTCCTGATCGGGCTCGGAGACCGGGTGCGTGCAGAACGCAAGGCGCGCGGCCTGTCGCGGCGGGTCTTGTCGGGCATATCAGGAGTGTCAGAACGCTACCTTGCCCAGCTTGAAACGGGCTCAGGCAATATCTCCATCATCCTGCTGCGTGACATCGCGATGTCGCTTGGTGTGTCCCTGGAAGAGCTTGTATCCGAAACCCGCTCGCTGCCGGAAGGCCATTCGGGACGTCGGCAGCGCATCGCGCTGGTAGGCTTGCGCGGTGCCGGCAAGTCCACGCTCGGGTTCAGCCTGGCACGTGCGCTGGATATGCCGTTTGTGGAACTGAACGATGAAATCGAACGCCAGAGCGGCCTGCCGGTGCCCGAAATCTTCAATCTGTACGGGCAGAACGGCTATCGCAGGCTGGA
Source organism: Anderseniella sp. Alg231-50 (assembly GCF_900149695.1). Lineage (NCBI taxonomy): Bacteria > Pseudomonadati > Pseudomonadota > Alphaproteobacteria > Hyphomicrobiales > Parvibaculaceae > Anderseniella > Anderseniella sp. Alg231-50. The sequence continues at coordinate 2,376,567 of NZ_LT703003.1, read as the reverse complement.
GGCCGATGCACTTGAAACCATTGCGGCGCGTCACAACAGCGTGGTGTTGGCGGTTGCCGGCGGCATTGTCGGTGACGGCGATGCGTACAACTGCCTGCTGCGTGATTTCCACACGGTCTGGCTCAAGGCCAGCGCCGAAGAGCACATGAACCGGGTCCGGGCGCAGGGCGACCTGCGTCCCATGGAAGGCAATCCGGCAGCGATGCAGCAACTGCGCAAACTGCTCGACGAGCGTAATGCAGATTATGCGCGCTCCCACTACAGCCTGAATACGTCCGGCCTTGCACCCGACGTGACACACGACAGCCTGGTCTCGATGGTTCGCCAGCAAATTCTTGCCGGTTAGATCTGGCTCTCCCTTGTAATGTCGCCGGTGTTGGCTGATCATCTGCCGGCAAGGCAATCCCATATTCCGGAGCGAATGACATGACGGCACCTGCCGCAATACGGCTTGATGAAATGGACAATGTGGCAACAGCCGTCAGGGCGCTCGAGACTGGCGAATATTTTCTTGGCGCAACCGCTTCAGAGCGCGTCGGGCGCGGCCACAAGATGGCTCTTTGCGCCATCGCGGCCGGTGAGCCTGTAACCAAGTACGGCCAGTTCATCGGAACTGCTTCAACAGACATTGCTGCAGGTGCGCATGTGCACACGCATAATGTGAACTTTGAAAGCACATCGCACGCTTATGAGTTTTCGACGGCGGTCCGGCCGGTTTCAAAGGTAGACGATGCAAGGCGTGCGACATTTGAAGGGTTTCGCCGCGAGAGCGGGAAAACCGGGACACGCAACTATATTGCCATCATCACCTCGGTGAACTGTTCGGCTACGGCGGCGCGCCTGATTGCCGACCATTTTACGCCCGCCGAACTTGCCGATTACCCGAACGTGGACGGGGTAGTCGCATTTGTACACGGTACAGGGTGCGGCATGGCTGACTCCGGAGATGGCTTCGACGCCCTGCAACGGGTCATGTGGGGCTATGCGCGCCACCCCAACCATGCCGGTGTGCTGATGGTCGGACTGGGCTGTGAAATGAACCAGATCGACTGGTTGCTGGAAGCCTATGGCCTTGAACGCGGCCCGCGTTTCCAGACCATGAACATCCAGGATGTTGCCGGCCTGCGCCGCACTGTCGAAACCGGTATATCCAAGGTCAGGGACATGCTGCCGGCGGCTGACAAATCGGTTCGCGAGACGTGCCCGGCGTCGGAACTGATGGTGGCGCTTCAATGTGGCGGATCGGACGCATGGTCCGGTATCACGGCCAATCCTGCCCTTGGACATGCATGCGACTTGCTCGTTGCGCAGGGTGGCACGGGCGTGTTGGCCGAGACACCGGAGATTTACGGCGCGGAACACCTGCTTACCCGCAGGGCGGCCACGCCGGAGATCGGCCGCAAACTGCTTGAACGGATCAGCTGGTGGCAGGACTATGTGGACCGCAATAACGGCTCGCTCGACAACAATCCGTCACCGGGCAACAAGAAAGGCGGGCTCACCACGATTCTTGAGAAATCGCTGGGCGCCGCGGCCAAGGGCGGCACATCACCTCTCAACGGTGTCTTCAAATATGCCGAACCGGTCACGGCGCGCGGTTTCACCTTCATGGACAGTCCCGGCTATGATCCGGTGTCCGTGACCGGACAAATTGCGTCGGGCTGCAACCTGGTTACCTTTACCACCGGGCGTGGTTCGGCGTTCGGGTCGAAACCGGCGCCAACGCTCAAGATTGCCACCAATTCCGAGCTTGCCGCGCGCATGCCTGAAGACATGGATATCAATGCCGGCCGTATTCTGTCGGGCGAGGCAAGCGTAGAACAGGTGGGCGAGGAGATTTTCCAGGCGTGGCTGCGTATCGCGTCGGGTGAGGGGTCATTGTCGGAAAATCAGGGCCTCGGTGATCACGAGTTCGTGCCCTGGCAAATCGGCGCCACAATGTGAAGCGTATATAGTCCGCATGAAAATAATTGTTGTTGCCATATTCGCGGCGGTGGGCTTCGGGTCTGCTGCCGAGGCGCAGGATTTGACCGGTGCACAGATGTTCCGGCAAAACTGGACCAGTGCTGAAACCGCGTCCGATGGTTTGGGCCCGATCTTCAATGAGGCCTCATGCCATGCCTGCCACTGGTTCGGTGGAGGGGCACGTATCCGTGTCAGACGAGACGGCGAAGTTGCCGGCGCAGGCGTTTTACTGCGTCACACTTTCGTCGACGGCAAGGGTGACCCGCACTACGGCGTCCAGCTGCAGAACAAGGCGGTCGATGGCGTGGAGCCGGAAGGTGTCGCGGACATGAGCGCCTTGCGGGTGGCCGACGGGTTGACCAGGTTCCTGGCGTCGGTTCGCTTTACCAGCGGGCCGGGGCGCACCGCGGGCATCACCATGTCACTGCGCGCGGCACCCGCACTTGATTCAACCGCACTGGTCGCACAGGTGTCCGCGGCTGCCATCGTTGCCGGAGCAGACTCGCAGGACAAGAACAAGGATGGCATTTCCGGCCGGATACACCTGCTGCAGGTGCCCGGCAAAAAGCCGAAGATCGGCCGTTTCAACTGGAAGGCGACAGCCGCCAGGGTCGAGGATCAGGTTGCCAACGCACTCTGGTTCGACATGGGGCTCACATCACCGGCTCATCCGGCGCCGCAAGGCGAGTGCACAACGCGCCAGCACGACTGCCTGGAGGCCTCCGGCAGCCAGTCGCCGGACCTGGCTGTCGACTTTGACGGCAACAAGATAGCGGGGCTGGCCGATCATGTCCGTTCGCTGGCAGTGCCGCCGAAAGTGCCGGAGCCGCCGCAAAGCTTTGCGGATGCGAAATGCAGTGCCTGCCATACTCCTTACATGAAGACGGAAGATGGCGGCTCGGTTGCGCTGTATTCGAACCTGCTGCTGCACAATATGGGTGAAGGGCTGACGTCCTATGGCGGTGAGGGATCGGCCTCGCCGACAGAATGGCGCACGACACCGCTGGTCGGGTTCAGGGGGAAGTTGCCGGATCATCGCTATCTGCACGACGGCCGCGCCGCAAATATTGATGAAGCCATCCGCTGGCATGGTGGAGAGGCGAAGACGTCCCGCGATGCATATATTGCCCTGTCTGCGTCGGAAAAACTGAAACTGACATCTTTTGTTCTGACACTGATGTCATCCATGCCGGTACCGCCCCAAGGAGATTGACTATGAAGAGCTTTGCGATTGCCTTGAGCCTGCTGGGGGCATGCGCGCTTCCCGCCTATGCCGAAGTGCACCAGGTGCAGGACTACAAACTGCAAGTGGAGACACTGGCCGACGGGCTGGATGCGCCCTGGTCGCTGGCGTTCCTTCCGGACGGGCGAATGCTGATCGGGGAACGCCCCGGGCGTCTCAGTATAGTTCCTGCCGGTGGCGGCAAACCGACGGTGGTGAATGGTCTGGAAGGCGTCTCGGCCGGTGGCCAAGGTGGACTGCACGGGATTGCGCTGGCGCCTGATTTTGCAAGCTCCGGCACGCTTTTTTATTGCCATGCCGCCTCTTATGACGGGGGCAGGGGGACGGTGGTTTCCAGGGCACAGCTCGACCTGACGGCCAACCAGCTGGACAACGTCACGCGGATTTTCCAACAGAGCCCGGCGGGCTCGACCGGCCGGCATTTCGGCTGCCGCCTGGTGTTTGACCGGGATGGCATGTTGTTCGTGACCACCGGTGATCGCGGTAATGCATCCGACTCGGCCCAGGATCCCTCGACCGGTATTGGCAAGGTTGTCCGGATCGACACTGACGGCAAGCCGGCTCCCGGCAATCCGCAGCCAGAAGGCTGGGACAAACGGATATGGTCAATCGGCCACCGCAATATTCAAGGTGCAGCCCTGCACCCGGCAACAGGCGAATTGTGGACGGCTGAGCATGGTGCGCGTGGCGGGGACGAGGTGAACAATCCGCAAGCCGGCAAGAATTATGGCTGGCCGGTTATCACCTACGGGATTGACTATTCGGGTGCCAAGATCGGCGAGGGGACCCACAAGGACGGCATGGAACAGCCCGTGCATTACTGGGATCCGTCCATCGCACCATCGGGCCTAATGATCTACTCAGGCGAGGCGTTTCCCAAGTGGAAGGGCAATTACTTCGTCGGCGCCCTGGCTGGAGGCGCGGTGTCACGGCTGGTGTTCGCTGACGGCAAGCCGGTTTCAGAAGAGCGAATCCTGCAGGACCTGGGAGAACGCATCCGGGATGTGGTCCAGGGCCCGGACGGGTTGATCTACCTGTTGACGGACAGCGGAAACGGCAAGGTGCTGAGATTGAAGATGTCGGAGTGAACGGTTCTAAGTCTTCTTCTTGTTTTTCCTGAACACGGCACAATGGTCCTTGATCTCGGAGCGGGGGGTCACAACAGCGACATGGTGGGCGGGCTTGCCAAAGTCGGCTTCAGTGGCGCCTTCGAAGACTTCCCTGAAAGCCAGGCTCAGTAAGCTGCCCGGCTCATCAGCCTCGAGAAGGGAACCGACACCCCAGTCCAGCCGGGTGTGTCCGGCGCCGGCGATCAGCACGGCACCGTCCTTGTTGGTCGCATCCATCAGGGCGCTGGCCATGACATGATCGCGGGCGCGCTGAATGTCCACCATCAGCGGTAGAACGGTCTCCGGCATCATGTTGCAATGGCTCCGAGCGATCTCCTTGAGCAGTGATTTGCCTGTTTCTTCGTCAAGAGCTCTGTTCAATCCGAGCTGAGCCCGTTCCTCACCGGTCAGTTTCGAACCTACCCGGCCGCCCAGGCGGCGGATGGTGCTTTTTTCAAGATTGCCGGCGCGAAGGGTCAGCCGGTTTTTCAGCGCAATCTCGAATATGGGCTTGTACATGGCAAAATCAGGCCATCCGGACTTGCTCCACTCGAGCCGGGCCGCGATGTCATCTGCATTGTCGGTCGGATTGGCGGCGAAGAAATCCAGTACCGGTTGCTGCGCGCGGGAAATCATTTCAATTACGACGGCCGGGCGGCGGTCCTGATCGACCATGTGCTGCAGGATTTCCGCCTGTAGCCGGTGATGATCCGGGTTTGTGTGGATTTCACCCAGCAATACAAACCGCGCCCTGGCGGCACGCTGTTTGACATCGTTCAGCGTGAGTTGTTGCCTGGTCGGGCTTGCATAAATTTTTCCGACAAGCTGGTGGTCACGAAAGTGCGGCGATTGCCAGACTGTGTCGGCCAGTGCACCGGATGTTGATATCAGCACGCCTAGAAGCGCTGTCATACAAACCCGTTTGATATGCATTTTACATCTCCAGAAAAATTGCCTGCCACCTCCTAACTAGATTGAAAAGATGGGCAACAGATGACAGGCTTGCCCCGGAATTCTGAACGTTGGGGAAACCACCCTGGATTGTCGAAGAGTGATATCCTATGCAAGTTGTTCGCAGTGATGACCATTTAAAGCACTTCCCGAAGGGTGAATTGTCCGGCGGCCTGTTTGTCCGGCCGTTTGAATGCCCGGAACGCTGGCAGCACATTATGGACCGGCTGGGTGTGCGCGGCTTTGAAGACTTTGCCGAACCGGCGGCGCTGGACATGGGACCGGTGCGCCAGATTCATGATGAAGGGTTCCTCGAATTCCTGGAGACCGCGTGGGACCGGTGGGTTGCCGAAGGCTATGAAGGTGAAGTCCTGGCGACCTGTTTTCCGGCACGCCGTATGCAGGTTCGCAAACCGGAGCACATTGACGGGCTTGTCGGCTACTACACCCTGGCCGTCGAAACCGCGATCACGTCCGGCACCTGGGAAGCGGCACAAGCCAGTGCGGCTATAGCGCAAACAGCGCAACGTGTCGTTGCAGGCGGCGCACGGTCGGCATTTGCATTGTGCCGCCCGCCCGGCCATCACGCCGCCAGGGATATGTATGGCGGGTACTGTTTCCTGAACAATGCAGCCATTGCCGCCCAGATGTTCCTGAACGACGGGGCAAAGCGGGTTGCGATCCTTGATCCCGACTTCCACCACGGCAACGGGACCCAGGATATCTTCTATGACCGCGACGATGTCCTGTTCCTGTCGCTGCATGGCGCACCGGAGCATGCGTTTCCGCATTTTCTCGGATATGAAGACGAAAAAGGTGCCGGCAGGGGTGAAGGGTTCACGGCCAACTACGCCATGCCGCCAAATACCGGTTATGATGAGTGGGGCAGTGCAATGGATGATGCCATCAAGCGGATAGAGGCCTACTCGCCGGATGCGCTTGTGATCTCTCTCGGGGTGGACACATTCGAGCGCGATCCGATCAGCTTCTTCAAGCTCAAGTCCGATGATTTCACCGACTATGGCGGGCGCATCGCAAAACTCAAGCTGCCAACGCTGTTTTGCATGGAAGGCGGTTATGCGGTGGAGGAAATCGGCATCAACACGGTGAATGTGCTGGAAGGGTTTGAAAATGGCTGACCTGAAGACCTGCTTGCCAGATGATGCCCGTGTTGCCGAACTGATGCGGACACCGCAAGAAGTGATGCGGCTTGCCCGCATGGGGGCGTCGCACCAGACCCGCCTGTCGTTCATGCGCGCCATCCTGCGCCGGGTAAAGCGTGAAGGCTGGCAAGTGGAACGCACCACATGGGATGTGGATGAAAACGGCGTCGGGGTCGGCGTTTATGAAGCACGCGGGCCTGAGCACACTTATTCGCTGATAGCCTATGCCAATGACCTGCCGCCGGAAAAGCGCTCCGACCGGGTTATCGCGACAGAATGGGATGCGACGTTTGCCCTGTTCGACGGGGTTCCGACGGGAGCCGACATTGACCGGTTGCGCGACAATGTCCCGAAACAGGAAGCAGGTCGTTGCGCAGCAACCGAACTGGTCCTGTCGCGAGCAAACAGGTCCGTGCGCCTGTTCGACCATGTCGCTGACTGCCTGGCACAGGGCCGGCAGCCGGATGTCGCGGAAATAGACAAGGTCGGCTACCTGATGCGCACCACGGCGGTTTATGGCAACGGCAAGTTTGGTCTGGCTGACCGGGACCTGTATGCAAGGCGTGAAGAGGCCGGCGGGCCGTTCCGGGTTGAGCTGCTGGCAGTATGGCTGATCCGTGTGTTCACGGTAGACATTGTCGAGCACATGGCGCGCATCAAGGGTGGTGCGAAGGCTGTTCTGCTGGATCACGATATCCGCCGGCGGCTGGGAGTTGGCAATTCAACCGGGCTGGGCATGGCGCCGTTCCTTGTCACCCACCCAGCCCTGCTGAACGCCTGGATCACGGCTCGCGAAACCGCGCTGGCGCGGGTGCGGGCTTTGCCGAGCGCCAACGCTGGTACGATCGGACATTTCCTGGAGCAACTGGACCGCGCGCATGCCGGGCTCGAGCGCTGGCACACGCCTGATGAGCGCCAGTCCATGCGGGTGTGTGAACTGGCCGGAGATTTTGGCAAGCTGAAACAACATCTCGCGACTGGCGCGCTCACTATGTCGGAGCCGTGGAACGAACTATACCTGTGGGCGGCGGCCAATCTGACGCTGGAAGGGCAGGAAGCGGTGTGCTCATTGGTGATCGAGCCCCATGGCGATCTGGTCGATGATCTGGCCGGTGCAATGGCAGCGGATGAAAGGCGGGCGTTTGCCATAGACGGGACAATGCGGGTCGATGCGCTTGCCGGCCTGGCTGCCAGGCATTTCGACTGGGCACTTGCGACTGATTTTGACGCCGCAGATCAAACCGCACGGTTCTGGTATGTGTCGGAAGAAAAACTGGAACCACGGCTGGGCGAGCGGCATGAGGAAGACGGGGTCGAGCTTGAACAACGCCTCGGAATAGGCCGTGAGGTTGCGACGATGATGACCGCGCTTGAGAACGAGCCGGGAAACACGTTGCTGGCTGAATTCCTGCTGCGTAAACCTGAACATCGCCATGCGGCGCGCCGGGTGCAGCTTGCAGCCCAATTGCCCTATGCCGAGATACACGACAATGTTCTGTCGGCGACCATGATGCCGATTGATATGCTGCGTTGTAAGCTGGCCTTCTTCGGCGCGTCGCGCTTCGATCCGAAATCCGACCGCTGGGTGCGGATAACCATGTATGCGGATGCGCCGTTTCCGGATGAGATCGAAGGCATGGATGCCGATGACTGGGCCTGGCCACTGTTTGACGAGACCCGACCTGCATGATCGTTTCCCTCAATGAAGCAGAGGTCATGGCGACGAAAGCTGCATGGGGCGCCGGACGCCCCTGGGGTTTGGCTCAGGAAGCAGGCCGGGCCGTGTCGGCACTTGAATCCCTGCGGCTTCCAGGTGCCAGGTCGTTGCTTGATCTTCTGGTTGCCACTGATCGTGTGCCTTGTGAAAAAATGAGGCCCGCTTCGGTGCACTCCGAATGCTGGCAGGCAGGCCATCCGATGTGTCCGGTTTTGGTCGGCGCATTCATTGCAGACATGGGCATGCAATCAGAAGAGGTGAATCTGCGCAGGGTTCATGCGCCGCTATTGTTGGTGTCGTTTTGCCAGACGTCATCTGACAAGGCTGTTGTCAGCTGGGACGACTGCAGCATTCACACTTCGGATGACGGGGTGAGTGTGCGAGGTGTAATGAATGCACCGATTGCCGACCGGGTATTGATCGCGCGCTGCGAACCTGCGGGAGACACTACTCACCATTGGCACCCGGGAGCCGTGGACATTGCCGACGAAATATGGGAAGCCCTGTCGGCCTTTGCGCATCGCACCTATGTACCCGCCACCGAGGCTTCGCGGCTCAAGGGTGCAGGTGCCGGCCTGACCGACAACGATTAATCTCTTTTTCCGGCATCCATCATCATGGCTCAACCGCCGCTTCTGACATTGCAGGACATCACGCTGACCTTTGGCGGCAGGCCGTTGCTGGCCGGTGCCGACCTGAGCGCCAATGCAGGCGAGCGCATCTGCCTGGTCGGGCGCAACGGGTCAGGCAAATCGACATTGCTCAAGATCGCTGCCGGCGATGTTGAGGCAGACAGCGGCACGCGATTTCTGCAGCCCGGTACCACCGTCAGATATCTTCTTCAAGAACCTGATTTTGCGGGGTTTTCGACCGTTCGTTCATATGTTGAATCAGGTTTGACGCCGGGCGATGACGAATATCGCGCCAATTACCTGATGGAGCAGTTGTCGCTGAGCGGTGACGAGGATACCACGCAGCTTTCGGGGGGCGAGGCACGCCGTGCAGCACTGGCCAGGGTGCTGGCGCCGGAGCCGGATATCCTGCTGCTGGACGAACCAACCAACCATCTTGACCTGCCGGCCATCGAATGGCTTGAAGCGGAGTTGAAATCACTGCGTTCGGCGCTGGTGCTGATCAGCCACGACCGCCGTTTCCTGGAGAACCTGTCGCAGGCGACCGTGTGGCTGGACCGGGGAACGGCGCGGCGCATGAACCGCGGCTTTGCCCACTTTGAAACCTGGCGCGACGAAGTGCTTGAGGAAGAACAACGCGAGCAGCACAAGCTCGACCGCAAGATCGTGCGCGAGGAACACTGGCTGCGCTATGGCGTCACCGCACGGCGCAAGCGCAATGTGCGCCGGTTGGGTGACCTGGAAGCATTGCGGGAAAAGCGGCGTACCACGTTGCGGGCACAAGGCAATGTCAACCTGTCTTCCGGGGATGCCGATGCGTCCGGCAAACTGGTGATCGAAGCCAAGAACCTAAGCAAGTCGTTCGGTGAGCGCGCCATAGTGCGGGACCTGAACCTGCGGGTGCTGCGCGGTGACCGCATCGCGATCACCGGGCCGAACGGGGCCGGCAAGACAACCCTGATACGCCTGATTACCGGACAGCTTGCGCCGGACGCAGGCACGGTGCGGCTCGGCACCAATCTCGAGATCGTGTCACTGGAGCAGGACCGCACGTCGCTGACACCGGGAACGACCCTGCGTGACGCGCTCACCGGTGGCGGGTCCGACCAGGTGATCGTCAACGGCGAGGCGCGCCACGTCATGTCGTGGATGCAGGATTTCCTGTTTCGCCCTGAACAGGCGCGAACCCCGGTCGATGTTCTTTCTGGCGGAGAACGCGGCCGCATCATGCTGGCGCGTGCCCTGTCGAAGCCATCGAATTTCATGGTGCTGGACGAGCCGACCAATGACCTTGACCTGGAAACACTGGATTTGCTGCAGGAACTGCTCTCGTCCTATGCGGGCACGGTGCTGCTGGTCAGTCATGACCGCGATTTCATAGACAAGGTGGCAACATCGACGCTTGCCTTCGAAGGCAATGGCGTGTGGCGTGAGTATCCCGGCGGATACACCGACATGATGCGTCAGGCCGGTGAGGCGAGGGCGGAGGTCAAACAGGCCTCAGACGTGAAGCCGGTGCACAAGACAACCCGTGCGTCTGCCGGAAAGGCGAGCGCGCCTGCATCGCAGAAGCGGAAAATGTCTTTCAAGGACAAGCATGCCCTGGAAACCCTGCCGAAGGAGATCGAGACGCTGGGCGACAGTATTGCCGCGCTGCAGGAGAAAATGGCGGCGCCGGATTTCTACTCGACTGACCCTGAAGGGTTCGAGAAAGCCGCGGCCGATCTCAAGGCCGCGCAAACCAGGCAGGCAGAGGCGGAAGAACGCTGGCTTGAACTGGAGATGCTGCGGGAAGAATTCGAGAGCTGATCACACCAGGTATTTCTCGACGGCTGCCTTGTTCCACTCGATGCCGCTGCCGGGCCGGCCTGTCGGTGAGATGGTGCCATCGGCCGAAACGGTTACCGGATCTGTCAAAAGCGCACCTGCAAGATCCAGAACCTCAAGCATGTGAGCGGTCGGGGTGGCCGGCATCAGGTGTGCCGTTATTTCGGTAAACACATGATTTGAAACCGGTATTGCCTGGCCATGGGCGAGAGCGGCGGCATCCTGCCAGCCGGTAACGCCGCCGATTTTCATGACGTCCGGCATGGCGTGATCGCTGGCGCCTGCATCCAGGCTGCGCTGCATGTCGGCAATGCCCCACCAGTTTTCACCGGTCTGGATGGGAATGCTGGTGCCGGCCCTGACCTGGGCATGGCCGGCATTGTCTTCTGCACGCGCAGGTTCCTCCAGCCAGGCCAGCTCGAAACGTTCAAGCCTCCTGGCGCGTTCGATTGAGATAACAGGGCTGAAAGCCTGGTTGAAATCCACGGCCATCCAGATTTCCTCACCGGCTGCTGCACTGAGCATTGCCTCAAGCACGCGTTCATCCTGCAACGGATCGGGATGACCGGCCTTGACCTTGAACGCGCGGTATCCGGCCTTCATGGATGTTTCGACCTGGCGGGCAGTTTCATCAGGCGGCATCTGCCCCATGCTGTCATAAGCACGAGTGGCTGACGGCGATGCGCCCAGCAAGCTGCACAGCGGCAGATCGGCGGCACGGGCAAGGCAATCCCACAGCGCCATGTCGATAGCCGCTGCGGCCATGCCGGCAAATCCCTGATTGCCGGCCAGGCGGAACTTGGCCTGAACCAGCGCAGCGACGTCTCGCGGCGCCACTGCGTGCCCGCTCAACATGTCTCCCAGGTCAGCCAACAGGCCGGCAACCGGTTTCAGTGCCATCGGTGTGTACACGAATATATAGGTGCTGCCGGTGATGCCGGTATCGGTTTCGATGTCGAGCAGGACCAGTGGTGCAGCGGCAATCGTGCCGGAAGCCGTCTTGTGCGGGATAGCGAGTGGCGGCTGCACGCAGGTGATGTTGAATGATCTGATCTTCATTGTTGTCGGCTCCGGGATGGTTGCCGTCACCATGGCGCACTGCGGCTGTCGTGTAACCAGCACATGTCGTTGTTTTCCGCAGTCCGGTCGCGCCCGCACTTTACCTTTGCCGCAACATCAAGCATTGCTCTTGCATGCCGCCAAGACAATGTATGGCAGAGGAAACATGACCGGTTCGACAAAATCCTATCTCATCGGTGTTGACACCGGTGGCACCTATACGGACGCAGCCGTTGTGGACGCTGCAACCAGCGAGGTGCTGGCCAGCGCCAAGGCGCTGACCACACGGGGTGATCTGGCTGTCGGGGTCTGCGAAGCGATAGAGCGTGCCTTGTCAGCACTGGGAGGCGACGCGGGCGCGGCATCCGGGGTCAAACTGGTGTCGGTTTCCACCACGCTTGCCACCAATGCGGTTGTTGAAGGCCATGGGTCCCCGGTCTGTGTCGTGCTCGTCGGGTTCGATGAAACCATGGTGCAGCGGTCGGGATTGAGTTCAGCGTTTCCGGGCCTGGTGGTTGAGTGCATTGCAGGTGGCCATGACCACAATGGCGGAGAAGTTACCAGGCTGGACATGGACGCGCTTGCCGGGGTTGTCGAAAAACACGGCCACGCCGTCGAGGCCTTTGCGGTGGCCTCGCAGTTTGCGGTTCGCAATCCGGCCCATGAACTGGCTGCACGTGACTTCATTACCGGAAAGACGTTGTTGCCAGTGACGGTTTCAACCGAACTGGCGTCCGCCCTGGATGCGCCCAGACGGGCGTTGACGGCTGCATTGAATGCGCGGTTGATCTCGCGGATCTCGCTTTTGATCAAGGCGGTACAACAAGCCATGGAACGGTTCGGCATTGATGCGCCGCTGATGATGACGAAGGGCGATGGCTCCCTGGCGCGTGCTGAAACGGTCGCGTTGCGCCCCATCGAAACCGTATTGTCCGGACCTGCCGCCAGCCTGGTTGGTGCGGCCACCTTGTCGGGCCTGAGTGATTTCATCCTGTCTGACATGGGAGGCACCACCACCGATCTGGGAGTACTGGAAAACGGCCGCCCGCAGGTCAACGAGCAAGGCGCGGATGTCGGCGGATGGCGCACCATGGTGCAGGCCATCGATGTACGCACGCTCGGGCTTGGCGGCGACAGTGAAGTTGGTTTTGACATGAAGGGCATAGCCAGTGTAGGCGCGCGCCGTTCAGTGCCGGTGTCCCTTGTCGCCAGCAAGTTTCCACACGTCATCCAGCAGCTCCAAGAAGATATCTCGGATGCCGAGTCAGGTTCCACGGCGGGGCAGTTTGTCATGCTGCCACTCGGGCGGGTGGAAAGTGATGCAAATCACGCCGGATTGTCGAGACGTGAGCAGGAGCTGCTTGCGAGCATCACGACGGAACCGCTGCCGCTGCGCAAGCTGGCAGCGGGATCAGGTGCACATCGCACTCTGGAGACCCTGTCGCGCAAAGGCCATGTGCAGCTTGCCGGCTTCACGCCGTCCGATGCGGCCCATGTGCTGGGGCTACAGGACAACTGGTCGCGCGATGCGGCTGTGCTGGCGGCACGGCTGCTGGTGCGCAATGTCTTGCAGAAAGCGCCGTCTGACGAACTCGTTACACTGCTTTCGCAGGGGGTGTGGGAGGAAACCGTTCGACTGGCCGGGCGGGCTGTTCTGGAAACGGCACTGGGTCACCACGCTATTGAACCCGGCGGCGCCGGTGGTCTGATCGATGTTGTATGCCGCGGTGAGGGCAAGCGATCCCTGGCACGAGTGTCGATTTCACCGCAGGTTCCGGTAGTCGCCGTCGGCGGGCCGGTGAAAATCTACTACCCGGAGGTCGGCAAGCGGCTCGGGTGCGAAATGGTGTTTCCGCAATCCTGCGAGGTGGCCAATGCGGTTGGCGCGGCGACCGGCATGATTGCACGCACTGTGACTATCGAGGTCAATGGCAACGGGGCCGGGGTGTTCAGGGTGCATGGCCCGCAGAACGTGTCGCAGTTTGCAAGTGCAAACGAGGCAATTGACGAAGCCAACCGGCTGGCGCGTGAAACCGCAGCTGCCGAGGTCAATGCCATGGGTGGCGGACAGGTCAGCTTTGCCGAGGATATCGAAAAGTTCCTGCTGCCGGATGCGGTCGACGACAATGGACTCTTGCGCGCCACGGTGAAGATAGAGGCAACTGCACGTCCCGCACTTTCTCTGTGACCGGTTCGGCTGTAGAACTGATCATATGGACCACAAAAGTCTCCTGGCATCTCTGAGCGGTGAAGAGCGCAACAGCCTGACTGTATTGTCCGACTGGCCGGGCCTGTTCAAGCTGGTCCAGCATGTTGTTTTCATGGCAGTGCTGGTGTGGGCGATCTTGGCCGGAGTGCCGGGGTGGCCGGTGTTGATGTTGCCACTCGGCATTCAATATGTGTTCCTGTTCACGCTCCTGCACGAAACCGTGCATCGCACGCCGTTTCGCAATGTCTGGCTCAACAGGCTGGCCGGGCGCATTTGCAGCGTTGTTCTCATCCTGCCGGCTGACTGGTTCCGGTATTTCCACCTGGCGCATCACCGGTTTACCCAGGAGCCCGGCAAGGATCCGGAACTGGCCGAACCAAAGCCTGAAACGGTCCGGCAGTATATTGTGCATATCTCCGGGCTTGCCGTTTGGCGGGGCCATTTAACGACATTGTTTCGCAATGCAGTGCAGGCGAACCGGGACAGCTTTGTGCCGGCGCGCGGCAAGGCCAAAGTCATGCGCGAAGCTCAAGCCATGGTGGTTCTGTATGCCATCCTGCTTGCCGGTTCACTTTGGACCGGATCGACCATGGCGTTCTGGACATGGATTTTGCCGCTGCTTGTTGGGCAGCCGTTTTTGCGGCTTTACCTGCTGGCTGAACATGGACGTTGTGCGTTCGTGGCCAACATGTTTGAAAACACCCGCACCACATTCACCAACCGCCTGGTGCGCTGGCTGGCCTGGAACATGCCGTATCATGCCGAACATCATGCTTATCCTGCCGTGCCGTATCACAAGCTTCCGGCATTTCATGCCAGGACGCGTGAGCACCTTCAGGTAACCGAGGATGGCTATGCACGCTTCAGCGCAAATTATGTCAAAAGCCTCGAGAGCTAGAGCATGATCCACCTGAATTGGAGCATTTGATGGAGCCAAATCAGCTCACTCGGTTAGGCGCAAAGTGCAGCGCGATGCGGGGCATCGGGCAAACTTTGCAACAACGCCGATGGGTTGACTTGGCCCACCATAGGCCGGTTTTTCACGTCCGCTGGATGGCGTTACGGCTCCCTTGTGGTCAACAGACCACGGCGGGAACCGTGCCTTACCAGCAAACGGGAAAAACCGGTCAAACGCTCCAATTCAGGTGGATCATGCTCTAGGCGTCAGCAATCAACCGGGCGCCGATCAATCCAAGGAAACCTCCCATAGCCCGGTCGATCCAGGTCTTGGCGGCGATGTAGGCATTGCGGGATTTGCGCACGGAAAACAGCATGGCGACGACGGCGTACCAGCCGATCTCGTTGCCGAACACGATGACAACCGCAACCACATAAACCCACAAGGGTGAATGAGCAGGCAGCAATGCCACGAAAATTGAGCCAAAAAACACAATGACCTTGGGATTGGCCAGTTGCGTGGCAAGACCGAGCATGAACGCGGGCCATGGACGCACCTTTTTTTGTTTGGCCGGATCCAGTTCAACCGGGTC
This sequence comes from Anderseniella sp. Alg231-50, assembly GCF_900149695.1. Taxonomy (NCBI): domain Bacteria; kingdom Pseudomonadati; phylum Pseudomonadota; class Alphaproteobacteria; order Hyphomicrobiales; family Parvibaculaceae; genus Anderseniella; species Anderseniella sp. Alg231-50. The sequence goes on along the minus strand of NZ_LT703003.1, from coordinate 2,361,202 downwards.
GCCGGCGTGCCGCCACAGCATGATGGCCAGAAACAGCAGATAAACGCCGCCGGCGATCTTGAAGGCAGTATAGGCCCATGCAGCGTGTTCAAGCACAATGGCGAGGCCGGCTATAGCTGCGGTTGACCAGATGATGGTACCGGCACCGAGTCCCAGGACGGCGGCCAGGGCGACGGGGCGCGGGTTTGACAGGGCAAGCTTGGAGACCAGCACGAATGACTGGCCCGGGCTGATCGCCGCCAGCAGTTGTGCCGCCCACAGTGTGATCAGGGGGATCAGAAACTCCATTTTGGGCTGCCCATCAAACGCTCACTCAGCTTCATCGCGCGAAGCATCCATGATCTTGCGGATGGTTGCAAGCTGCTCGGTAAGGGTGGCAACATCCACTGCTGCAAGCAAGCCGGACAACTTTTCAATATCCTGATCCATTGCGCTGATGGCGTGATCACGAAACTCGCGGCCCTTGCCGGTGATCCACACATTCTTGCTGCGACCATCTTTCGGGTTGGGCCTCATCTCCACGAGATTGTGTTTTTCGAGCACGGAAAGCGTGTGGGTCATGGACGTTTTCGGCACCTGAAAGGCCCGTGCGATATCCTGCGGCGTGCGGCCGTCCGCAACGCGGATCAAATGATTGAGCACCGAGAAATGCGAGACCAGCATACTGTCGGGCAAGCGGTTTTCCAGGATGGTGCGGCTGAGCTGGCTGATGATGCCGATCTCGTTGAAGAAGCTGAAATAGGTCGATCTGGTCTTGTCATCCATGCGCAATACGGGTCTCGAGTGGCCACCGGGGTGTTTCTTGTACCTCCGGCCCAAAACCAAGTCGACCCAGCATCTGCACGGTGTGACCGGGTTGGGCCAGCATGTCGTGGGCCGACTTATAGTGCTCCGCCATTTCGGGGTATTCCTGCAGGGCCTGGCTGACCGGGTGTAATGCGAGGCCAAGGCGGGTGGTCATGAGATTGAGCCGCAGCCATCTTCGCCCTGTTTCAATCTGGTCGGCACGGGTGTTGGCTGGGCTGGTAAGGACGGCATAGGCAGGCGTTGCCGCCAGCATGTCCCGGTATATCTCAATGCCTTGTCTGAAACCATTCGAGGATGGATCCAGTTGATCTTCGCGGGTGAGCTGGCCAGTCAGCATCAGGGTTTCGAGTAACGGACCGCCCAGGTCGATGCCGTCGGGATTGGTATTGATCTCGGCCTTGCCGAAGCGCATCAGGTCCACGCTTTCGCGCATGGTGTGTGGCGTCAGCACTTCGACCATGAAGGCATCCCAGGTCAATTTGCGGAGGGCTGCGACAGGTTCTGCCTGGTTGATGATCGTTGCAAAGCCTGAGAGATCTGCGGCGAGTTCAGCGGGAACAGGCTTGTCTTCGAACGGTTCCTTGCAGGATCGCCGCTGCATGACTTGTGCGAACAGCGGATCAGCCTGTGCGCCCGGCTTGAAGGTCGACACGGCAACCGGACCATCTTCGCCGTGAGGGAAAACGTCGTGCTGGACATCAAATCCCTTGTGTGCAGCTGCAATACTCATCAGTTCCAGAAAGCAGCCCAGCCCGATGATAATTTGCCGGTTGTGTGGATCTGTCATCGGCAGGTCGCGTTGTTTGTCGCGCAACAGGACAACTTTTCCGTCCTGCCTGAGGTCAACAATCCAGGGTTGCCGATTGTGTGGGTTGGGCGCCAGGACGGCGTAGGACAGTGCGAATTTCCTCGGTTCCGAATAACTGCCCGCCGCCGTCCACGGCTCAAGTGCCTTGTGTGGAGTGCGGGTTGCGAGAAAACCGGTTGCGGATGCTGCGGCGGCGAGAACGACGCCGCCACCTATCAGACTGATTGCCTTGCGTCGGGACATTGTCATGGCATTACCTTTCAATTTAGTACGATATCGAATTAATTAATACGAAATCGTACTAAATGCAAGTGTGATCTTGAGGGTGGAAACGTGATGCCGGTCAGGGTTAGAAAGATGCAAGCCAGGAGCGAGGATTGAACATGCCCGGATTTGACAAAGCTGCGGCCACCTATGACCGGTCGCGCCATGCGCTGATACCGGACTATGACGATCTTTACGGCGCTGCGGTCCAGGCGCTTGAGCTTGACCAGGTGCAGGGCGCCCGGGTGCTTGATCTCGGTGCCGGCACAGGCGGGTTTTCGCAGGAAGTGGTCAATGCCCATCCCGACTGCAAGGTGGAACTGTCAGACCTGTCGGTGCCGATGCTGGATGAAGCACGTGCCAGGTTTGGCGCGGACCCAAGGTTCTCGTTCCGTGAGCTGGATATTGTTACCGGGGAGTTCGGTATCGGCTGGGACCGGGTGATCTCGTCCTTCGTCATTCACCATTTGCCGCATGAAGCAAAGCGCGAGGTATTCGCCAATGTGTGCGCTGCCCTGAACCCGGGCGGCACATTCGTCAACATCGATCAGGTACAGGCATGCTCGCAAGCCGTACAGGACATTCACATGCGGGTGTGGAGGAAGGATGCGCTCGCCGCCGGTGCGCTGGAGCAGGACCTTGAAGACGGCGTGGCCCGCATGGAGGCGATGGATATCAATGCCGACCTGGATGATCAGGTGTTGTGGCTGCAGCGGGCAGGCTTTGGCCAGGTGGATGTGGTCTACCGCAATTATTTCTGGGCGGTGTTCGTTGCCAGGAAAGCGTCCTGATCCATGCTGTCGGCCGGCTCCAGAAATTTTGTGCTGCTGATGCTGGTGCTGGGCGCCGGACTTTTCGGGTACCGGCAGCTGGCGGCTGGACCGGCGCAGTACGTGCTTGCAGTCAGTTGGCAACCGGCGTTCTGTGAAACCCGGCCCCGGCTGCCGGAATGTCGCTCTCAGACCCCGTCGCGGTTTGATGCATCGCACTTCACGCTGCATGGGCTTTGGCCGCAACCGCGCAGCAAGGCCTATTGCGGTGTGTCTGAAAATGACATTCGCAAGGACAAGAAACGACGCTGGCACGATTTGCCGTGGGACAGGCTTGACCAGACCACCTGGCGCCGGTTGCAGCAGGTCATGCCGGGAACCCGGTCCGGTCTGCACAAGCACGAATGGGTCAAGCACGGCACCTGCTATGACGGAACCGATGCGGGAGAATACTTCTCCGATTCACTGCACCTCATGGATGCACTCAACGCCTCACAGGTCCGAAAGCTGTTCACCGCACGAATTGGCGAAACGCTGAGCGGCGAACAAATTCGTGCCGCCTTCGACGAAAGTTTCGGGCCGGGAGCAGGCGACCGCGTGCGTGTTGCCTGCAAGAACGACCAGGGCAGGCGACTGATAGTCGAACTGACTATCGGGCTGTCCGGAACCATATCGCCGGGCAGCAAGCTGTCCGATCTGATCGCCGCATCATCGCCGACGGAACCAGGCTGTCCGTCAGGCGTTGTCGACGCAGTTGGACTTCAGTAAGTTCACACTCATCAGCACTAGGCCATGACCTAGTCAATCACGCCACATGCCGGGGATCAGACATGCTTGAATTATTCACACTCGAAAACCTGTTCACACTGATGGTGCTGACTGCGCTGGAAACGGTGTTGGGTTTCGACAACTTGTTGTACATCTCGATCGAAGCCAAGAAGGTTGCCGAGGACAAGCAGAAATACGTCCGACAGGTGGGGATCGTGCTGGCCATCGGCTTGCGGATAGTGCTGCTGTTCGTGGTGCTGCAGATGATCTCGGCATTCCAGTCTTCGCTGTTCAAACTGGACCTGCCATTTGTCCGTGCAGACGTAAACGGTCATGCGATCATTGTCCTGCTCGGCGGCGTTTTCCTGATCTATACGGCGCTGAAGGAAATTTTCCACATGCTTGTGGTGCACGACCTGCAGGGTGAAAATGGTGGTAACCGCTCCAAACGCACGGTTATTTCCGCATTGATATGGATACTGATCATGAACATCGTGTTTTCATTCGACACGGTGCTGTCGGCAATTGCCCTGACCGACGTGTTCTGGGTCATGGCGCTTGCCATAGTCCTGTCAGGTATCTTGATGGTGGTGATGGCAGAGCACGTGGCACGCTTCCTCGAACGCAACCGAATGTACGAAGTGCTTGGTCTTTTTGTGCTTTTGCTGGTCGGCATTATGCTGATGAGTGAAGGTGGTCATCTGGCGCATCTGGCGTTCTTCGGCTACGAGATTGATTCCATGAGCAAGGCCACATTCTATTTCGTGCTGGTCACCCTGGTGCTGGTGGATGTGGTGCAGGGACGCTATCAGCGCAAAATCATGGCGGAAGCCGCAGCCAAATCTGCCAGGCCTCCGGCTTCAGCACAATGAATCCTGCATCCTTACGTTGAAATTCCCTACGTGACTCTGCAACCGAATCAATTTCTTTTTGTCCGCGTTACTAGAACAAACGTTTTGGGAGAAGGTCGGCGATGGCTGATGTGAAAACGGAATACTACGAAGATAAAAAGGGTGAGTGGCGCTGGCGCAAGACGGCCAAGAACGGTGAAATCATCGGTGCGTCTTCGGAAGGCTATGTGAACAAGAAGGACTGCCAGTCAAACGCCAATCGCGGCTCCAAGTCAGGTGACAAATGGGAGTTCTACAAGGACAAGAAGGGCGAGCACCGCTGGCGCTGCTTTGCCTCGAACGGCAAGCAGGTTGGCCGTGCCACCGAGGGTTACAAGGGCAAGAAGTCTGCCGAGAACAATGCCATGGCCAATGGCTGGCCCGGCAAGGGCTAGGTAGCAGGGTTCTGCTGACACAGCCATGATCTGATATCCAGTTCGGACTTGAAAGCCCGGTGCAGTTGCATGCGCCGGGCTTCTTGGCATGACCCAACGTGGGTGATTGCGTAAACCGCGCCCATCAGCTAAAACCCGCACGACAATTCCACATATTCAGTAAAGAGGGGCACGAGCCTGCCATGGCGCGTCAATTCATCTATCACATGCAGGGCATGTCGAAGTCCTATTCCGGCGGCAAGAAGGTCCTCGATGATGTGCACCTGAGCTTCTACCCGGATGCCAAGATCGGCGTGCTGGGGCCAAACGGGGCGGGCAAGTCCACACTGCTGCGCATCATGGCCGGCATCGACAAGGAGTTCAACGGTGAGGCCTGGCTGGCCGAGGGAGCAACTTCGGGCTACCTGCCGCAGGAACCGCAGCTGGACGAAGCCAAGGACGTCATGGGCAATGTCATGGAAGGCGTGTCTGAAAAACAGGCCGTTCTTGATCGCTACAACGAACTGGCGATGAACTACTCCGACGAGACGGCAGACGAGATGACCCGCCTGCAGGACGAGATCGACGCGCAGAACCTGTGGGACCTGGACAGCCAGGTCGAACAGGCAATGGATGCGCTGCGCTGCCCGCCCGGTGATGCGGATGTGTCGAAGCTGTCGGGTGGCGAGCGCCGCCGTGTCGCGCTGACCCAGCTGTTGTTGCGCAAGCCGGACCTGTTGCTGCTCGATGAACCGACCAACCATCTGGATGCAGAAAGCGTCAACTGGCTGGAACACCATTTGCGCGAGTATCCCGGTGCCATCCTGATCATCACCCATGATCGCTACTTCCTTGACAATGTAACCGGCTGGATCCTGGAGCTCGACCGTGGCCGTGGTATCCCGTACGAAGGCAATTACTCCGCCTATCTCGGCCAGAAGGCGAAGCGCTATGCGCAGGAAAGCCGTGAGGACGCGGCCCGCCAGAAAGCGCTGGAAGCGGAACAGGAGTGGATTGCCGCCTCGCCAAAAGCACGCCAGGCCAAATCCAAGGCGCGTATCAGGGCTTATGACGAACTGGTCAAGGCCAATGACAACCGGCTCAAGTCCACCTCGGCCCAGATCGTCATTCCGCCGGGTGAACGGCTCGGCGATGTCGTCATCGACGTTGAAGGCCTCAAGAAGGGGTATGGTGACCGGCTGCTGATCGACGGGCTTGAGTTCCGCCTGCCGCCGGGCGGTATTGTTGGTATCATCGGGGCCAACGGCGCAGGCAAGACTACGCTGTTCCGCATGATCACAGGTCAGGAACAGCCTGACGAAGGCTCTATACGTGTCGGCGAAACCGTGCAGCTTGGATATGTGGATCAGAGCCGCGATACGCTCGATTCCAACAAGACCGTGTGGGAAGAGATTTCCGAAGGAAATGACATCTTCTATCTCGGCAAGCGTGAACAGAACTCGCGTGCCTATTGCTCGGCCTTCAACTTCAAGGGCGGTGACCAGCAGCAAAAGGTCGGCTCGTTGTCCGGCGGCCAGCGTAACCGGGTGCACCTGGCCAAGATGCTGAAGAAGGGATCCAATGTCCTGCTGCTCGATGAACCCACCAATGACCTCGATACCGAAACCCTGGCGGCACTGGAAGAGGCGCTGGAAAGCTATGCCGGCTGCGCGGTCGTGATTTCGCATGACCGCATGTTCCTCGACCGTCTGGCCACCCATATTCTGGCCTTTGAAGGAAACAGCCATGTGGAATGGTTTGAGGGCAACTTCGCCGATTATGAAGAAGACAAAAAGCGCAGGCTGGGTGAAGACTCCGTCATGCCCAAGCGGATCAAGTACAAGCAGTTCTCACGGTGAGTGACGATAACCCCGGCGCAGATGTCATTGTAATCGGCGCCGGGTTGTCCGGCCTTGTTGCCGCAACGCTTTTGCTGGAGCGGGGGCGTTCTGTGGTTTTGCTCGAAGCTGCCGACCGGCCCGGCGGGCGAATTCAGTCGCTGGTGGATCCGGAGACCGGAGATGTGCTGGGCGATCTGGGACCCACATGGGTTTGGCCATCCTATCAGCCCGTTGTCGGACAGTGGCTGGAGCGGCTTGGACTACATACATTTCCGCAGTATGAGACAGGTAATACGGCGCTTGATTACGGCCCTTCGACACCGGTGCAGTTTCAACCGGTGCCCGGCCAGCATGGCATTGCCCGGATTGCGGGAGGACCGACCGCGCTGGTCGATGCGCTGGTGGCTCAACTGCCTGACGGCATATTGCGCACAGGCCACGCGGTAACGGCCGTGAGGGCTGATGAAGCAGGTGTCAGGGTCGAGGCGTCAGGTGCCGTGTTTTCCGCTGCTCAGGTGGTTGTCGCCACGCCGCTGCGGGTTGCGGAGACTTCCATCAACTGGTCGCCGGCTCTCCCGGATGCACTGGCTCATGCCCTGAGAGCCACGCCGACATGGATGTCGGTGCATGCCAAGGCGCTGGTTGTGTATCCGGACGCGTTCTGGCGTGAGGCGGGTTTGTCCGGCCGCATTGCCAGCCCGGCCGGACCGCTGGCCGAAGCTCATGACATAAGCGGTGAGGACGCAACTCCTGCAGCCATATTCGGCTTTGTCGGATGGCCGCATGACATGCGGGCTGCAAACAGGGATGGGCTGAATGGCGAAATCATCGACCAGCTCGTGCGCTGTTTCGGAGAACCGGCGGCACGCCCAACTCAGATACATGTGGAGGATTGGGCGGCGAACCGGTTTATCTGCACACCTTACGATCTGGCAGAGCCAATGACCCATCCTGATGTCGGGCCCGAGATTTTACGTCAGTCCGGCGCCGATGGCCGTATCGTATTCGCTGCTGCTGAGACTTCTGATGTCAGCCCCGGTCTCATAGAGGGCGCGCTGGCTGCCGGCATGAGGGCGGCACGGCAGTTGTCCGATTCCCGCGTATAAATCCGGTATCGCACGCGCGAGGCATTCATGCGGGGTCTAGGCGGCGTCGGGAACAGTGTTTTCCATGTCCATGCAGGCAAAGGCTACTTCCCGCAACAGGTCGTCCCATGGACCCGGGGTTACCACCAATGCGTCAACCTGGTTCGTCAATGCGTGGTCCAGTGAGGCCGGACGATCTGAAATGCCGATCGTCTTGACCCGCCGCTGACCGGCTTCTGCGAGGAACTTGTTGACCTCTTCCGATACGTCCTGGTTCTGGTCCAGGTTGGCAATGACGGGGCCGGTGTGACCTTTGCGCAGGCCGTTCAGTGCCTGGCTGTAATTGGCGACGTGGCTGATCTTGTAACCGCGCTGTTCCAGCCGGGCCTTTATATCGTAAGCGACGCTGGAATTGTTGTTGACCAGCATTATCTTGGCGGCACTGCGTTGTGCGGCCTGGCTGACGGGTTGGGTAGCGGCCTGCTGGCCCAGGTGTGATTGCTCAACGACGGGCACACTGAGATTGACGGTGAATGTCGTGCCTTCACCCAGCTTGCTGCTGACCTCGATGCTGCCGTGCATGAGCTGGGCAATCTCGCGGCAGATGGCCAGACCGAGGCCGGTGCCTTGAACCTGTATGTGGGATGACTGGCTGGCCTGTGAAAAACGATCGAATATTTCGGCAAGGCTGTCTTTTCCAATGCCAATGCCCGTATCGGTTATCTCGATACAGACGTTGGCATGGCCGGGTCTTGTAGCGTTATGCACCGCACTTGCATTCAGTACGACACCACCATGTTCGGTGAACTTTATGGCATTGGAGATCAGGTTGGTCAGCAGTTGCCGCAACCGCATCGGATCGACTTGCACAAATCCGGGCAGATTATCGTCAAGATCGCATACCAGGTCGATGCCCTTTTCCCGGGCGCGGATGTTGAACAGGTCAATGGCTTCGGAGATGGACTGCTTCAGGTCGCAGGTTTCCGGTCGCATGGTCAGCTTGCCGGCATCAATCTTGGACAGGTCAAGTGAATCATTGAGAATGTCCAGCAACGCATGGCCGGACGTGGAAATCATCTGCGCGTAACCACGTTTGGTTTCATCATTCAAACTATCCGACAACAAGGTTGCCATGCCGACAATGCCGTTTAGCGGTGTGCGGATTTCATGACTCATTGTCGCCAGGAAGTCGCTCTTTGCGTGACTGTGGGCCTCGGCCTCAGTTGCGACCCGTTCAGCAACGGCACGCGCGCGCTGGGCCCGTTTTTGCGCCTTGAACGTGGAAAGCAGCTCACGCTTTATATACAGATCATGGAACAGGCTGTTGAACACGATTGCCAGCGACAATCCGCATAAGAGGGCGACCAGGGTCAGCCGCAAGAATATTTCATGGGACCGCTCCAGCAGGGTCCTGGTGTGGTAGACTTTCAGTGTATAGCCATTGTGTTTCGCAATGGCGGTTTCCGCCTTGTCTACCCATTCAGCACATGTGGCCTTGGCCTTGCCGCTCACGAGGTTCTTGCCGTTGGGGAATGACAGTACGGCACACTCGACTTGCGGACGAGACGCTATGGAGTTCAACAAACCGAGACGGACTGTCTGCGATTTCCTGCCGGTGCCGGAAACCGTTGAAATCGTGTTGACCAGTTGTTGCGATGCACGGGTGAACTCAACTTGCTGATCCGCACCTTCAAGGTCGATGTGCTGCCTTTCGATCCAGTTCAGCAGCGCCGCCATCATGATAACAGCTATCGGTACAAGCAGGTGAAGGTAGCGGGCATTTCGCCTGTCCGCTCTTTTCCTTTTGCTATGACGTCTGTCTGACAAGATCGTATCCACACCCGACGCACCTTCCGACAGGGCGTGGCCACCGCATCAGAAGAACCCCCGGGTTCCAAAATATCGGAGCGTCGTGTGCTGGCATGAACACGTGTTGCTCCGGGTCCGCATTTAAACTCAACTTTGAGTTGTTGACCGGAGCCTAGCGGATAAATCTTGGCAGGCGTTTAGCGCGGGAATCGCGATTTGTATGATCGCGTCAAGAAACAGTTAACCATCAGTTTCGCTCGGCCCACAGGGCGAGCCCGACAACGGCGAGCATGGTGACTGCCATGGTTATATTGATCAGCCTCTGGATGGCGTCCGGCAGGTTGAGCCGCTTCAGGTAAACGCCAATGCCGAGCCACAGAAAGTGAATCGGTATCCAGAATGCGTTCAGCACGGCGATCTTGAGGGCTACTTCGAGAGTATAACTGGATGGCAGGAACGCGAAGCCGGTAAACAAAGCGGTATTGACCGCGTAGGCTTTGGGATTGATGAACTGGAGTGTGAAACCATTCCAGAACCCGGGCGCTTTTTCAGGAGCGATCAGGGCAACCCTGTTGCCGGAAAAAGCGATTTTTCCCGCCAGGTAGGTCAGATACGCGATTGAGGCAAACAACAGGATCAAACGCAGATAGGGGATGGAGAACAACACCGCCGCCAAGCCGGTTGCAACGGCCATCCCGACGGCAAAATTACCCGCGCACAAGCCCCATAGATAAGAGAACCCGGCCTTGAAACCGAAACCGGAGCCAACGCCTGCAACACTCAGTACGCCGGGACCGGGCGTGATCAGCAGGAAGAAGCAGGCAAGTGCAAATTCAATCATTTCCCATCCGGGCTTTCATCACCGCACAGGGATTTCCAGGACTTGCGTGACTTGTGCTTGTCATACCAGATGCCAATGGCGGGAAGATCGTGCAACAAACTGGTGTGACCGGTGTGGATGCAGAAGTTATGTACCGCCGGAAGCAGCCACATATCTGCCAGGGTAAATCCTCGTCCAACCAGCCAGGTCCTGCTGCCGATGCACTCATTCAATACCTTGAGGCAGGACCGGGTGTCGCCGCACTGCACAGCTGCTGCTGATTGGGCGCCCATCAGTTTGCCGAGGCGGGAGTGAATGACACCGATCCACTGCTCCACTTCGGCCGATCGAATTGGGTCGGCGGGCACCAACGCCCTGCCATTGAAGCGATGATCGATATAGTGGGTGATGCCGCGGATCTCGAAGAGCCGGATCTTGCCGTGCCGCAATGCCGGTAAAGATCCAAACATGTTTTCTTTCAGAGCCTGCAGGGAACCGTAGTCAAGTTCGCGAAACCGATACAGAATGCCTTTTTCCATACACGCCATCCTGCAGATGCGCACACCTGCATCACGTGCCGGTCCGATAATTTCCAACTCTGCCATTCCCACCACTCCGCCGTGCTTCGCTATCGCATAAAGCACCTTGAGTTACAACCGGTCGTGATCTGCCTGACGTTACGTTTTCAGCGATCCGATGGGTGATCAATGGCGGGTAAATATGGCTTGAGATCGACCAAAGGTGTCTGGTCCAGTGCATCTGTCGCATCTATGCCGATGATGCCTGCCGTTGGATCGACGCTGGTGATCCTTACCAGCGCCATGGCAACAGGATTTGGCCGTACAGGTGAGCGCAGAGAAAAAACGCCTGCCGGCGTTTCGCGATGACGCGGTCTCTGCAGGACAATGTCGCGCCGGGCCTGATGCATCCAGTACAGGATATGCAGGTAATCGCCGGCCGCGAGACCAGCTAGTCCCGGACGCCAGGCTTCATCAATTTCCAGACTGCAATCGCCCGCAGATTTTTCGCGGGCCTGCCGCATGTTTTTCGGGCACTCGCTGCGCTCACGCCATGGCGACCTGATACGACCAATAAAAACCACATGCGCATCACCGGTTTCCACGGCCGGATCGCGCTGCGACCTAATTTCACCGTCACGAATATCTGCCGGACCACATTTGACGGAGGATCCGGTCATAGCGGAACCTTGCCTGATTTCAGGAAGGTGAAAATCGCGTCGATATTGCCGCCTTTATGTATGACGTGATCAAAGCTTTGCCGCAGCAGAATCCCCATCCAGATACCCTGAACGCGGATATCGGTAATGCGATCCTCTTTCGTCCTGAACTCCACTTCCGTGCGGCGGTCCTGTTTGTGTTGCACATAACCGCGCACAATATTGCCGCGCGAACCGGTGACCACGAATGCAGTGCCGCGGACCTTCTTGCCGTTTTTGGCAATGGCTTTGAGGATCATACGGTTGAACAGGTCCACATATGCTCGTTGCCGATCCGACTTCAGTTTGCGGCGATGCTTGCCCAAAACGAACAGGGCCAGCGAACTCATGGCGACATATTTATCCAGCGTGTCAGCGATTTCATGGTGATGGGCGCCGTTTCTCATCACATCGAGAAACCGGTTGGCTGCGTCATGGACCAGTTTCTCCGACGGCGAAGCAGGCGTGGCCAACACCATGCCGGAACCGGGATACCCGAGAGCGACCAGACCGGCGGACATTGCAACCAGCACGTCCCTGCGTTTCACTGTCTTGTTTACCATCGCGGCCAATATGCGGAAACTCGCACCTGCGGGCAAGGCCAGAAACGGGGTGCAGACTTGAACCAGTGCGCGCAAAAGTGCAGCTTGTGGCCATGAAAACACAGACCGTAACCATTGCTCGTAAGGGCGGCATTGCGATTGTCACCTATGATCGCGGCGGGCGGGCCAATGCCATGTCGTTTGACGTTATGGATGAACTGGCCGCTGCCGCTTTGGATTTTGTCGACGATACTGACCTGAAATGTGTCGTGCTGACCGGCACGGACAGGATCTTTTCCGCAGGCATGGACCTTTCCGATCCGGTTTTTGACCAGATCAACGAGATGTCCCTGCGCGATAAACGGCACTACAGCGAACGCGGCCCCAGGCTGGCGCGCGCATGGGCAGGCATCGAGGTGCCGGTCATATGTGCCATTGAAGGTCCATGCCTTGCCGGCGGACTGGCACTGGCGTCGATGTGTGATTTTCGCGTTTCCTCGCGAAGTGCCCGGTTTGGCGCACCTGAAGTCCAGGTGGCGCATAATATGGGATGGCATTCGGTGCCAAGGCTGATCGCGCTGGTCGGCGTTCAGGCAACCCGGCGCGTTTTGCTGGCCGGTGAAGAGTGGACGGCGGATGAAGCCAGACGGCTTGGTTTTGCGGATGAGGTTTGCGAGGCGGGCGGGGCGCTTGGCGCAGCGAAGCGGATGGCTGACAGGATTGCCGGCTATCCGGGGCTTGCGGTCCGAATGATCAAACGCCAGATCGACGCATCAGCGCATGCGCTTGATTATGCGACAAGTGCCTATGACAAGGACCAGCAACTGGTTGCATGGATGTCGGATGACTTTCAGGCTGCCCGGGCAAAATTTGCCAAGTAAAGTCAGTTCCGGATCATGTTTCAGCGATTGAGGGTTTCAACCAGTTGGTTGACGGCGCGTTGATCGCCACCTTTTTTCACCAGGAACTTCTGGAAAATGCCGCGCTGCTGATAGGTCAGTGAAACAAATCCCACGATTGGTACGGACACTTTTACATCGGCGATCTTGAAGGATTTGCCTGCCCGGCGCACCAGAAACTGCACCGTATACTTGTTTCCGGTGCGCAGGGTGACCAGTGTGTTGACAGCGATATCGGAGCCTTTTGCCTTCTTGGCGTCCAGAACCTGCGCTTTTGCCACACGGTATTCGCGGGTCTGATCAGCGAAGTAACGTGCCATGAACGCGGTTACGCCATTGTAGTAGCGCTTGTTTTGCGATGAGCGCAAAAACCGCTGATACTTGCCTAGCGAGTACTTTGAAATTCCCGGAATGTCAGCATGACGGCGCAAGACCCGCGCAAAACTTGTGATGGTGCCCGACCGGTTCGCTGCCAGCAGATCATTGGCTACTTTTTTGGTGAACTTGATTGCCGCCTGATCAGCCGCAACCGGAGGGGCAATCAGAGTTGTTGCCATCATGAAGGCGGCCAATGCCGTACCCAATGTTAACGTGCGCCGGTTCATGCGGTTTGTGTCCTTTGAGCAATATTAACGCGACATGAGACCTTGCGCCGTGAGGCTGGTGCTCAATCTCCAAATCAATTAATTAACACAACTAAAGCGGTTTCGCGGCAGACGTCAAGATTATCGGGGGTGCAGACAGACTTGCTGGTGATGTCAAGGCAGGCTAAGCCTGTTTATTGAGAGAAAATTGACCAACCAGGCTGTCCGATTGAATGGCGATGATTGATGAACTTCTTGCGGGATTGCGTGCAGCAGGGGAGGAAACCCGGCTGCGCTTGCTGTTCATTTTGTCGCGTGGCGAGTTCAATGTATCGGAACTCACCACCATCCTGGGGCAAAGTCAGCCTCGGGTCAGCCGCCACCTGAAACTGATGGTCGAGGCGGGCCTGATCCAGAGATACCGGGAAGGGGCCTGGATGCTGTTTCGCCTCAATACAAGCTCGGGCAATGCCGAATTTGCCCGATCCCTGATCCGGTTCATGGCTGATGACGACCCGCAAATTGTCCGCGACCTGGAGCGTATCGCCCAGATCAAGGCGCAGCGCCAGGCGGACGCCCAGGCCTACTTTGCGGAGAACGCCGAAAACTGGGCTGCCATCCGTGCCTATCATGTCGCTGAGGAAAAGACCGAAGATACTATTCGCCAACTGGTCGGCGGCGGCCACATTGGCAGGTATGTTGATCTGGGTACCGGCACCGGCCGGATGCTGGAGATGTTTGCACCGTTGGCCGACGAGGCGATCGGCATCGACATGTCGCGCGAAATGCTCAGTTTCGCCCGGGCGAATCTCGGCCAGGCCGGGCTGGACCATGTCCAGGTCCGGCAGGGTGATATTTCCAGGCTGACATTGCAGGACGCATCGGCCGATCTCGTCACCCTGCATCAGGTGCTGCACTTTGTTGCGGACCCCGCCAAGGCAATCGCCGAGGCAGTGCGCCTGCTGAAACCGGGCGGGCGCCTGCTGGTGGTGGATTTTGCCTCGCATGACCTGGAGTTTCTGCGTGAGCAATTTGCCCATCGACGTCTGGGTATTGCTCACTATGACATGACGTCGTGGGTACAGGCAGCCGGCGCAAAAATCACAAAGCATGAACAACTCAGCCCGCCTGCGCATCTGGCGCAGGAAGGTCTGGCGGTTGCTCTATGGGTTATTGAGAAGGCGTGAGGCCGGAACGCCCGTTCGGGTTCAGGCAGATCGACGAATGTCTGCGGTGACATTGATTTTGAAAATCAATGCCTGACAACCGGGAGGTCAGATGCCAACTGCCGACATTGCCTGGTCGGCTGCCGCTTCAGCCAATAAACCTCAGACCCATCATGTTGTATTTTCGCCAGGCGACTTCACACTCATATCTGGTGTCACCGGTCAGGACATGCAGGGTGAAGTGATCAGGTATGCCAGCGAGAGACTCTGCAACCACTCGGCAGCCGCTGTCGGAAAGGTCGCGAATACTGCATTCGCTGACACTCATCTTGTTGTTGTATATTATCTTCGCTGCCCGAAACACCTTGGCGCGATCAGCCGCGCGGTTGTCAGTCGACTCGGACTGCGGCACACAAGAAGCAGCGCCGACCGGCTTCAGCAGGCATTCGAGCGCCCGGACCAGCTGGTAGGCCGGCAACTGAACAAGAACCATCAACAGGCGCTCATCGTCGAGCGTTGCAAGGGCGGTCTGCAGGATTGCGAGTTCGCTCTGGGACAGCACGGGCGAGGCTGACTGCTGTGGCGCATCTGGCACCTGGAAATCTGCTGATACACCGTTGACCTGGCCTTGCTGGTGCGAAGGTTCGGCCGTTTGTGTTGTACCCTGTTCATGACCAACATGGGGACGTATTGTCTCCGATGGTCGGGCAAGTTGTTCGTCCTGTGGCCTTTGCATAGTGCTCATTTGATCCATATTTGCCATCCTCCCTGGGCGTCGCCGCCTGCAATCACCGGTTGCAGCTACCAGAGAATCGTTAAGCTTTTGCTCCAGATATGGGGAATATTGATCCTTTCTCAGTGAACCGACCCACATTGAAAGCCAGCAGAAGTGAGGTTTTGAAGGTGACCTGCTCACCGGTTGTCACGCCCCGTCTTTCAGACAGGAAAACGTTACCAGAGCTGATGGAAGTTGTTTGCCTTCTTGACGAAATCCACATTTGCAACTTTCCCCCAGACATTGGCGACACGGGGACAGGCAAGCTTCAGTGCAGGGATGTCGGGGTGCCAGCTTGCTATCATGGCAAGGTAGATGTCTGCTGCCGACATGGTCTTGTCGGCCAGCCATTCATGTCTTGAAAGATGCTCTTCTATGATGTCGAAGCACGCGTTCATCTGTTTGATTGCGCAGGACTTCACTGCGTCGGTGCCGGCAGCATCGGAGGTGTAGCGGTCGGAGTAGTAGCATCGCAGATCCGCCTCGTAGACATTGGCCGATAGATAAATCATCCAGCGCAGGTAAGAGGCCCGCCCGGCATCACCGGGCTGGGGTGCCAGGCCCGTGTCGCGGTGAGCATCACCGAGGAACAGGCAGATGGCGGCGGATTCAGTCATCAACTGGCCATCCGGCAAGATCAGCGCCGGCAACTGCGCTGCCGGATTGATGGCAAGAAAACCGGCAGACCTGTGTTCATTTTCGCCGGTATCGACAAGCTCGCGCTTCCACGGCGCATTGCCTGCCTCAAGCATGGCTTCGGCGGCGAATGCTCCGGTACCGGGTGACGTGTAAATCGTGTACATCTGACTGGTCCTGAAATGGTTGTGTTTCGTTAATGACGCTGACGTAGTTTCAACATGGTTGCAATCTATTCGCCGTGAGAATGAACGTGAAGCGATATTCGACAGACATGATCCGTTGGGCTGCGGCAGGTTTGACACTTGTCGGCGTTGCCGCGTGTTCATCCAAACCCAACCTCACGGATGACTTCACCAGTGCCGGTGTTCGTCCGCCGTCGGGTCAGTGCACGGTGAACCCACGCTCCATTGCCGATGCGGTGTCGATCGGCTCAGTTGACGGCAAGGGTGCCTGCGGCATCAAGAACGCCTGGAAGGTGTCGGCGATCGGTGATGTGGCATTCTCAACGCCTGCAAGAATACGCTGCCAGATGGTGGGAGCCACCAACAGCTGGATCGGCAAGGTGGTGCAACCGGCTGCCCGCTCGGCGTTCGGGGAGCGTGTGGTGAAACTGCGCATTGCGGCGTCTTATGCCTGTCGCGGACGTGACAACAGGCGTGGCGCGAAAATCTCCGAGCATGCGTTCGGCAATGCGCTGGATGTATCAGCCTTCACGCTGGCATCCGGACGTGTGGTGGAAGTTGAAGGCGGATGGAAAGCTGGCGGTAAGGAGAGCGCGTTTCTGAAGCGGGTGCACGGGCGGGCGTGCGGCACGTTCACGACCGTTCTCGGACCAGAGGCAAATGCCGCGCACCGCAACCATTTCCATTTTGATCTCGGCAAGCATGGCCGCTCCGGCAAGGGCAAGTACTGCCGCTGAAGACAAGCCGGGACTGATGGCAAAGGCAGGACATAGTAGTCTGTTTGCGACATTTTCGGGCGTCGTTGACGCGATATACAGACGCTTTTATCCCGACATACCCTGTCCATGTGGTTAGTCAGGCAACATATCGCGGATCGCATCTGTCCTATCCAATGGGCGTCGTCCTGTGCGCTCTGGCCGGTGTTTGCTGGTCGCTCATCCCGCTGGGTATCAGGCACATAGAAACCGCCAGTGTCTGGCAGATTCTGTTCTTTCGCTCGGCGGGGCTTCTGCCGATGCTGTTCTGCCTGATGTACTGGCGTTCAGGCGGGCGGCCTTTGCAGGCAATACGCACAGCAGGTGTTCCCGGTGTGCTGGGCGGGATGGCGCTGACCATGGCCTATGCCGCTGGCATAGGGGCGGTGCAACTGACCAGCGTGGCCAATGCGGCGTTTCTGTTTGCAACCGCACCCTTCATGGTCGCTCTACTCAGTTTTCTGGTGTTGGGCGAACGGGTCCGAAAGGCCACCTGGATGGCCATGGTACTTGGTTTTGCCGGCATCGGCTTCATGGTGTCCGACAGTTTTACCACCGGCAACTGGCAGGGTGATGGTGTCGCGCTGATGGCGGCGTTGGGGTTTGCCCTGTTCACGCTCGCGCTGCGCCGGGGCAAGGCATCCGACATGATGCCGGTTTCATTTCTCGGTGGATTGTTTGCGCTGGTGCTGTCGGGGCTGGTTGTCTCCGGGACCGGGCAGGGGTTTGATCTGCCGATGCATGAAATCACCATTGCTGTCATGCTTGGCGTGGTTCTGCTCGCGCTTGGCATGACATTGTACACATTCGGGTCACAGGTCGTGCCGGGTGCCGAACTGGCACTTCTGTCCATGACCGAAGTGGTTCTGGCACCCATATGGGTGTGGATTGTGCTGGGAGAAACCGCAGCGGCGGCAACGCTGATCGGCGGTGGTATATTGATGCTGGCCATCGGTTTCAACGCACTGACGGGCTTGCGCCGCAAGCCTTTGCCGATGGGGCACTGAGCTGTTATCCGAACAGTATGGCGCTCATCATCCGCCCTGGCATGAACGCGAAGAAACCCGCGCCAAGCAGTGCGCCTATCATGGTTGATATCATTGCATATTTATGGATACGAATATGGCCCGTCCTGACCGCCCAGACCGCCTTGCACAACCCCAGCAGCGTCCATGCCGACAACAGATGAATCCAGCTGTAGCCTGAACCGTTCATGCCGGTTATCCAGAATGACGATATGCAGATGAGAGCCAGCATCGCCACCCATGCCCGTCCTATTCGCTTATGCGCGGGCGTTCCCCTTCGGATAACAATGATCGCCACCGACAGCATGACGGCAAAGGCAGCAGCCGCCACGTGCAGTTGAATGGCAGGGCCTGCTTCCAGCAATGGCTTGATGTTCATCCGGCATTCCTTCAGGTATGACTGGTGTCTCACCTGAAGGCATAGCGACGGGCTGCAGCATTTAAGAAGTTGTGATGCGTCAACAAGGGCAAGAGCTACGTGAAACGTCAGATTGTGCAACTCACGCTTCGTGAAATGCAGTCGCTGTTTTCCGACAAACGGCTGTGGATGGCGTTTGGCGCCATAGTCGCGCTGTTCGTGTTCACCGGCCCGTTCGGCACGATTGGCCAGCTGGGGTTCGCCGAACGGCTGGGGTTCTGGCTCACCGTGCATTTCGTGACATGGACAATTGCGCTGACCAGCGTCGCACTGGTCAGCGTGTGGAACGGTGACAGCTCCCGCATCGGCATATGGCAGACGGTCATCGGATGCTGCCTTGCAACGCCGTTCATCGGATTTGCGGTCAGCCTGATCAGGACATTGTTCCTGAATGAAGCAATAACCGTCACCAGTGTTTTCTGGCAGATGGTTCAGGCGTTGCCGGTTGCCATTATCATCGGCATTGTTGCGTATTTCTTCTTTCAGCCGGCTCAATCACCGTCGGCTGATGCTGACGCGCGCGATCCAGATGCGCGCCTGATGCTGCGCCTGCCGCCGGAAAAACGTGGTGAACTGCTCTATATGTCGATGCAGGACCACTATGTCGAAATCGTCACGGCCAAGGGCAGGGAACTTGTCCTGCTGCGGCTGGCGGATGCTATCAGCGAGGCAGGCAGCACAACCGGTATCCAGGTGCACCGGTCGCACTGGGTAGCCTTTTCCGCCATTGCAACCACCAGGCGAGACGGCGGCAAAACAAGCGTCGTCGTGTCCGACGGTACCGAACTGCCGGTCAGCCGAACCTACGCAAAGGCGGTGCGCGACGCGGGCGTCGCCTGACGTTCAGATCGTTTCGCTCAAGGCTTGCCATAGCCGCCACCGGTGGGTGTCTGGATGATGATGGCGTCGCCGGGATGAACCCTGGTCTGATCGCAGCCCTTGAGCGGCTCAACCGTGCCGTCCCCGCGGCGGCAGGAATTGATCCCGACTTCGCCCGGTTCTGCACCGTCAAGACCGAACGGCGGTACGCGCCGGTGCCCGGTGAGCAACGAAACATCCATTTCCTCCAGGAAGCGCACCGTGCGCCTGGTGCCGCCACCGCCGGACCATTTGCCGTGGCCACCGGCGCCACGCCTGATGCGGAAATCCTCCAGCACCACCGGATAACGGAATTCCAGAATTTCCGGGTCGGTGAGCCGCGTATTGGTCATGTGGGTATGCACGCCTGAAGTACCGTCATAACCCGGCCCGGCACCCGAGCCTGAACAGATGGTCTCGTAGTACTGGTATCTGTCATTGCCGAAGTTGAAGTTGTTCATGGTTGACTGCGAGGCAGCAACCGCGTTGAGCGCCCCGAACAGGCAACTGGTCACAGCTTGCGAGACCTCGACATTTCCGGCCACCACCGCTGCCGGGTATTCCGGCGACAGCATGGATTTTTCAGGCGTGACGATGGTGATGGGTTTCAGGCAACCGGCATTCATCGGAATGTTGTCGGCGACCATGCACCGGAAAACATACAACACGGCCGCATTGGTGATGGGACGTGGTGCATTGAAGTTGCTTTCCTGCTGCTCGCTGGTGCCGGTGAAGTCGACCACGGCAGTGCGGTTTTCACGGTCCACCCGGATATGCACCTTGATGCGCTGGCCTGCATCCATTTCATAATCGAATGAGCAATCATGCAGGGCACCGATGACACGGCGCACGCTTTCTTCCGCATTGTCCTGCACGTGGTTCATATAGGCCTGCACCACGTCGAGGCTGAACTGCGCCACCATCTTGCGCAGTTCCTGCACGCCTTTCTCGTTGGCGGCGACCTGGGCCTTGAGATCGGCAATGTTCTGGCCCGGATTACGGCACGGATAGTCGCCGGCGGTCAGCACCGCCATGGTTTCGTCTTCCAGGAAGATGCCCTTGTCGACCATCTTGAAGTTGTCGATGACAACGCCTTCCTCATGGATGGAGGTCGCAAGCGGTGTCATGGAGCCGGGTGCCATGCCGCCGACATCGGCGTGGTGGCCGCGGCTTGCAGTGTAAAACAGGATGGTCCTGTCGTCGGTATCGAAGACCGGCGTGACCACCGTGATGTCAGGCAGGTGCGTGCCGCCATTGTAGGGCGCGTTCAGCATATACACATCACCTGGATGCATGACCGGATTGTTGGCGATGATGGTCTCCACGGACTTGTCCATGGAGCCCAGGTGCACCGGCATATGCGGCGCATTGGCCACCAGCGCGCCGTCTGCATTGAACACGGCGCAGGAAAAATCGAGGCGCTCCTTGATGTTCACTGAATAGGCTGTTTTCTCAAGCGTCACGCCCATCTGCTCGGCGATCGACATGAACAGGTTGTTGAACACTTCCAGCATCACAGGATCAGCGTCAGTGCCGATTGCAAATTCGCGTTTGGCGGCTACGGCACGGGTCAGCACCATGTGATCAAGGCTGGAGATTTCAACCTGCCAGCCGGGCTCAATGACCGTGGTGTTGTGCGCTTCGATGATCAGCGCAGGGCCGGATATACTGAAGCCCGGCTTGAGGAAGCTGCGGTCGTAAAGCGGTGTCTCGTGCCATTCACCGTTTGCGTAAATGCGTGTCTGGCCCATGGCATCCGCAGAGCCCTGCTGCAGCGTGCGTGCAGGTTCTGCGCTGTCTGATCCGCCGCCAACCGATTCAACGGTGACGGCCTCAACTATTATGTCCGTGCCGGGGCTGGAAAAACCGAACTGGGCCTTGTGGGCCGTTTCAAACTGGGCGCGCATCCGCTCAGCTGTATCAAGGTCTGCGTCCAGAGCCGAATCCGTTCCCTTGTAGCGCAGCAGCGCACGTGGAAAGGTGGTTGTTTCGGATACAGAAACGCCCTGTCCGGTCAACTCGTTTACCGAGTCTTTTGAAAGGCTTGCGGCAATTTTCTGGAGAGTTGATTCAATGTCCGGGGCCAGGGTTTCCTCGACCGCCTGCTGGCGGTGGCTGCGAATGTCGGCCAGGCCCATGCCATAGGCCGAAAGCACGCCGGCAAAGGGGTGGATGTAGACGGTTTTCATGCCCAGCGTGTCGGCAATCAGGCAGGCGTGCTGGCCTCCGGCACCGCCGAAACAGTTGAGCGCATAGCCCTGCACGTCATAGCCGCGCTGCACTGAAATCTTCTTGATGGCGTTGGCCATGTTCTCGACCGCTATGCGGATGAACCCTTCCGCGACATCTTCAGGGTTTTTCCCATCGCCGATGTCATTGGCCATGGCGGTGAATTTTTCACGCACCACGTCAGCATCAAGCGGTTCATCGCCATTGGGCCCGAACACTTGAGGGAAGTGAGCCGGGTTGAGTTTGCCCAGCATGACGTTGGCATCCGATACGGCCAGCGGTCCGCCACGCCGGTAGCAGGCGGGGCCCGGGTTGGCGCCGGCGGAATCCGGACCGACGCGGAAGCGGGAGCCGTCATAGTGCAGAATGGAACCGCCGCCGGCGGCCACAGTGTGAATGCGCATCATCGGCGCGCGCATGCGGACACCGGCGACCTCGGTTTCGAAGGCGCGTTCAAACTCGCCGTTGAAATGGGCAACGTCGGTAGAGGTGCCGCCCATGTCAAAGCCGATGAGCTTTTCGAAGCCAGACATGCGCCCGGTTTCGACCATGCCGACAACGCCGCCGGCGGGGCCGGACAGAATGGCATCCTTGCCCTGAAACAGTTCCGCCGCGGTCAAGCCGCCGGATGACTGCATGAACATCAGCCGGCAGTCACTGCCTTCGGTTCCAAGCTCGGTCGCGACCTGGTCCACATAGCGGCGCAGGATCGGCGACAGGTAGGCATCCACAACCGTGGTATCCCCGCGCCCGACCAGTTTCATCAGGGGTGACACCTGATGGCTGATGGAGACTTGCGTGAAGCCGATCTCCTCGGCGATCTCACCGGCCAGGGTTTCGTGGGCGGTATAGCGGTATCCGTGCATGAACACGATGGCAACGGCGCGGATACCGGCATCGAAAGCGGCCTGCAGTGCAGATCTTGCACCTGTCTCGTCCAGCGGCGTTTCCACCGTACCGTCGGCCAGTACGCGCTCATCCACTTCGGTTACCTGTTCGTACAGCAGTTCCGGCTTGATGATGTTGAGGTCAAAAATGTTGGGTCGCGCCTGGTAGCCGATTTCCAGCGCGTCGCGAAATCCACGCGTGGTCAGCAGCAATGTGCGGTCGCCCTTGCGCTCCAACAGGGCATTGGTGGCCACCGTGGTGCCCATTTTGACCGCTGCAATCTGGTCTGCCGGTATAGGGGCATCTTTGGCAATCCCCATCAGGTCGCGAATCCCCTGTATGGCGGCATCGCGATAGTTCTCCGGGTTTTCCGACAGCAGCTTGTGTGCTTTCAGGCTGCCGTCGGGCATCCGCGCAACAAGGTCAGTGAACGTGCCGCCACGATCGATCCAGAAATCCCACTTGGCCATTGTACGTTCCCTTGGTTGTCCGCATTTATGGATGCCAGCCTGCGCTGGGGTGACGAAAATCCTTGCCAACGTCTACGATTTATCGGTAAATTGTCAACATGAATAATGAGAAGACTGGAAAACTCGGACCAATCGTCTCGTCGTCGCACCTGGCGCAAGGTGCGATGCCGTCGCTGTCGGAGTTTGAATTCGGCCTGATCATGGCGTCTCACGCCTTTCAGCGCTGGATGGTTCGCTGCATGACTGCCGCCGGCGTGCCCGGCCTGTCGCCGCTTGATGTGCTTGTGCTGTTTTCGGTGCACCATCGCACCAAGCCAAAGCGCCTGGCTGATATTTGCCTGGTGCTGAATGTCGAAGACACTCATCTGGTGACCTATGCCATTCGCAAGCTGGACGGGGCCGGGCTGGTGAAGTCGGGCAAGTCTGGCAAGGAAAAGACAGTTGTGCTGACCGACAAGGGCGACGAAGTGTGCCGCAAGTACCGTGAAGTGCGCGAGGAACTGCTGGTGGAAACCATCAAGTCCCTGGGCTTGAAACCCGAAACGGCATCGGCCCTTGCCAAGGAACTGCGGGTCCTGTCGGGTCATTATGATCAGGCAGCAAGGGCTGCTGCGTCGCTGTGAGCGAACCCGTCTTACTGTTTGGCGCCGACTATAGTGTCTATGTCCGCATCTGCCGCATCGTGCTGGCCGAAAAGGGTGTGGACTACACGCTGCATCCAGTGGACATCTTTGCCGATGGCGGGCCACCGGGGAGCTATCTCGAGCTGAACCCGTTTGGCCGCATTCCGTCATTCCGGCATGGCACGTTTGAGCTTTATGAAACCGATGCAATCACGGCTTACGTCAATGAGGCCTTTGACGGCCCTGACCTGATGCCGTCCGATATCCGGGCCCGCGCCCGGGCCCGCCAGATCATGCGGCTGGCGGACACTGAAGTGTACAAGCATCTGGTGTGGGGCGTGTATGTGCCGTGGAAGGACAAGGGTGTACTGCCCGGTCTTGGGCGTGCCGGTCTCATTCTGGGCGAATTGCAGCGGCTTGCCGGGGAAAACTGGCTGGCCGGAGGCCAGGTCAGCCTTGCCGATGCTCATGTCTATCCGATGCTGACCTATTTCTCCATGGTGCCGGAAGGTGCCGCAAAACTGGCCCAATTCCCCCGTCTGGCACTATGGATGGAACAAATGAGAGAGTTGAACAGTGTTGTTTTTTCCCGGTTTTCAGAGGAAAAATCCGGTGCTGGTTCACTTTAATTCGCCTCGTTCATTGTTTCTTCATAATTAGTCCCTATATTGATCATCAGAGACGCAGAGACCGGATGTACGTCCTGCGGTTTGGAAAGCGGTTCTAGTTTTGGCCTTTGGCCTTAACTGAATCGCTTTTTTGATTCCTGAACTGATTGACCACGGTGCGGGGTTCACCCATAATTTTGCGATGATAAAGCCGCGCTTTCTGGTTTTCTTTACATGCATGCTGATTTTTGCATCTGCCACCGGGGAGGCTGGTGGCGGTTCGCTGGCCGGGTCCGAGTGGGGTCTGGGCGAGGGTGATGACCGCTTTGTGCAGTTTGGCGCTGACGGCAAGGTTTCCGGCCATGCTGGGTGCAACCGGTTTTTCACCAGCTACGAACGAGACGGAACGAAGCTGAAGATCGCCGGCATCGCAACCACACGCAAATTATGCAGTGACGCCACCATGAAGCGGGAGAAGGAGTGGCTCGGGGTGCTGAAACGGGTGCGTGCAATCGAACTGACGCATTTGAAGCTCATCCTTTATGGTGCAAAACGAACCCGATTGGCGACCCTGAAACGCCGGGATTTCGATTAGGAGACTTGCTACATGGACTATGTGAAACTTGGTGGCGCCGGCGTTAAGGTATCGCGGCTCTGCCTCGGGATGATGAGTTATGGCACACCGGGATGGCCGCATCATCCCTGGGTGCTGGGCGAGGCGGAGGCGCAACCCTTCCTCAAGGGCGCACTGGATGCGGGCATCAATTTCTTCGACACGGCTGACTTTTATTCAACCGGCGCCAGTGAGGAGATTCTCGGCAATTTCGTTGCCGCGAACATGAAGCGGTCGAACGCCGTGATCGCCACCAAGGTGTGCCTGCCGATGGGCGATGACCCCAACGACAAGGGATTGTCACGCAAGCACATCCTCGAAGGTATAGATGCATCGCTGAAGCGGTTGAAAACCGATTATGTCGACCTTTTGTATATTCACCGGCTTGACCCCGACACCGGGTTCGAGGAACTGGCGGATGCCCTGAACGATGTGGTGCGGGCCGGCAAGGCGACCTATCTCGGGGCCTCCAGCATGTGGACCTGGCAGTTCGCCATGCTGCGTGAAATGCAGCGTGCCAATGGCTGGGCGCAGTTCCGCGTGATGCAGAATTTCTACAACCTGTGCTATCGCGAGGAAGAACGCGAGATGATCCCGTATTGCGAGGCAGAAGGCGTGGCGCTGGTGCCATGGTCGCCGATGGCGCGCGGCTTCCTGGCCGGCAACCAGCCGAAAGATGGCAAGGGTGCCACGTCGCGCGGGCAGACCGACAAGATCGCGCAAGGATACTTTGGCACCAGGCAGGACTATGCCGTGCTGGCGCGGGTGGAAAAACTGGCAGCGAAACTGGGTGTGAAACCGGCGCAGGTGGCACTGGCGTGGGTGCTGGCCAAGGGCATCACATCGCCCATTATCGGCGCCACCAAACCGCATCACCTGAGCGATGCGGTTGCGGCAACAGACATCAAGCTGACCGATGCGCAGGTCGCATCGCTCGAGGCCCCCTATGCGCCACGTGCGGTTCAGGGCCACTCGTGACCAAGCGGCTCCTGATAGTCGCGCATGTGCCGTCGCCCAACACCACCGCGCTTCGTGACGCAGCGGTGCGCGGAGCCTCGTCACCGGATGTGTCGGGCATAGAAACCGTGTCGAAAACACCGTTCGAGGCAGGTCCGGAAGATGTGCTGGCGTGTGACGGCATTATCCTCGGCACTACGGAAAATCTCGGCTACATGTCGGGTGCCCTGAAGGACTTTTTCGACCGCACCTATTATGGGGTGATCGAGGAAAAACAGGGCTTGCCGCTGGGTGTCTATATCCGGGCAGGCCTGGACGGCACCGGTACGCGCCGCGCCATTGAAAGCATTACCGGCGGCCTGCGCTGGAAACTGGTGCAGGAGCCGATGATCCTGCACGGCGAGTGGCAGGACGATTTTACGCAACAGGTTGAAGAGCTTGGGCTGGCCATGGCGGCAGGTCTTGAGGCAGGGGTCTTTTGAGATAAAGGCAACTCATGCCTTGCGGCCCATCCATACGCAAAGCGCCACTATTAGAGCAAAACCGAAGGTAACCGCGGTCACCGTTTCACCGAGCAGGGCCCATGATCCTGCCAGGGTCACGAAGATCTGCAGCAACTGCACCTGGCCCGCTTTTGCCACGCCGGCAAGTGCCATGCCGTTGTTCCAGAAGAAGAAGCCGAGGAACTGCGAGAACACGGCCACATAGGCAAATGCCAGCCAGGCTGAGGACGACGCATTCCAGTTCACCTCTGGCAGGGAAAACATCACCGGAATTATGATGATCGGCACCATGACCAGCAGGCACCAGGAAATGACCTGCCACCCGCCGAGCCGCCTGGTCAGATCGCCTGATATGGCGTAGCCGACGGCGGCGGCGATGATGGATGCCAGCAACCACAAATCGGCGCCGTAAAGCTCACCGCCGCCGGCGTTCAGCAGGGCAAACACAACCACCGCAACAGAACCTGCTATGGCCCAGGCCCAGAATTTCAATGACGGGTTTTCACCGGCGAACACGATGGCGGCAGCTGCCGTTGCCAATGGCAGAATGCCCAACACGACGCCGCCGTGACTGGCCGGGGCGGTTTGCATGGCAATGGCGGAAAACAGCGGAAAGCCGATGACGATGCCGAATCCCGCCAGTAATAATTTCAGCAGGTCGCGACGGACCGGACGGGGTGAACGCGTCACCAGCAGCATGAAACCTGCAATCACGGCGGCAAAAATGGCGCGGCCCAGACCGACGAACACCGGCGGCAATTCAGCCACGGCAATGCGCGTAAACGGCAGTGTCAGGCCAAAAATGACGACACCGGCAAATGCCAGCAAATAGCCCTTGGTGGTGTGCGACATGAAATCTTTGTAATTGATGCGGGAAACAGGTGCGAAACCTAATGGTCATCGGGTAGTCTGACAAGCAATGACGATATGGACGACAATCACTGAGATACTTCAGGCGGTGGGAGACAGTGTCAGCGAGGCATTGTCGCGTATCGTCGGCGCGCCGCGTGAAAAACGCGATCCGCAAAAATCCGTTGCCTTCACCATCGGCGTCATTGCTTTGTCCGCCAAGATGGCCAAGGCGGACGGGCTGGTAAGTGAAGCCGAGATCGCGGCTTTTCGCGAGATTTTCGTGATCCACCCGGAAGAAACCCAGAATGTTGCGCGGGTATTCAACCTGGCAAAGCAGGAAGTGACCGGCTTTGACAGTTATGCCCGCAAGATCGCCAGGTTGTTCAGCGATCAGAAGGACGTGCTGGAAGACCTGGTTGACGGCCTGTTTCACATCGCGCGTGCCGACGGGGCCGTTGGTGAACAGGAACTGGCGTTCCTGGAGGAAGTATCTCAGATATTCGGCCTCGAAGACCGCTTCGGCTGCATCCGCTCGCGAAACCTTCGCGGTACCGACAGCGATCCCTACAGCATTCTCGGCATTGACTGCGCAGCAAGCGACGGTGACCTCAAGGCGCATTACCGCAAGCTGGTGAAGGAAAACCATCCTGACCGTCATATTGCAGCCGGCATGCCCGAAGAAGCGGTGGCAATCGCCACAACCCGGCTGGCCCGTATCACCGAGGCCTGGGGGCAGGTCGAACGTGAGCGTGGTATATGAGTGTTACCGGCCTGCCGCATGAACTGATCCCGGCAACCAATTTCAGCGACCGCGTCGGCGTGGCCGGGCCGGACATACTGCTGCTGCATTATACCGGCGTGCCGACACCTGAATTTGCAATCGAGATACTGACAAACGGCGAGCGCGAGGTGTCATGTCATTACCTGGTGCGCCAGGATGGCGGCATCGTGCACATGGTCGATGAAGACAAACGCGCCTGGCATGCCGGCAAGTCATCCTGGGAAGGCGCCGGTGACATCAACTCACGCTCGGTCGGCATCGAGATCTGCAATCCCGGCCATGGTGACAACTATCATGATTTTCCAGATGTCCAGATCGAGGCTGTGATTGCCCTGGGGCAGGACATTGTCGCCCGTCACGCCATTGAGCCCCGGCACGTCCTGGCTCATTCGGACGTGGCACCGGGGCGCAAGATTGACCCGGGAGAAAAATTTCCGTGGGCCCGGTTGGCAAGCCGGGGTATCGGTTTGTGGGTGACGCCTGCAGCGATTGCTGACGGGCCGGTGCTGGCGGAAGGCGCTGTCGGTGCTGATGTCAGCAGCTTGCAGCAAAACCTTGCAGCCTTTGGATACGGCATCGATGTGACCGGTGATTATGATGGTGCGACGGCAACCGTGGTCCGGGCCTTCCAGCTGCATTTTCGACCGGAGCTGTGTGACGGGCGGGCGGATGTGTCGACACTTGCAACGCTTGCGGCCGTGCTGGCGGCCCGTTCTGCCTGAGCCGCAACAAGCCGGTGCATGTGCGCAACAAGTGTGCTAGATGAAAACCTTGACACCAGTCGGCTGGATGACCGCGCAATGTTACTGATCCCTTCGGGACCGGGGGCGTTGTGAGGAAAGTCCGGGCTCCACGGAGACACGGTGCCGGATAACGTCCGGCGGAGGTGACTCCAGGGAAAGTGCCACAGAAAGCAAACCGCCTCACGCCCGGCAACGGGCGAAGGTAAGGGTGAAAGGGTGCGGTAAGAGCGCACCGCGCGTCCGGTAACGGAAGCGGCACGGCAAACCCCACCGGGAGCAAGACTAAATAGGGGCAGCAGGCGCGCCTTAAATGGCGAGCCGGTTCGTGTTCTTCCGGAACGCTGCCCGGGTTGGTCGCAAGAGGTGTGCGGTAACGTACATCCCAGATGAATGGTCATCCAGTGGTGCAGCATGCGCCATGGACAGAACCCGGCTTACAGGCCGGCTGGTGTCAGTCACTTTCCCGCACATGTTTTTGAGCCGGTTTGAATTGCCTCGTCCCGGCCTCGCCTGCATCAATTCCGGCAACAGGCTGATCGGCGAAGCGCTGATCTCCGTATAAAGAAAGTCATTAAAGGAGAGATCAACATGAAGATCGCAAGTTATGCAGTTGCCGCTACCTTGATATACGCCGTTTCCATGCTTGGCGTATCGGCTGTCACAAGCGATGCTGCCTATGCCCGGGGCAGTACCATTCACGCAAAATGCCACTGGTACAAGCAGCAGGCCTTCAAACTGAAGACGGAAGCCGCCTGGAACAGGTACAGAAAGTGCTTACGCGGACAATTTTAGAAAAACGGCAGAACCGCCGCAGTTTTTGGTTGCTGTTTGAATTGCCCTGAGGCGGTTTCTGCCCTATGATCGGTGTCACCGGCACATCGAATATGGAATGGATGTGTCCAGCGACGATCGGATTAGAATTGCGTTGTCCTGGATTTGAGGCACGACTGCTTTCCCGAGTACGCCCGGAGACCGGCACTGAGTTTTGAGCCGGACTGGTCATTCCAGATTGATAGCGGGAAAGGAATATCCCCATGCGTGTCAGCGGCACCGTCAAGTTCTTCAACACCCAGAAAGGGTTCGGCTTTATCGCACCGGAAGATGGCTCCAAGGATGTGTTCGTGCACATCACCGCCATCCAGCGTTCAGGCCTGGAAGGACTTGCTGACGGCGATAAAGTCAGCTTTGTCGTGGAAGATGATCCACGCGGCAGAGGTCAGCAGGCAACCGACATCCAGATGGGCTGACCAGCCCGGCCTGAAACTGACTGACGACATAACAGCGCGGGTTCTGTTGAACCGGACCGGCTGCGGTGATGTCGGGAAACTGGTTCGGGCAGCGGGGCCTGATATTGCAGGCAACCGCAAGCCCGTTTCGGCTGATGCCGGATAAAAGCGCGCAAAAATGCGGGCTTTGTCCGGCTTTTGTTTTTTGAGCAATTGATTGCTGGCGCGCAAACGGGTATGCATCCATCAACAGACACCGCGAGGGAATAGGTTTTTATGTCGAAAGAAGAAGTGCTCGAGTTTGAAGGTATCGTTACCGAGGTCCTGCCAGACTCGCGCTTTCGGGTTAAACTCGAGAATGATCACGAGATCATCGCCTACACTGCCGGCAAGATGAAGAAGTTCAGGATTCGCACCATTGCAGGTGACCGGGTGACGGTGGAGATGACCCCTTACGATCTCGACAAGGGCCGCATTACTTTCCGGCACAAGGACACCAAATCAGGCAGCCCGCCGCCTCCTGGACAGGGTCAGAACCGCCGGCCGGGTGGCAACCGGCGCTGAGTGCCGGGCCAGTCACTGTGCTTTGATAAACTGAAAACGGCCCCGAAACAGGGGCCGTTTTCACGTCACCACGAGCAGGCAAGACGGCTCAAACCGGGCTTGGTCCATGTAGGCCGGTTGCCCGTTCATCTCACTGACTTCCAGCCTGCCGGCCTCATCATCCGGTGGCAATTCGTCGGGGATGGTGACGAGGCGAACCCGGCCGCCGATTTTCACCATTCCCCGATTCTGGCTTCAACGGTTACTGGAACCAGCTGTCGACGGTCGCCTTGTTTTCCTCGACCCACTTGGCTGCAAACGCGGCCGGTTCCTGCTTTTCGACCTCCAGCGCGAAGGTCATCTTGGTCAGGGTTTCGGTGTCCAGTTTCACCTTGGACAGCATGGCCGCGGCCTTGGGCTGTGCCTGTTCAAGTGCAGTGGCGTAGCTGACATGAAGTGTTGCGGTATCCCAGGCAACCGCTGCGGACGATTTTTCCAGCCAGCCCGGTGTGGGCGATGGCGGCACGATGACCCACTGGTTCGGGTCGTGAGCCGGTTCTTTTAGGAGCACCAGTTCATTTGCCGCAAACATGTAATGCGGGGTGTAGCAGAAAAAGACGATGTCCTTTTTCTCCTTCACCGCGTTGTTCACTGTTTCCAGGGCAGCGGCTTCCTCCATGATCTTCAGGTCCAATGTCTTGTCGTACCCGTAGGAGCGCGCGCGTATCTGCTCGATGGGTGTCGATCCCCATCCTGGCGCGCCTATCCAGACCTCGCCTTTGCCGTCACCATCGGTATCAAACTTCTTGGCCATCTCCGGCTCTCTCAGTTGCTTGATGTCCGTGATTCCGGTTCTTTCCGCGGTTCCCTTGGTCACGCACATGCCCTGTTCGCCGGTGGCCGCGTTCCCTGTCATCTTGATGGACTTCTTGCCGTCGACATACTGGCGCTTGAGGTGGTCCAGGTTCGGCAGCCAGGCTTCCGGATGCACATGGATTGAACCGGCGTCCATTGCGTCGAACACTGCCTTGTTGGACCCGTTCTTCAGCTCGACCTCAATACCGAGTTTGTTTTCCATGGCGACTTTCAAAACGTGAGCCGTTGCCTGAACGGACGGCCAGTTGGGAACACCGATCACGACATCCGCAGCAAAAGCGGCCGAACTGCAGGCAGACATGGCGGCGGCGCAGCACAGTGTGAGTAGCTTTCTTGATTTCATATCGATTTCCTCCTGGGCGGGTGTATCTGTCAACGAAGCGACCCGGATCCGGGCTGCCTCGCAAATCGCTCAACCGAGTATACAACCTCAAGGCCGGAATTCCAATAAACCGGGAAACCATTGCCGTAGCGCAGGAAAAACAGGCATTGCAGGGAATCATCGCCACCCGGGTCAGGATGTTGCCGCGTTTTGCCTGTTTTATTCCGGTGTCTTGTCCGTGGAAGATGTACCAAACGGCGAAATTTGCCCTCCGGGTGCAAAACGAGGCATGAAATCAACGGTTTGTTAAGTATCCCGGCTCCAAAGTCCTAACGCTTGTTAAGATTTTGGCGATGGACGCGCCTTCAGGGCCGTTCGTCAGGTGGAGCCGCATTACAACCATGACCCGTTCAGGCGATCATACGCCAGATCTCCATATACCTGTGCTGCTTGGCCCGGTGATGGATGTGCTGTGCCCGGCGCATGGTGAAGTCTTTGTCGACGGCACTTTCGGGGCAGGCGGCTACACCAGGGCCGTGCTCGATGCCGCGTCCTGCAGGGTTATCGCCATAGACCGCGACCCGAACGCAATTGCAGCCGGTGACTGGCTGGTTCAGAGCTCCGCCGACCGGCTGACACTGGTGCAGGGCCGGTTTTCGCAGATGGAGCAAATCGCGGCAGATGCCGGACTGGCCAATGTGGACGGTATTGTCCTGGATGTCGGTGTGTCATCCATGCAACTGGATCAGGGCGAACGCGGGTTCTCCTTCATGCGGGACGGGCCTCTGGATATGCGCATGGAGCAGCAGGGCACCAGCGCGGCAGATGTCGTCAACGAGTTCGAAGAACGCGATTTGCGCCACATCATCGGGGTCCTCGGCGAGGAAAAACGCGCTTTCGCCATTGCAAAAGCAATTACCAAACGACGCAAGCTGGAACCTTTCACCCGGACGCTTGATCTCGCGGCACTGATCGAGGCAACGCTTGGCCGTCCGCCTAAATTCAAGGGACCGTCCATCCACCCGGCGACCCGCACATTTCAGGCCTTGCGCATCTATGTGAATGCGGAACTGAGAGAACTGGCTGAAGCACTTGCAGCAGCTGAACGGTTGCTGGCGCCCGGTGGCCGGCTGGCGATTGTGACATTCCATTCCCTTGAGGACCGGATCGTGAAGCGCTTCCTGCACCAAAGGTCGGGGCGCGCCGCGCGAGCCTCGCGCCATGCGCCCCAGGTCGCGGAACCGGATCCGTCTTTTGAGGATCTGGCCCGTGGCGGCGTGGTTGCCGACGAGAGCGAAACTGCCTCAAACCCGCGGGCACGATCTGCGCGGCTTCGTGCCGGCAGGCGCACCGAAGCCGAGCCGCACCCGTTTGCGCTTGAGGATTTCGGACGCGAGGTGACGCTGTGCTGAGATTGCTCAATGTCATACTGGTTGTCTGTGTGCTGGCAGCAGGCTTTGCACTGTACACCCTTGAACACCGGACCCGCTCGGTTGAAAGAGAGATCGCACGCGTCGATAAAGGTATCGAAAGCGAATATGAATTTATCGGGCTGTTGAATGCCGAGTGGAGCATGCTGACCCGGCCGCAACGGCTGGAGCAGCTTGCCAGGAACCATCTGGAGCTCGCGCCTGTACTGCCTGACCAACTGGTTGAACTGAACGGACTGGCGGCAAAGCTGCCAGCTGCACCGGCGCATGAACCGGACAAGACTCCGGCCTCCGATGATCCCATGGCAGACCTGTTGCGGATGATGCAATGACCAGAGCAAACCCAATCGATACCAGCCAGGCAGACTTTACCTTTCGCGGCCACAAGCGGCTGCGGCTGGTGGTGGCAGGCTTTGCACTGGGATTTGCGGTACTGGTCGGCAAGCTTGGATGGCTGACATTGGTTGAGGGCGGGCAGGTCAACCGGACAGCGCAATTCGATGCCAAGGTGCGCATTCCGCGGCCCGACATAACCGACCGGCACGGCAATGTGCTGGCAACCGATATTCCGGTGTCATCACTGTATGCTGACCCAGCCAAGATGATCGACGTCGATGAAGCCGTTGAGCTGTTGACGGGCGCCTTGCCTGAACTGAATGCGAAAGACCTGCGCCGCAAGCTGGACAAACGCAAACGGCGGTTTGTCTGGATCAAGCGCGAGGTCTCTCCCGGCCAGCGTGAGCTGATCCACAATATGGGCATACCCGGGGTTGGTTTCCGGGCGGAAACCCGCCGCATCTACCCGATGGGCAAGCTGGCATCCCATGTCCTGGGTTCCGTTGACGTAGACTCGCACGGAATTGCAGGCCTCGAGAAGTTCCTTGATGACCAGGGTGCTCTCTACACGGCTTCACTTGCCGAGACGGAACGTGCCGCCAGCATGCCGGCGCAAACCTCGATTGATGTCCGTGTCCAGCATGCGGTCACCGACGAGTTGCGCAAGTCCATCACCAAGTTCAGCGCCAAGGCCGCAGCCGGCATCGTGCTCAGGTCCGATACCGGTGAGGTATTGTCGCTGGTTTCCCTGCCGGATTACAGTCCCAACAATCCCAAGGACGCGCTCAAGAGCGAGAACGTCAATCGCGTGACAGCCGGTGTGTTTGAACTGGGATCGATCGTCAAGGCGGTCACCTTCGCCATGGCTCTCGACGCCGGTACCGCGACGCTTAATTCGCGGTATGACGCCCGTTACCCGCTGGTGATCGGCCGCGCCCGCATCAACGATTTCCATGCCAAGCGGCGTATTCTGAGTGTGCCGGAAATCTTCATGTTTTCGTCAAACATAGGCACCGGAAAAATGGCGCTGGATGTCGGTCTGGACGGTCACCAGGCTTTCCTGCGCAAGATGGGGTTTTTCGACCGTTTGACTACCGAACTGCCTGAGGCGGCCAAGCCGTTATTGCCCAAGAAATGGGGTAAGCTGGTAACCGTCACGGCGTCTTTTGGTCACGGATTTGCCGTACAACCGTTGCAGGGTGCCACAGTCGCAGCAGCTTTGCTCAACGGCGGTAAGCTAATACCGCCTACGTTGCTGCGCCGCGATGCAGAAACCGCCGAGGCCCTTGCTCAACAAGTGATTAAACCGTCCACCAGCGCGGACATGCGCTATTTGTTCAAGCTCAATGTAGACAAGGGTACCGCCGGCAAGGCCGGGGTGCCGGGCTTCCGCGTTGGCGGCAAGACGGGGACTGCCGAAAAGGTGGTCAACGGCAGGTATTCCAAGAACCACCGGTTGAACTCCTTCGTCGGTGCATTTCCCATGGATGATCCGAAATTTGTAATCCTGATCATGCTGGATGAACCAAAGCCGCTGCCGGAAACCCATGGTTATGCTACGTCCGGCTGGAATGCGGTACCGACCGCCGGCAAGGTCATTGCGCGGATTGCCCCGCTTCTGGGGGTGATGCCGAAGTTTGATGAGACCTCGTCGGGAAAACTGAAAAAATACAAGACCCGGGTTCTGAAAGAACGCAAAAAAGCCGATACGCAGGCCAGCCTTGCAGGTGCCGGCCAATGAGCATGACACTGTCCAGCCTGATGCATTCCATTGCCGAGATTCCCGACGGCTCCGGCGACGTAATAGTTTCCGGATTGAACAGCGACAGCCGTCTGATCAAGCAGGGCGAGGTGTTTGCCGCGCTTGCCGGTGTCGAAGCCGACGGCGCAAGCTATGTGCAAAGTGCGATTGATAACGGCGCGGTTGCGATTGTTACCGGTCGCGATGCGGAGCTGCCGGACGGCCTGGCCGTACCGGTGGTTGTATGCGATAATCCACGGCTTGTTTTCGCTCGCATGGCGGCTCGTTTTTATGTCCGCCAGCCGGACGTCATGGTTGCGGTCACCGGTACCAATGGCAAGACATCGGTAGCGTCGTTCGTGCGCCAGATCTGGG